>CAZGQY010000084.1:0-17184 GCA_964528035.1 uncultured Methylococcaceae bacterium | reverse complement strand
GACAAACAATAATCCTGCGTCAATCTTTCGCATTTTATTAAAACCTCGCTCCTTACAATCACTTAAATGGCCCACCAGCCTGCGATCAGCGACTTGCCCTGTGCGCCAATACGACACTGACGAAGTATTATTAGCAGTCCGACGCGAATAACATTCCAACCAAGGTGCGCTGTCAGATTTTCGAAGCAATCAGTAATATCATCCGCTGCATACAGAAGGACTAACGACCCATTTTTCAATAACAATGCAAGAGACGACTACCCTATAAGCCAGAGGGTACTGAACCGTGACATAATCATATCAAACTACGGGTTCACTGACGAATCAGTTATCTTCATTATCAACTTGAGCAGCTTGCTCCATTTTTATCCGTTCATAAATTTCCTCTCTATGAACGGCAATTTCTTTGGGTGCGTTAACCCCAATACGCACCTGATTCCCTTTAACCCCCAGAACAGTAACAGTTACGTCATCACCAACCATTAAGGTTTCACCTACTCTCCGCGTCAAAATAAGCATAAAATTGCCTCATATCCCTAAATTTAGTAAATTGCGTTATAGCGCAACCACGTACTTAGCTAACTAAAATTAAAATTACTACATCAACCAACAAGTATAACATTAATCCAAGTTTATGGAATATCACTCTACTGTATTGACAGGCACTTGATCCAGGTCAAATGCATCGTGGAGCGTGCGCACGGCTAACTCCAGATATTTTTCATCGACAACCACCGAGATTTTTATTTCCGACGTCGAAATCATTCGAATATTTATACCTTCGCCCGCTAAAGATCTGAACATTGTACTCGCAATACCTGCATGGGAACGCATACCCACACCGACCAGCGATACTTTCACTATTTGTTCATCCCCTGTGACCTTTCTGGCACCCAATGATTCACAAATATTTTCCAGAATTGCGTACGCTCGCCGATAATCGTTCCGATGCACCGTGAAAGTAAAATCCGCAGTTACATCCTCTGCAACATTCTGAATAATCATGTCAATTTCGATATTGGCATCAGCAATAGGACCCAGAATATTGGATGCTATACCCGGCTTATCCGGTACACCTTCTATTGTCACTTTCGCCTCATCCCGGTTAAATGCAATTCCCGAGACCAATGCTTTTTCCATCTGGGTATCCTCATAAGTAATCAGCGTACCCTGTCCCTCACCAAATGATGACAGTACGCGAAGAGCAACATTATACTTACCGGCAAATTCAACCGCTCTGATTTGCAACACTTTCGAACCCAGACTGGCCATCTCCAGCATTTCTTCAAAAGTAATCCTATCCAGGAGCCTGGCTTTGGGCTCAACTCTGGGATCAGTCGTATAGACTCCGTCAACATCGGTAAATATTCTACATTCGTCGGCCTTTAACGCTGCCGCCAGAGCAACTGCCGTTGTATCTGACCCACCACGTCCCAGAGTTGTTATTTGCCCGCTTGCGGACACCCCCTGAAAACCCGCTACAACAACGATATTTCCTTGCCCAAGGTCATGGTAAATCCTGTCTGTGTCTATCTTTTCAATTCTTGCCTTAGAATGAGTATCATCCGTTACTATTCGAACGCGAGCCCCGGTATACGATACTGACGGAACACCCTGATTGATAATTGCCATACTAAGAAGTGCGATTGTAACCTGTTCTCCGGTTGATAGTAATACGTCCATCTGTCGTGCATCCGGCTGTTTTTGAATCTCGTGCGCTAAACCAACCAGGCGGTTAGTTTCACCACTCATCGCCGACACAACAACCACAATTTGGTCACCGCGACGATGCGCCTCAATAACTTTATCCGCAACTTGCTTAATCCGCTCAATTGTACCGACGGAAGTACCACCAAATTTAAATATATATAAAGCCATGAATCAAACTACCGATACAAAACAAAATCTCAGTCAAGCTTAGAGCGAACCCAATCACTCACTCCTGCCATTGCAGCATCTAATTGCGAAGGATCAGAGCCACCCGCCTGAGCCAAATCAGGCCGCCCTCCTCCTTTTCCTCCAACCTTCGAGGCGACTGAATTCACCAGCTCCCCGGCATGAAGATCACCGACCAAATCTTTCGTGACTCCAGCGATCAGCGCAACTCGTCCACCATTAACCGTCGCCAAGACAATAACGGCTTTTCCAAGTTTGTTTTTAAGCTGGTCTACAGTATCACGCATGGATTTGGAATCAACCTCATCCAACTTGGCTGCCAGAACTTTTACCCCTTTTATATCAACAGCTTCGGAAGATAAATCTCCGCCAACAGTGCTTGCAAGTTTTGCTTTCAGACGTTCCAGTTGCTTTTCCAGTGTACGATTTTTATCAATAATCTGAGAAACTTTATCCTCCAGATTATCACGCCCACCTTTCACCTGACTGGATAATCTCTGTAAAATCTCTTCACACTGCCCTACCCATTCCGCGGACCGGATTCCTGTCACTGCTTCCACGCGCCTTACTCCAGCTGCAACGCCGGTTTCACTAATAATCTTAAAGTAGCCAATATTTCCGGACAGGTTAACATGAGTTCCACCGCATAACTCTGTAGAAAACTCGCCTATTCTCAATACCCGAACCTCATTCCCATATTTTTCGCCAAAAAGCGCCATTGCACCCACTTTCAAGGCATCGTCTTTATTCATAGTTTCAGCGGTCACTTCTGAATTACTCCGAATCTGCTGGTTGACCAGTTTTTCTATTTCCTTAAGCTCATCAATCGACAATGGAGCGAAATGCGAAAAATCGAACCTTAAATGCTGACTATCAACCAATGAGCCTTTTTGCCCAACATGGTCTCCCAAAATCTGGCGCAACGCAGCATGCAACAAATGAGTTGCCGAGTGATTTAAGGTGATCGCCGTGCGAATATCGGAATCAACAATTGCGGTACACTCTTCCCCAACAGACAACGCCCCAACCGTTGCAACTCCCGAATGAACAATGACCCCGTTTGCCTGTTTTCTTGTATCGGAGACCGCGAATGTTCCTGCCCGGGTCGTGATCAACCCAACATCACCAACCTGCCCACCAGATTCAGCGTAGAATGGCGTCTGCTTTAGAACCAATAAACCCTCGCTGCCTTTAGTCAGGCCGGGTGCTGTTTGTCCATCTTGTACTATCGCGACAATTTCGGTCGTTAATGTTAATTCCTGATAACCACAAAATTCTGTTTCCACTTCAAGTTGGATTTCAGACTCTGCATCCATTTGAAAACGACTTGCGGCTCTTGCTCGTTGTTTCTGCGCATCCATTGCCTCTTCAAAACCTTGAAAATCGATGCCCAGCCTGCGTTCACGTGCAAAATCAGCAGTCAAATCCACCGGAAACCCATAGGTATCGTAAAGCAAAAATACTGTTTCTCCAGGTATATTCCCGCTTTTTAAACCGCTTACACAGGCCTCCAGTATTTTCATACCCTGACCCAGAGTTTCTACAAACCGCTCCTCCTCTTTTTGCAATACCGTTTCAATCTGACTGCGTGACGATACCAGGCGAGGAAATACTTCCCCCATCTGATTACATAAAGGCTGAACCAGTTTGTAAAAAAATAACTCGTGAATTCCCAATTGGTATCCGTGTCTGATCGCTCGTCTGATAACTCTGCGTAGCACATAGCCGCGTCCATCATTAGATGGAACAACCCCATCCATAATCAAAAAGGCACAGGAGCGAATATGATCCGCGACCACTCTCAAAGAACTGTTCTTCAAATCGCTGATATTGGCCAACTGCGCAGCCTCAAATATCAGATCACGGAATAAATCTGTATCGTAATTATTATGTACTCCCTGCAAAACAGCAGCAAGACGCTCCAGGCCCATACCCGTATCCACTGAAGGTTTGGCTAAATCAGTCAATCCACCATCCCTGGATCGCTCATGTTGCATGAAAACCAAATTCCAGATTTCCACGTAACGATCACCGTCTTCATCCACGGAACCCGGAGGACCACCTGAAATCTCTGCACCGTGATCATAAAATATCTCGGTACACGGACCACAAGGACCAATTTCACCCATAGACCAGAAATTGCTGCTTGCGCCCAATCTGGAAAACCTCGAAGGATCTATTTTAATTTGCTGCAGCCAAATATCCGCGGTTTCATGGTCGGTCTCAAATACCGTAACCCACAAACGCTCGGAGGGTATCTTTAATACCTGGGTCAAAAATTGCCATGAATAACGAATGGCTTCAACTTTAAAATAATCGCCAAAACTGAAATTCCCAAGCATTTCGAAAAATGTGTGATGCCTTGCTGTATAACCAACATTCTCAAGATCATTGTGCTTTCCACCTGCACGAACACAAGCTTGAGTAGATACCGCCCGCTGATAGTCTCTGGACTCACGCCCCAGAAAATAGTCTTTGAATTGCACCATCCCTGCATTGGTAAACAGCAACGTAGGATCATTGGCGGGTACCAAAGAACCCGAAGGCACATATTCATGCCCATGCTCAACGAAGTAAGACAGAAAGGCAGCGCGCAAATCAGCGCTGGACATTTTTTGCATAATTCACTACTTGTTTTGGAATCTATCCACGCGAGGGAAATTAATTCTTGATAAGTTAAATTGACACCCTGGCCACTTACACCCGATCTATAACCGACGAAGCCGAGTACCCGTCAAGCACTTTCCTGATCTGCTCGGAAGTAAACCCACGCCGCGCCAAAAATCGAATCGTTTTGAGTAAACTATCGTCACTCTGCAAGAAATTTTTCTTTTGTTTTTTTCTAAATTCCACCGCAATCACTTCATGCCAACTATCATTCAACTCCGATAAACACTGACCAATTACAGATTCTGAAACCCCCCGTTCGCGCAGTTCCTGGTGAATACGTAACGGCCCGTATCCACGAGCCACGCGGTATCGGCAATAGTCTTCGGCAAATCTCTTATTACACTGTAAACCCTGAGTTGACAGTTGCTCAATAACCCGATCAACTTCAATACCATCATAGCCACGTTTTTTTAATTTCAACTTTAACTGCAAAGCTGAGTGTTCACGTCGAGCCAGAAGGCGTAAACAAATAGATTTTAAGTGTTCAGCCCGTTCCAAAGATTCCAACCCCGTTCTCTCAGCAATTGAATGCGATAATTAGTGGGCCAGAACGTACTAAGTTTCGAGTTCCTTGGATTTTTTTTTGTCGGTAATACCAAAAACCTGGTTGCGAATATCACTATCGAGTTGCTGCGCAATTTTTGGATTTTCCTTCAAAAACTCCCTGACATTTTCCTTACCCTGACCAATTCGGTCTTTCTGAAAACTGTACCAGGAACCCGACTTTTGAATAAATCCATGTTTTACGCCGAGGTCGATCAATTCACCTTCACGGGAGATACCCTCACCGTACAAAATTTCGAATTCCGCTTGCCTGAAGGGTGGTGCGACTTTATTTTTTACGACCTTAATACGGGTATCATTACCCACCACTTCGTCGCCTTTTTTTATTGCGCCTATGCGACGTATATCAAGTCGCACAGAAGAATAAAATTTTAGTGCATTACCCCCGGTTGTCGTTTCCGGGCTACCAAACATAACACCGATTTTCATTCTGATTTGATTAATGAATATAACCAGTGTGTTGGAGCGTTTAATATTCGCCGTCAATTTCCGCAGGGCCTGAGACATTAATCTGGCCTGCAATCCTACATGCGTATCTCCCATTTCACCTTCGATTTCCGCCTTGGGTGTCAACGCTGCTACGGAATCGACGACGATTATATCAACCGCCCCTGAACGAACCAGCATATCAGTAATTTCCAGTGCTTGCTCACCGGTATCTGGCTGAGAGACCAATAACTCGTCGACGTTTACACCAATTTTTTCCGCGTACTGCGGATCTAAAGCATGCTCAGCATCAACAAATGCAGCGGTTCCTCCTGCAATTTGTGCCTGAGCAATAACTTCCAAAGTTAAAGTCGTTTTCCCGGAAGATTCAGGACCATATATTTCCACCACCCGGCCTCTCGGCAAACCACCGCAGCCCAGCGCCAAATCCAGAGACAAAGATCCTGTAGAAACCACCTCGATATCCCGGGTAGAGGCAATATCACCCATTCGCATGACCGACCCTTTGCCAAACTGCTTCTCTATCTGCATCAACGCAGCGCCCAGTGCTTTTTTTCTGTTGTCGTCCATTAATTATCCCGAAAATAAATACCCGTCATACATACTTCGTAAACTGTCCGAGGACAGTACTCACCCTGCATTATCCCACACCACTACACTTCGTCCTAGATCAAATTTGTGATCCGTTCCACAGTCTGACAATGCGTACCTGGATCACTCTATAAGTCAGATTCTAGCAATCACTATATTTTCTCATATCGACAGCACGTCGAGTACGTCCCCAGTTTCCGGGAGGACCATCAAAAACACCTGCACACTTGCTGCCACAACAAAGACAACAGCCATAAGAATCAAGATTCCAATCGGAAAGGCGATACCAATCACGACCAATAATCAATTCACCACAATTGGAACAGTATGTACTATCCGCTGCTTTACTATGCACGTTACCAACATAACTGTATTTTATTCCGTTTTCCAATGCTATGTTACGCGCCCTCAAAAGTGTTTCAACAGGTGTACGAGGTTTATCACGCATCTTCCAGTCCGGATGGAACGCAGAAAAATGAATCGGTACATTTGAACCCAAATGATCAACAATCCAGCGTGTCATACGATCCAGTTCCTGAATTGAGTCATTCTCACCGGGTATTAACAAAGTGGTAATTTCCAGCCAGACATTGGTTTCCTGAACAATATATTCCAGAGTCTCCAGTACCGCCTGCAAACTGGAACCTGTAACTTTGCGATAAAACTCTTCGCTAAACGCCTTCAAATCAACATTCGCAGCATCCATATGCCGGTAAAACTCCACTCGTGGCTTGGGGCAAACATAACCCGCGGTCACCGCAATCGACCGTATGTTAATTTCTGCACAGGCGCGAGCAACATCTATCGCGTATTCGTGAAATATAACCGGGTCATTGTAGGTAAATGCCACACTGCTACAACCCAGGTCAGATGCCGCAGAGGCAATCGATTCGGGTTCTGCCCTATCCATCAAAGTATCCATTTCGCGTGATTTGCTAATATCCCAGTTCTGGCAAAATTTACACGCCAAATTGCACCCCGCAGTCCCGAAAGACAATACCGGTGTACCCGGCAAAAACTGATTCAACGGTTTTTTTTCAATTGGATCTACCGCAAACCCACTTGACCGACCATAGCTGGTCAATACGATTGAGTCATTATAATTGGCGCGTACAAAGCACAAGCCACGCTGGCCTTTTTTCAGTTTGCAGAAGCGTGGACACAATTCACACCGAATTCGACCGTCCTCAATCTTTGTCCAATAATTCGTAGAAACGATATTGCCCGATAAAACCATTCTGCCTTCTCGATAAAATACGCCTGATTATTTCCTGAATCCCTGACTTCACTACGGCTCAGTGCATCAGTTATTAATACCACTCCGGTAAAAAAATACCCTCTTAACGGTTAAGTCAATCTAAGATATTTTTATTCCCCCGTGAAACCAATATCTTGCACCCTGTTATCCGCATTGAAGTCACAGATTCAGGATATACTTCTGCAGACAGTATACGTGTAATATTATCGGTACAGACAGAGTTTCTCAGTGAAGCGCTATTCTTTAGGTATACTGTAGAAATAAAGCCATTGATTTTATGAATTTACACTACGACACCCGGTCGCATTAATTTAATAAACTCATGAACAATATTCGCCAAGCTGCAGTTGCAGGTTCTTTCTATCCATCTGATCCGAATGAACTTCGCAATCTGGTACATGATTATCTAAACGACGCTGAGTCATCGAAGAAAATACCCAAAGCAATCATCGCACCTCATGCTGGCTACATGTACTCCGGCCCCATTGCCGCATCTGCATACACCAGACTCCACTCCGCAGGCAACCATATCAATAAAGTTGTATTAATCGGGCCGTCCCACCGGGTTGGGTTTCAAGGTTTATCGGTCACCAGAGCTGACGCTTATGCCACCCCATTAGGCACTGTAAGCATCGACCGGGAAACCAGCAATCAGCTGGCAGACCTCTCTTTCGTGCATGTTCTGGATAAGGCCCACGCTCATGAACACAGTCTCGAAGTTCATCTACCTTTCCTCCAGGAAGTTCTGGGTGACTTCAAGTTATTACCCATCATTACCGGGGATGGAGCTGTTGAAGAAGTCAGTGAAGTAATCGACAGGGTTTGGGGCGACCAGCACACCCTCATCGTTATCAGCTCAGATTTAAGCCATTATCATGACTATTCAAGCGCACAAAAACTAGATACTGCGACATCCCAGGCGATCGAAGCGTTAGACTGGAATGCGATCGGATTCGAATCAGCCTGTGGTCGCATTGCCATCAATGGCTTGCTGCATTCACTTCGTAAACGTCGTTTGAAAGCAGCCACAATCGACTTACGGAATTCCGGGGATACAGCTGGCTCAAGAGACCGCGTAGTTGGATACGGTGCTTACGTGGTTAACTTATGATTTTCCATACACACCGTCAAACCTTGCTTGACCTGGCCAGAACATCAATTTCTTTTGGTACAAAAAACCGGTCACGATTATCTATAGACCTCAACACATTTCACCCGGACATCAAGCAAATTGGGGCCTGCTTTGTTACTCTGACCAAACAGGGCGCTTTACGTGGCTGTATCGGTTCATTACAGGCTCACCAACCATTGGTGGAAAATCTTGTAAACAATGCTTATTCCTCCGCATTATGCGACCCCAGGTTTCCGCCAGTCACGGAGCAGGAAATGAATGAATTAACAATCCATATTTCGGTTCTAAGCCCTGCAGAACCTTTGTTATTTCAATCTGAAAAAGAGCTGCTTACTCTAATACAACCCGGCAAAGACGGCTTAATTCTGCAACAGGAAAATCATCGCGGTACATTTTTGCCCTCCGTGTGGGAAACTTTTCCTGAACCACAACTATTTTTAAACCAGCTAAAACAAAAAACCGGATTACCAGCATCCTATTGGTCCAATACGATCAAGGTATTTCGATATACAACCGATGTCGTCGAAGAATAGGAGACATTTTCTGCACGGGCTATAATTTATTTGCAGCTATTAAAAACTTTTAATTTTAACCACCATTTTCAGTTTAGGGAAAGATCCTTCATGTCTCCCAACCCACGAATAATCAGTCGTACGATTGCTACAAGAAGCACTAGTACTACAGCTTATATAATCATTGCATTGCTTGCTTTCGCAATGCCGCCAGCAACTGCGCAGGATCTGGTCATTGATGTCATTCAACTGCAAAATCGTCCAGCCACAGAAATCGTTACTCTGGTGCAACCTTTCGTTGGCAAAGGTGGAACCGTAGTTGCTAGCGGCAGCAAACTGATTGTTAAAACCACCGCTAACAATCTTCAGGAAATCCACTCACTAATTGACCAATTAGATAAAGGCCTTGCTCAACTACAAATTTCGGTTTTGCAGTCTAATACGCGTACTCTCGCGGAATTGAATGCCCGAGCCACTGTTTATGGCCAGGTTTCGAATCACAATAGTTCAATAAACCTCAGAGGGAATTATTATCAAACCGACACCAAAGAAGAAGGTGGAACGACTCAAAAAATTCAAACCTTAGAAGGAAAAGCCGCTCATATTCAAGTCGGTCAGGCATTTCCGGTTCCTGAAGTTTCCGGCTACGGCCCCTTTAACACTCCAACCGCAGGCATACGCTACAAACAAGCCACCACCGGTTTTGCAGTAACGCCTCGTTTGGCGGGCAACCATGTAGTATTAGACATTGCACCGTGGTCAAACAGGGCCCACCGATTAGGCGGTGGCGTGATTCAAACCCAGTCGGCACATTCAACGATACGCGCAACTCTGGGACAGTGGGTCTATTTTGCTGGCCAAAATGACGACAGCATTAACAATAGTCGCGGTCTTGCTCACAGCTACCGGGGGAAACAAAAGCGAGCGATGAAGATTTTTATAAAAGTTGACCGTATGCGTTAATACTTTATCAGCCAATCAGTTAGAAAAACCCATTCCAGTCTTTTTACAGCGATGCCTGAGAAGGTTACAATCGTCCATATTGAACTCAACAGACGACGACTCACTTCTACCCATCCGTGTCACACATTTTTGGCAACATAGTAAATACATGCCGGGGATTTTATTTCCGCACCCGTGAATCGTTCAGTGGTCAAAAAAGAGATCTGGTCGTTTATCGGGTCGAACAGGCCCGCGACAGCCTGGAAACCACGAAAACCCAATTCGAATCTGCGCTGCAGCAATTCCACCTGATCTTAGACTATGAAAATGGTGATCTGGATGAAAAGTATCGTCAAATGAAACATGAACTTGACTGCAGCCAACACCAGGCTAAACGTGTCAATGATCGCATTCGCGCAGTAGAAAAGGTCAGCGAGGCATTATTCAATGAATGGCAACAGGAACTCGAACAATACTCCAGCAGAAGCTTGCGTAACAGCAGTCGAAAACAGTTAAAACTGACACGGCAACACTACGTTCGCCTGATCAAGGCAATGCATAAAGCCGAAGATAAGATAACACCCGTCCTGGGAGCATTTACTGACCAGGTATTGTTTCTCAAACACAACCTAAATGCTCAGGCTATCGCATCCTTACATCATGAACTCAGATCCATCGGCATGGACATAGCCAGTCTGATCACAGCGATGGAAAAATCGATCATTGAAGCCAATACATTCGTTGCATCCGTCGGAGAAACAAAAGTACTTCCGCAGCGCTAACAGTCCATTCTTATACCACTTGAGTAAAATCACAGTTTTGGTTCTTTTTTCCGAATTTCAAACCCGCCATTCTGGCTATTTTGTTACTGAATCGGATCAACAACCCCTCGCCTTAATCAAAAAGCTGCTGCCAGCTTAGTCGACCAACACTTCCCGCTGCATTTTCTACTGTGGTTTCAATATTACCTGAGGAACCACTGGTATATTTATATTCAATACGTTGATCACTACCACTCAATATTGCTGGAGTAGAAATTACACCGACTGTCGACCTTTTACCACTAACCGGTATGCTTTCTGTTGCACCACCACCCACAGAAATTGCAACAAAATCATTGCCATTGAACAGTAGATCTCCGTTAAGATCGAAGGGAGAAAGAGTTAAGCGCGAACCACTCTCAGCCTCAACCTCCATCAGCCACCCTGTACTTCCTGAGTTGCAAGGATCCAGATCCGGAACCAGAGTAGTAAAAATTATCCGACCGGCTCTCAATATGGGTGCCGATACAATTCTTTCTCCAGCATTGAAAGTATTTCCATCCTCCACATTTATCAAGTCCATTTTCCACCCCAGATAATCCGCAACCAGATTGCCATCAGTATCAGGTGTCAGATCACAAATAGAAGGAGGCAAGCCTGCGCAACTATGCCACAAGATTTCATGATTTGTAGTGACTCGAAGATCGACGTCAAATGGGTTATCAGCATCGTTAGCATTAAATTCCTGAAAAATCTGCTGCGATAATAAATGCGTACGATTAAAAGGAGGAACGCTGACGTCAGCATCGCCGAAAGGAATTTGTTTATCCCAAACCGCATAAAACGTTTGCGTCGTCTGGCCCAACGGGATCGTATCTCCGACTTCAAAAAACTGACCAGTACCAAAATAAATGATCGAGCCATTCAGTGGCTCTCCATTGGCCGCATCCACAACATACTCACCGGTCGTTGCATCGGTAATAAATTGCCCTGTATCCGGATCGACACTTATTGATCCGGCAGGTTCGGGTGCCCGTCCGACTTGAGGCCTGACTGTTATTGGCTGAGCATTTCCACCTGCATCTGTGGCTGTGAATAAGGGCTGCCCCCCATATTCAATACTCCACTGATTTGGATCCGCACTCACAAGATTAAATTTCCACAAATTACCGTATAAATCGCCGGCAACAACCACATCGACAATGAAATCACCATCTCTATCAACAGGTGCGGGCGCACTCAAACCGTTGGGCCGACCCAGTCCGGCCGGGTCCTGCGCCATGCCCTTCAAGGTATCAATTTTCTTAATCAGATTGCCGGTAGCAATATCCACAATGTACAACACCGCATTACCGGTTGTACTCATTCGGCCATCGGCTTCGGTGTTGTTATAACCGTTACCAAAGATCGCCGCCCACTGGCCGTTATGCAATCTCACTATATTGACGGGCTGACCGAAATTATTACCCAGATCAGCATCATCTGCATCGGTAAATTCCCACAGCACCAGATTGGCTGCATTATTCTCGTCAAATGAACCCGGATCTGTCACATCCAGCGCCATGATACCCTGACCACCAGCACCATAACCTGTACTTAAAACCGTATGCCAATCTCCGCCATAAAAAGCTTCAGCAACTGTCGGTGTAGCATCAACAAAGAACTCATGATCATAAGCAGGATCGGTCAATCGATTCAGTTTACCAAACAGTGCCGCGGGTACGTAAGCAATAAGCTCAGTTCCGTTGCCGTCCGTAAACGCTTGTGACCCCACGTCAAAGGATCCTGCATCCACCCCATGCAGGAAACCATCATTACTACCAAAATAAACCACTCTCTGGCGTTGTTGGTGGGTACTTTGGAAAATAGAATATGTGCCAGGAATAGTCTCTTCTGGTGGACTGTCGCCGTCAATTGTCAAATCATCCCACACACTTGGATAGACACTGTTTGGCCTACCAACAAACGCGGGCGCCGAATGCACTACATCACCCAGGACACTGGTACGATTTCTAAATATTCCGCCATTTCGTTGTTCTTTCTCAGTCTTGCCACGCAAGTACTCCAGACGATCCTCAGCCCGGTCATCATCTACGAAAGTAACCGGATTTATATCCAGCGCAGCGCGCTGACTTGCATTTAAGGAATCATCCTTGAACGGTATGCCCGTCCGGGACACAGGATCGAAAGTGAGTATCTCCCGGGATTCGAAATTTTGCCCGGTTATTGCTGATCCAGCGTCCCAAAGTGCCGCGCCCAGAGAACCATCGCTAGCGATCGGAAACGCCAACAGTTGACCGGTCCAGTCACTACTGTCATAGCGAGCCTGATAAAGATGG
Organism: uncultured Methylococcaceae bacterium; assembly: GCA_964528035.1. Lineage (GTDB taxonomy): Bacteria > Pseudomonadota > Gammaproteobacteria > Methylococcales > UBA1147 > CAZGQY01. The sequence goes on along the minus strand of CAZGQY010000084.1, from coordinate 4,072 downwards.
GTCTGACTCCCTATGGTGCCAGAATTGAGTGCTGGTGAACTTGAAGATCCGGTTAAATTTGAAATAGCGGACAATATTCCGGAAAATGATGCAGATAAACTGTCCGCATTAAATGCATTGAGAAATTCACCGCGACTATTAACTGCGGCATGCCACAAATCATCGGTTTTGGCGAGTTGGGCCCCTAAAGGAGTTGGATCGGGCCATGTTTTAGATCCATCGGTCAAAGCCGGCAAATCTACTGCAGGGTCAAGCGTACCCACTACTCCCAAAGTCACCGTATAATTAACCATATGCTGCCAGAACGCAGGGTTAACAGAACTGGTGGGCACTCTGTTTTCCAAATCAGGCCTTAAATCCCGATACCAATAATACATTGCAACGTCGGCAATGGTATTCGCAAAACTATCCTGAAACGGTAACACAGGTGAATACGTATAGCTTCTGGTTCCTGTCGCATCAGTAATGGTCGGCCCATTATTTTGATCGACATTTGCCTGGGCCGCGACGGTTCGTGCAGGATCACCATCCCCAAAACTATCTGTCATCAAAACGTTATAACTTCGCCGACATTCTAACTGTGGCGTACTATCATTGGTTCCTGGTATCTGCCCCCAGGGACCACGGTCGTCCTGTCGTTCATAATAGATACCTATATCATCGACCGCTTGCCTCAACGGTGTGGCAACGATAGGTATCTCGAGGCCATACAACTGATTGAAAAATGCCTCCCGGTCTGTACCTTCAAAAATTCGCACACCGCTAATCAATGTCCCGGGACTGGCTACACCATCCACCGTTGACGCAGTGTTGTTAATAGAAGCAAAACCCACGCGTATATTTGCCCCTTGCTGGGCAAAAGCACGACCGATACTGGCTCGTGACGTAAATATTCTGGAACGATAATAGCTGTACCAATTGGCAAAATTCTGTAACTCTTCATCAAAGGTACAATCGGGTGCTGCTGTACAGTCGGTTCTTGCCAGGCTTGTGGTATAGGAATTCCCGGCACGAATTTCAATCCGGTCATAGCTACTGGCCAAATGAATTGACCCGGCAACATAATTGAAATAGGTCGCTGGCCAAAAAGTAATTGCTGTATCGAGTTGAGCAGTTCCATCTTCTGCTATCCAATCCGCAATTTCAGTGTTCTCCTGGGTAAAATCACGACAACCAAGCAAGGGAAGAAACGGGTTATGAGGTGCACAGCTTACATCAGCATCTGCATACAAACTGCCATCCGGTTGCGACCAGGGAATATAGGTAACGGCAGGATTATAAAATACTTTATTTTTTGTGATGGAGCGAAGTGTGGTACCCGTGTCACCGTCGAATAAAGGGATTCTGTTAGGAAATTCGTCCGGGCCATAAATACCAATTGCGATAGGAAAGAGGTGATCGAAGGGTCCCAGGCCACCGGGCATGAGCTCTCGACGCATCGAACCTGAATCATCCAGCGTAAAAATTACATTCGGATCAACGACACCACCCAACAACAATGGTGTTTGACTCAGAGTCAATGTCGCCGAACCGGGGGCGGAAGAATAGAAAAGCAGGCCCGATAAAATCGAAGCTATAAGAAAGTTGAATTTATTATCGTGTTTAACCATCATACTACTCCTGAAATCTCGAAGCCGCTCCGTCAGCCACGTATTCTGAACCCACAAAAAAACCAATATTTGATTGAACAAAATCCTGATTATTTCGCGGTAGTTCAACTCGAACTTAAGATTCACCCTATTGCAGATCTACTCATCTGCTCACAGGGTATAAGCTCCTGATACAATCAAATAGTCTGAAATTTTTTATGATCCTAAAATAACATAACTATTCAAAAAACTCCAATCAAGAGAGCAATATATGCACGCAATCTTTTGTTTTTATGTTGTTTTTACAGAAGACCCCAAGCCAATAAAAAACTGTCAGATGGCACTCTGAAGCAGGAAGGTAACCGCTCAAAGCTTATTTAATTTAAAGACTCAGCGTCAATTTTACCGAGAGTGTAAAAAGATGCAGCAGCAGAACTTAGTCAGATAGTTTCGCTCGCCGAACCATCCAGGGCTTACATTCTGGTCACTGACTTGATAAGTAAATACATTAAAGCCGATACTACACCTCCTTTATAAATATCTAACAGGCAGGCAGGAAGCTCGAATTATTCACTCACATTTTGCATTAAACTTAGTTTTTTTCGAAACCGCTCCAGATCTTCATTGCTTTCTGCCAATCCTTCAGCTCGTTTAAGATAAAGCGTTGCATTTCTATACCTGCCCTGCTCAATGGAATGATTTATAAGCCAGGTATAACGAATAAAAACCTGACGCATTCCATCGCTGGCAGCCGTATTACCCGGCGCAATTTTAAGAATATCCTGATAATTCTGGTAGGCATTATCACCCATTGGAGTAGTCAGATTATATTGCTCAAGATTTCGGCTAGCAGCCGCCAATAAAGCGTTTATTTCGCCATTTCCGGAACCATCCATAACCACACTTTTTTTATTTTCCTGTTGTGCAGAAAAACTGGAATCCAACGATAGATCTCGATTCCGATTTTGACTATCCATATGAATCAGAGTATCTCCCTCCGCTCCCACGTGCGGTCGAATCTTAGGTTGATTAGAACCCTTGGTGGAAGAATCAAACATGCTCTGATCGCTCGTTTTTGGTTCAGATACTCTCGCTATGCCCAATTGATCCTCCGGTCTGGACGAATGTGATTCCTTTATTGTAATTTCATTGGAAACAACGGGGGAATTTAAAGACTCTCGATCAAACCAAACAAAACCAAGACCCAGGGCCAGAACCAAGCACGCTGCTTTCATCCAAAATCCGACCCCGACTCTACCCTCGAGACCATTGAATATACCGGGTTTGGCTGTTAGTAATTCAGCCGCCTGTCTGATATTACTCAATTCCAGTTTTATTTGTGTGACAGATTCAGGCCTTTGTTTCACATCCAGACTGCACATCGAATTCAGCAGGCTTATCCAGTCTGGAGACTCAGAAACCACAATTTCTTCATGCAGCGTCACCATCGGATCGACTTCTTTGCGCGTAATCGCCGCTATCCGCGCTGCTGCGGAAGCAGGTTCGGTTGCTGCCAAACAACGATACAGGGTCACAGCCAGTGAATAAATATCGATTCGCGGGGAAAGAGAAGATCCAGACTCCAGCGGCTCTGGAGGCATATACTGATCGGACGAGTCCTCTACATCGGAGCCAGCAATTTCCGCAATCACCGCCTTCTCCGCTGAAAAATCGATTAACACAGGTGTACCATTTGGTCTTATCAAAATGCTCCCCGGATAAATTCCACCATGAAGCAAGCCGCGATCATGAACCTGTTCGAGCCCGTCAAGCAATGCATTGAACATTAACTCTAATTGATCGATAGATAAAGAGATTGATTCGTCCAGCAATTTCGATAATCGACGACCTTTTTCTATCTCCATTATCTGATAAGCCGTGTTATTGAATTCCAGAACATTATCTACACGGACTATACTATTGTGCTGGATATCTGCAAGCAGTCTCGCTTGATCCAGGAACGCTGACAAACCAACACCAAAGTGCTTCTGGTGCGTTTTCGAACCGGTCAATACCAAAGGGTTGCCCAAACTTCGACTAGCCCAGTACTCAGGAAAATATTCCTTTATCAAAACTGGCGCATTCATGTGATGATTCCATGCGCGATATAAAAACCCTACGTAATCGGTATTGATGTGTTCTTTGATTTCATAAACACCGATCTGAGCTCCACCTGGTAAAAAAGAATTTTGGGACTTTGCATTCATACCAATCTACCCTGTTCTATGCGTCCATCGCGACTTGCAACCAGGAGGTTATCCGAGAATAGAGGTCGTCGCCAGGGAAAATGGCCTTAAGGCCATTTTCAATATCAAGGCCTCTACTCTCGAATAACCTCAAACCCTATCATACCGCGAAAAAGAGACTTTGTGATAGTTAGCAGGAAGTTACCCGAGAATAGGTCCATGTAATACATTCAACCGCCAGGTTTAGGAGCGAGGTTTTAATAATATGCGAAAGATTGACGCAGGATTATTGTTTGT
>CAZGQY010000083.1:0-17191 GCA_964528035.1 uncultured Methylococcaceae bacterium | reverse complement strand
AATTGTATTATATTGTATTATATTGCCTTTTTATTGGGAACCGTTTAGCCGTGAAAAGGTATGTGAGCAATGAGATGAAGGGGTGTAGGCATCGGATTTTATAGACCATAGCCGCAACGTCCCTGTTGCATATGATTAAACTGGGAATTATTGCTCCGGTTGGAACATTAAATAGACTGTAATTAATGAAACAGGGTGATGAATGTCAGTCAACGTTTGCACCAATTGAATTTGCATCAATATCAGGAAAATAATCGTACCCTATATACATGATATTTTTTAGTAAAAATAAGTGTTATTTTTTTATTTTCTCTAATGTCCCTTTGATAAAGGCGCTAATTCCTGAGCTTTTTTTGAGGATAAATTTTAATCTAACGAGGTAGCAGAACAATAAACCAAAAGCCAGTGGAGACAGCTCTAGCAAAATACCTGTCATTCCGGTATTACCTCCACTCGCTTCACCAAATTCTGAGCCTATGCCTATTGCCATCCCACCAAGGATCCCTGTAACAAAAACCCAATTGAATACAGAACCGAACAATATGCCAGCAAAAAAGCAGGCTGCACCCAACGCGAACCACTTAAATGCGTTTTCTTTCTGGTCCTGTGGAAGAGGCTCGTTTTCTTTGATTACGCTGGCATGAAACCAAAAGGCGATGGCCAACATAATTAAACCATAATAAACACCCATAATTGATACTCCTAAAAATAAAATTTGTTAAAGAAGAGGTTGAAGATACGAATCATTGTTTTGTAAAAAAGTTAAATTCGCCAATGCTTGGTGTAAGTGTCATTTTATTTCCATCTTTATTTGTTACGATATATTTAGTGTATTTTGAGGGGCCACTACGGCCAGGGTTTTCGACTTGAATCAAGCCATTTTCTATATTGAACGGGACTGTTACAGTGAAATGTCCTCCCGGCAATCTCGAATCATATGAAGATGTTGTTAAGGTGCCATCGCTGCCAAACTCCCAATCTGTTTTTGCGGGTCGTTGAGGGCAGTCTTGGCACCTGGCTGTGCCATCCAGCTTCCATTTGCCTATAATCTCTGATACGTCTGTCAGTGATACCGTTTCAGAAAGATCTTTACGTACGGTTTCTGAATGAGCAGAGAAGGAAAATAATAAGAATGCGAAACAGAGTGATTTAATTGTATTGATGGTAATGTTCATTTTTATTTCCATGTTGATTGGCGTAGACCCAATAATGATACCGAAATTCAGGCTTGCTTGCATTCGAGTTGTTTAACAAAAATACATTAACCGATACAATTGGCTAGAATATATCTAAGCGAATGCTTCCAGTTACCACAGACTGATATATATAGTTAGGAGCGAGGTTTTAATAAAATGCGAAAGATTGACGCAGGATTATTGTTTGTCTTCAAGGCGTAGCAACAGGCGCATAGCAGGGCTACGCAACTGTTGCTACAACGCAGAAGACAGACAATAAGACAAGTCAGGATTCGTATATTATTGAATCCTCGCTCCTATAAAAAAGTGCAGACAGTTGCCAGAATGCGATTGGTTGGAGTGGAAGGATAATTTCTACTTTATTTAGCTACTGCAGAATTAAGTTACAAATTAAATCATTGCCAATGAAACTAAATTCATTGGGTCACTTATTCAAATAATATGTCCACAATACATAGGTTTTCCGAAATATTATCTAATCGAATTCTTTGTCTCGACGGCGCCATGGGGACGATGATTCAAAGTTATAGTCTAGAAGAGAAAGACTATCGCGGTGATCGATTTAGCGATTGGCACAGTGATTTGAAAGGCAACAATGACTTGTTATCGTTGACTCAGCCTGAAATCATTAAAGCAATACATCTCGCTTACCTGGAAGCGGGTGCTGACATTGTCGAAACTAACACCTTTAATGCAACTTCTATTGCTATGGCAGACTATGGCATGGAGTCATTGGCTTACGAAATAAACCGGGAATCTGCCAGGATAGCAAAATCCGCAGTTGCAGAAATACTAATAAACACTCCAGGATTACCGAGGTTTGTGGCTGGGGTTCTCGGACCAACGAACCGAACTGCATCCATTTCACCTGACGTTAATGATCCTGCTTTTCGGAATATAACATTCGACGAGTTGGTTACTGCGTACTATGAATCAACTAAAGGCTTGGTTGAGGGTGGAGCAGACATCATTCTGATCGAAACAATATTTGATACTCTGAACGCTAAGGCTGCTATTTTTGCGGTAGAGACTTTCTTTGATGAAAATGATGTGTATTTACCCGTCATGATCTCAGGAACAATTACAGATAGTTCCGGGCGAACGCTTTCCGGACAAACTGCCGAAGCATTCTGGAATTCTGTTCGTCATGTGCGCCCGGTTTCTATTGGCTTAAATTGTGCCTTGGGTGCTAAAGAATTACGCCAGTACATTGAGGAGTTATCGAATGTTGCGGATTGCCACATATCTGCCCATCCCAATGCCGGGTTGCCAAACGAATTTGGTGAGTACGATGAAACACCTGAAGAAATGGCTGCGGAAATTGAAGAGTGGGCGCAGAGTGGTTTCCTTAATATTGTCGGTGGTTGCTGTGGTACTACACCGGAATTTATAACGGCCATCCGTTCCGTGGTACACGAACAGCCTCCGAGGCGATTGCCCAATCATCCAGTTCAATGCCGGCTCTCAGGACTTGAACCCATGAACATTACAGAGCAATCTTTGTTTGTAAATGTTGGCGAACGGACAAACGTGACAGGATCTGCAATGTTTCGGCGCTTGATCAAAGCTGATGATTTTGAAACCGCGCTTGATGTGGCTCGTGATCAGGTTGAAAACGGTGCTCAGATCGTAGATGTCAACATGGATGAAGGTATGCTGGAGTCCGAGGAAGCGATGATACGTTTTTTAAATCTTATCGCCTCCGAACCGGATATCTCTCGAGTTCCGATCATGATCGATTCGTCTAAATGGACCATTTTGGAATCGGGTCTGAAATGTATACAGGGAAAAGGAATTGTCAATTCTATCTCTTTGAAAGAAGGCGAAGAAAACTTTATACATCAGGCACGACTGGTTAGACGATATGGGGCTGCTGCAGTCATAATGGCCTTTGACGAAGAAGGTCAGGCCGATACTATTGAACGTAAAGTATCCATCTGTGTTCGAGCTTATGAAATACTCACAGAGAAAGTTGGTTTTCCACCCGAGGATATCATTTTTGACCCGAATATATTTGCAATTGCTACGGGCATCGAAGAACACAATAACTATGGCGCGGCCTTTATAGAAGCAACACGTAAAATCAAAGCGGGTTTACCTCACGCTATGATTTCTGGCGGCGTCTCCAATGTATCTTTTTCCTTTAGGGGAAATAACTCTGTCAGAGAAGCAATCCATGCGGTGTTTTTATACCATGCAATTCAGGCAGGTATGGATATGGGTATCGTCAATGCAGGACAATTGGCTATTTACAACGATATACCTGACGATCTACGGGAATGTGTCGAAGATGTGGTGCTCAATCGCCGGGATGATGCGACAGATCGCTTGCTTGAAATGGCTGAAAAATTTCGTGGCGACGGTTCGGGAATCGAAAAAAAGAAAGATTTGGAGTGGCGCAAATGGCCGGTGGAAAAACGACTGGAACATGCATTAGTTGATGGAATTGCGGATTTCGTTGAAGAAGATACTGAACAGGCCAGACTGAATGCAACAAGGCCGTTGGACGTCATAGAAGGGCCACTTATGGACGGAATGAATGTGGTCGGCGATCTTTTTGGCGATGGGAAAATGTTTTTGCCACAGGTGGTTAAATCTGCTCGGGTGATGAAGAAAGCCGTTGCTTATTTATTACCCTATATGGATGCTGAAAAGGATGGAGTTTCTCAAAGCAATGGGAAGATCCTGATGGCGACAGTAAAGGGCGATGTTCACGATATTGGAAAAAATATTGTGGGAGTTGTGCTGCAATGCAATGGCTATGAAGTCATTGACCTGGGCGTGATGGTACCAGCAGAAAAAATACTGCAGACAGCACGACAGGAGAAGGTGGATATAATAGGTCTAAGTGGCTTGATTACACCGTCTTTGGATGAAATGGTACATATGGCGAAAGAAATGCAAAGGCAGGGTTTCGATGTACCTCTGCTTATAGGGGGAGCAACCACTTCCAGAGCACATACTGCGGTTAAAATCGAACAAAATTATCAGGGCCCTACTGTATATGTAACCGATGCTTCACGCAGTGTCGGTGTTGTCGGCAAGTTGATGAGTCCCAGTGCCAGGCCTGAATATCTAAGCGCGATAAAAGCGGAATACCAAGATGTACGAAAAAGACATCTGGGTCGCAAGAAAAAGACAAAACAACATGCATTGGAGGTTGCACGCGAAAATAAATTTAAGACTGATTGGAATAATTTTTCGATAACTGAGCCAGTCTTTCTCGGCGTACGTTCATTTGATGATTATGCGCTGGAAGATATCGCTAAATATATTGATTGGTCGCCATTCTTTCAAACATGGGAGCTGTCAGGCAGTTATCCGAAAATTCTTGATGATGAAGTCATCGGTAAACATGCGCGGCATTTGTTGGATGAAGCACAGTCAATGTTGGCCCGCATCGTAGAGGAAAAATGGTTGCACGCACATGCAGTGATCGGATTTTTTCCTGCAAACAGTGTCGGTGACGATATACAGATCTACCAAAATGATGAGCGTACTGAAATACACACGACATTGCATCACCTGCGTCAGCAGAATGTTAAGCCCCCTGGGCGACCGAATTATTGCCTGTCCGATTTTGTAGCCCCGGTTGATAGCGGCAAGAAGGATTATATGGGTGGTTTTGCGGTGACTGCGGGATTTGGTATAGAGCCCTATCTGGAAGAGTTTCAGAAAGATCATAATGATTATGGCAGTATCATGCTCAAAGCTCTGGCTGATCGTCTGGCAGAAGCATTCGCTGAACTGATGCATGCACGAGTACGAACTGAATTCTGGGCCTATGTGAGCGGGGAATCATTGTTGCCCGATCAGTTAATCAAAGAAGAATATCAGGGGATACGACCGGCACCGGGCTATCCTGCCTGTCCGGATCATACAGAAAAAACCGCTTTGTTTTCTTTGTTGGATGCGGAGGCTCGCACAGGGATTGCATTAACCGACAGTTTTGCGATGTTCCCGGCAGCTTCAGTGAGCGGTTGGTATATCTCTCACCCGGATTCTCAATATTTTAATGTAGGCAAGTTGGCTAAAGATCAAATGGAAGATTACAGTCAACGAAAAAATATGAGCCTGGATACGGCAGAGCGATGGTTGTCCTCTAGTCTGGCTTACGAAGTCGAGTCTTAAGCCGACCGGTTTTGTGGAATATTGGTGAATCTCCGCAGTATGCCTATACCAGAATTTCTCTAATGAAAAAATGAAAAGTGTTGAAAATATACAACTCTACGGCACGCTGGGATGTCATCTTTGTGAGCAGGCAGAAGTATTGTTGATATCGGTAATCAATAAATTCCCAGGGTCATTTCATATGATACGAAAAGATATAATTGATCATCCGGATTTGCTGGAACAATATGGCGAAAGGATCCCAGTAGTCGTAAGGGGTATCAACGATACAGAACTGGGATGGCCGTTCAGTAGTGTTGATCTGGAAGTGTTTTTGGATTAATTAATACGGTTCATATGTTTAATATAAAAATAATTATCAAGGCTTTATCTGTTTTTGTCGCTAGCGCGATTTTACTGGTAACCTGGACGGTTTCGGCATATGCAGCCAATCAATTCGGCTATTCTCCACAACTACAAAAAAAACTGCAGCGAGCGGTTAAGGCCAAAGGTATCAATTATCAACCGAGAACGGAAAACTTAAGGAAAAACGGCAAACCCCGGTATACCAATCGCCTGATCCTCGAAGACTCACCCTATTTGATCCAGCACGCCCACAACCCCGTTGATTGGTTTCCCTGGGGGCCGGAAGCTTTCGAAAAAGCCAAAAAAGAGGGAAAACCGATATTTCTTTCGGTGGGTTATTCGACCTGTCATTGGTGCCATGTAATGGAACGGGAAAGTTTTGATAATCCGGAAATCGCCAAAATATTGAACCAGAATTTTATTAGTATCAAAGTGGATCGTGAGCGACGGCCGGATGTTGATAACACTTATATGACTGCCGTCATGATGATTAATGGGCGAGGAGGATGGCCGATGTCCAGCTTTCTCACGCTAGAGGCAAAAACTTTCTACGGTGGAACTTATTACCCGCCACAACAATTTAAACAATTACTGACTACATTTGCCGGAATGTGGAAAAACCAGCGTAGTGAGTTGTTGGATATGGCGGAGCGTATATCTACTGCGGTGGCTCAATCCAATCAAGGAGAGCAGGTCGTTGGAAGCGTTTCCTATGATTTATTTGACCGCGCTGTAACCGATATTATGGAGAGGTTTGACTCCGTTAACGGTGGTTTTAGCGCAGCGCCTAAATTTCCGAATGAAACTCTGTTGCTGTTATTACAGAGAAAGTTACGAACCGATTGGAATCAAAGCGTAGCCGATGCGGTGAATCTTACTTTAACAAAAATGGCGCAAGGCGGTATCTATGATCAGATAGGCGGTGGATTTCATCGATATTCAACCGACGATGAATGGTTAGTTCCGCATTTTGAAAAGATGCTTTATAACCAGGCTCATCTGGCAAGGGTTTACCTGCAGGCCTATGAATTGACCGGGAATTCGGTTTTTCAAAGGATTGCCCGGCAAATATTGGATTATGTATTGCGTGATATGCAGGATCCGGTGGGTGGTTTTTATTCAGCAACGGATGCAGACAGTGAAGGTAAAGAGGGTGTGTTTTTTTTGTGGAACCCAAATCAGATCAAACAAGCTTTGAACGAACAGGACAGTCAGTTGTTGATTGATTTTTTTGGGGTGAAAAAACAGGGCTCTTTCGAAGGCCGGAATATACTTAACATTGCAGTATCTTTGCGTGACTATGTGGCAAAAAATGAAATCTCTCAAAGAGAACTTTTATCGCGTTTGGACCGTTCCCGCGAAACTTTGCGTATCGTTCGTGAAACCAGGGTTCATCCATTTTTGGACAAAAAAAATGTCACTGCATGGAACGCTATGATGATTACAACTCTGGCGATGGCGGCTGACAGTTTCAGGGATCAGCGCTATATGGATGCCGCAATTCGTGCGGCCAAGTTCATTCTTGCCAATAACCGAAGTGGATCCGGCGAATTATTGCGAGTCTATTTTAATGGTCGATCAACAATCCCCGCAAAGCAGGATGATTATGCCTTTCTTGCCGAAGCATTGATCAAACTCTACGATGTTACAGGAGATAAAGTTTGGCTGAGTGAAGCCGAAGCAACTGTGGACAACATGGTGAAATGGTTTTGGGATGATAGCAGTGGTGGTTTTTATATGAATCAATCGCAGGGGCGTTTGATGGTTCGGCCAAAGGACAGTATGGATGGTGCTATCCCATCTGGTAATTCTGTTGCTTTGGCAGCGCTGGCCAAGCTTTCCAGGAGAACAGATAAGAATCATTATCGACAAATAGTGAAAAAGAGCTTGTCTTTATTTTCAAAACAAATTGAATCCAGCCCATCTTCCTATTCTTACATGTTATTGGGTGCCATGAATTTATTGTATGGTGAGAGTGGAGCGCGGCAATTTGCAGCGAATGGTAATATAAGAATTAATAGTCGAGTCACGACCCTGTCAGATTATTCTCAGAAATTAATTATCGACCTGGATATAGCGCCTGGTTGGCATATAAATTCTGAAAAACCCTTACAAAAGGATCTGATTTCAACGACTGTCACTTTATCGGCAGATGATGATTGGAAGATGCCTTCCGTGTCATTTCCGGGAGCTGTGGTGAAACGGCTTGGAATTGGACAGGAGCCGATGGCGCTTTATCAGGGCAAAGTGCAATTGATTGCCGACTTGAAGCGCAAGAGAAGCAAGCGGGTTATCGTGCCGGTAGAATTGCAATTGCAAGCATGTTCAGAGAAGGTTTGTTTGTTACCTGAAACGCTGACTCTGGGTATTTCTACTATATCGCAACGAAATTTAAACAGCCCTTTGGTTCCCACCAAAGTGGCTGAATAATCACTACGAAAACAGGACTTAGTTACAACCATGAGTGAATCAAAGTATAGAATCGAAAAAGACAGCATGGGAGAACTGCAAGTTCCGGCCGATGCTTTATACGCAGCCCAAACCCAACGTGCGGTTGACAATTTTCCGATCAGCGGATTGGTCATGCCGAAATCATTTATCCAGGCCGTAGCGACAATCAAGAAAGTCGCAGCGCAGGTGAATATGGAGTTGGGTGTATTGGATCAGGTCATTGGCGATTCAATTGTTAAGGCGGCGCAGCAGATTATCGATGGTCAGCACATGGAGCATTTTCCTATTGATGTATTCCAGACGGGTTCGGGTACCAGTACCAATATGAATGCCAATGAAGTGATTACCAATCTGGCTAATGCGATGGATAACGCGGGAGTTGCGCCTAACGATCATGTCAATATGGGGCAGAGCAGTAACGATGTGATTCCGACGGCCATTCATGTCAGTGCAGCCGTTGAAGTTAACCGCAGTCTGCTACCTGCAATGGCACATCTGGCCGAGACTATTGAAAAAAAGGCAGTGTCTCTGAACCAGGTGATAAAGACCGGACGAACCCATTTAATGGATGCAATGCCGGTTCGTATGGATCAGGAACTAAATGGCTGGGCATTGCAGATAAGGAATGGTATTGATCGGATAAATTCTGTGTTACCCCGAATATATCGGTTGGCCCAGGGCGGGACGGCGGTGGGTACTGGAATTAATGCCGATCCGGAATTTGCCGCGCAATTTGCCAACAAAATGAGCAAAGAAACCGGGCTGAATTTTGAGCCTAATTCGTCATTCTTCGAGAGTTTGAGTACCCAGGATGCTGTTGTTGAATTGTCCGGGCAACTGAAAGTTGTCGCAGTCAGTCTGATGAAAATAGCCAATGATTTGCGATGGATGAACAGTGGGCCATTGGCGGGCTTAGGTGAAATAGAACTGACACCTTTGCAACCGGGGAGCAGTATCATGCCAGGAAAGGTCAATCCGGTGATCGCTGAAGCGACCGCGATGGTTTCTGCGCAGGTCATTGGTAATGACAGCACCATTACTGTTGCCGGTCAATCCGGTACATTTCAGCTGAATGTTATGCTACCGGTGATTGCCTACAATATCTTACAGTCAATAGAATTGGTGGCAAATATTTCAACTGTTCTAGCCGATAAAGCCATTACCAGTTTTACCGTCCGAGAAGATAATCTAAAGGGCGCATTGTCTCGTAACCCTATACTGGTCACCGCCCTGAACCCAATTATCGGCTATATGAAGGCGGCCGAGGTCGCAAAAACGGCTTACAAGCAAGGTCGGCCGGTGGTCGATGTTGCAGTTGACATGACTGACCTGTCGCGAGAGGAACTCGAATCCTTGCTTAACCCGGCGAAGCTGACCGAAGGCGGAATCCAGGAGTAGGTATAGCAAAGCCATGAATATAACCTTGAAACTTTATGCGTCACTGGGAGAGTATCTACCCCAGGAGGCGCAGAGGCATGCGCTAAAGGTTTCAGTCAATAACCAGGATACTCCGAACGGCATTTTGAAACGCTTCAATGTTCCGCATGCTTCGATTCATCTTGTGCTTATCAATGGTATCTATATAGAGCCTGCTGCCCGCGAACGAGCGGAGTTTAAAGAAGGAGATACACTGGCGGTGTGGCCTCCGGTTGCGGGGGGGTGATTGTGTCGTTGTGTCTTGCTCATAAGGGTGCAAGCCATTGATTGTTCGGGACGCGTGAATACATCCATGTATGCTCTGCTGCAACATCCTTGTTGCAGAAGCCCGATCAATCAACGGCTGCCACCCTCTTATAAAAGAGTGGAGTTCTGTAGCCTGGATGAAGTGTAACGGAATCCGGGATTAATTTTTACATTCCCAAAGGGCGACCCTGGAAAGTTGCATAGAAAACGCCTGTCTGTTTTCATTTTAACCGTTCTGATCGTTCGTAAGCGAATAGATACAAGATAGATAATTCACGAATAAAGTGAATGCTTCTATTTTGTTCCCTCACTCTTCTAAGTAATCTAAGCCAACAGGGTTCTGTACCATAGGGTCTTGGCCGCAATTTTCTTTACAAGCAAAAAAACCTTATAGTACCCTCACGGATGAAAACCAAAATCCGGGTTATCAGAAATCAACAGAGGGAGCGAGAAAATGGGCGGAAGATCTATTCAAGTGGTTAAGTTTGGTGACCAGGAACTATACGTTGAAGTATCGGATGTTGAGCAGCAGGGTGTAACCGCTGAGAAGGATGATCCTTACGAAGAGGTTAGCACCCAGAGCAAGGTCAGAGAAGCAGGTAGTCAGGTTGAAGACACCATAAAGGCGCTTAGCGAGACTGTGCAGTCAGCGCTGAAGGGTGCGCAACCTCAGGAATGATCGCTGGAAATTAACCTGGGTTTCAAGGGTAAAGCAGGCATACCCTTTATCACAGAAGGTGAAGCCACCGGTGCGATCAAAGTGATTGCGAAATGGACGCGGCCGGTTGAATGAAGCCCGCGAAAAATCCTAAAGACAGTGTTGTCAGTCTATGGCCTGGCCCGGTTAACCACGGAGAAATTATTGGTAGCGCGTTTTTTATTGCGCCGTCTCTTGTGCTCACTGCACGGCATAATGTTCGGGATAATTCCGATAAGTTGCGCGAAAATATGACTCTGGGACCGATGCCGGGAGTCATTGAAAAGAAAATTAACGTCGACTGTATTTTCTGTCATCCAGACGAGGATATTGCTCTAATTCGGCTACCAGATGATGTAACTGGCCAGCCATTCTCAAGTGTTGTTCTCGAACAAGAACCCTATGAAGGATCTTCAGTAGTTGGTTACATAGTTGATCGGGATAGCGGAAACCAGGATCAAACCAGCTCTTATACAATTAGCAAGTCCTGTGATGATGGTTTTCTTTTCGATCATCGTGTGGGCGAAGGTTCAAGCGGTGGAGCCGTAGCAAAAAAGCAGTGTTCTGAAGTTTTTGGCATGGTTATCAAGCGTCACAAGCGGGAGCAGAAAAGTCTAATTTTACCTCTGTACCGTATTCGGAAATGGTTGCAGGAACTGAGTCAAAACGATCCTGAGATTAAAAAATTCGTAAATCGGTGCACTGCTGACGAATGTTCACCGGATAAATCCCCGACAGTTGCAAATCGCGACCTTGATCGATTGTATCGGAATTTCAAAGCGCTTTCGATCTTTATTGGACGACCCCAAAACGCCTTCAAACATGTACTAGACCATCTGGGGCATGGAAATAAAGGTTTGAAACTTTGTTTGTGTGTGTCGCATCTGGACAAAGACGATGTGCCGGAGGATTTTTCCAAGGCTCTGGGTTTGCAGCTTGGCGGAGGGCAACAAGAGAATAAATCGGACAATTTGCTGAAGCGTACAGAAAAAGACGATTTTTGTGTCAATTCAGTCAAAGAAGTTTGGAATGTTAGAACCTATAAGGAATTCAGGCAGGGTTGTATTGAAGAAATATCTGAAGTACTGCAGTGTTCGTTAAAACAGGATGATGGGTATGAAAGGGCTTTGGATCTGAATGAACTGGAACAAAATGTGCTTACATCGTTGAAGTGTATGCCAAGACCCAGAGTACTTATTATGAAACCGGTCGATTCCGGGAGTGGTGGCATCTTCGGATCCTTATTCGCGCCCTGGCGGATTCGTAATCAATGGAATCAACGCTTTGCATGGCTACGCCAGTTTAATCGGGAATGGACACAGCGGGTTGGAAAATCTGATGCACAACCCTTGGCCTTGCTTTTTTTTATTAAGGCAGATCGCGAACTCACGAAGCGAATCGAGCACTGCTTTAGGCTGGATTACATTTTTCCGGAAGATATGGAAAATTGGCGCATTTATATAGAACGATTGTTGGAACTCAGCGGAATTTACCCGCCCGGTCAAGCGTTGTATAAACTCAAGGATATTTACGAACAGCTTGAGGATGGCTTGATTGAAGACCAGTACCCGCCCTATACATATAGAGCATTTAAAGACCAGATAGAAAAAGTCAGTCAACAATATGGACAACAACAATGAATAACAGATTTCTGTTTCAGGGTGCGGGCGATGCGAAACCCGACAATTGGAAAAAACTCCAAAGGCTGTGGCTGGATGGCAGTGATCACCCGGCGGGCTACCATATCGAGGATAGGCGACTGATCGCTGCCGTCAATACCGCATTAACCTTGGGCATGCCATTATTAGTCACCGGTAAGCCCGGGGTTGGTAAAACCCAATTGGCCCACCGTATTGCCTATGAAATGGGTTGCGGCAGTCCAATCCTTTTTGCGGTTAAATCCACCAGTGAGGCTGAGAATCTTTTCTATCATGTGGATCATTTGCGCAGGTTGTATACGGCACAGGTGGCTCGACGTGTACAAGATGAGGACGGTACGAGCAAAGGCCAAGTAATAAGCTCCGATGAAGGTGTGGATATTCGCCATTTTCTGCGTTTTCAGGGCCTGGGTCTGGCCATCTTACGCGCGCTTCCCCAGGCCCGGCTTGAGAAGTTGGGGCTTATGGATCAGGCATGCCCTGAGCGCGTCGAGAAAAACTTACCACAAAGTGAAAATAGACCCTCTGTGGTATTGATCGATGAAATAGACAAAGCGCCAGATGATTTCTGCAACGACATCCTGGAAGAAATTCGCAAGCTGGAATTTTTTATTCCTGAATTGAGTAGTCGCCCCATATCCCTTTAGGCGAATCACCAAAACCCCACAGCAGAAGAATTACAGTTGCGGCCATTGGTGGTCATTACCAGTAATTCGGAGAAAGTGTTACCGGAACCTTTTTTGAGGCGTTGCATTTATTACCATATCGAAGCTCCGAACACAGAGATACTGCACAAAATCATCAAGAACCGTCTGCAGCAGAATTTGAAATCGCTGAGTAGTGCATTTCAGAATCGCTGCCTGGATTTTTTTGAGGTCCTGCGCAAGGATCCAAGTTTGGAAAAACAGCCATCCACCGGTGAACTGTTGAGCTGGTTTCTAATCATGGCAGAGAGGCAGGAGGGCTTAACCGAAAGCGACATTGGTGGCGAAGTCTGGTGTGATCTTGCCAGTCACTGCCTATTGAAAATTGAAAAGGATCAGCAACGCTTGCCAGCATTGGTAGAAAACTGGCAGAAAAAAAGCTAAGGAAACCGCGATCATGCGTGAAACGCCGACGCAAAAAATTTGGCGCGAACAACTGCAACAATTGGAAGTGTTTCTGCGGTCATGGCAGCGCCACGTGAATATACAGTTGACCACGGATCAGCAGGCGCGCGTATACGATTTATTTGCGCTGTGGCGTTTGAATAACGATTTGCCGCAAAACCTGGATGACTATGCGCTGGCCCTGGGTGCGCTGTTGTGCAGTCGCCAGGAACAAATTGGCCTGTTCGATGATTGCTGGCAAAACTTTTCACAGAGGCTTGAAGATTCTGCAGAATCTTCCGGTTTGGCACCTGAACGGGAACGGTCCGGAAACAAAGACAAGCCTGCGCGACTGGCGAACGAAGGCTGGTACGCTAGCCTGATTACCAGGCTTAAAAAACGATACAGAAGAGTAATCGCGGTTTTTTTTGCGGTGTTACTTGCTGTAGTGATTGGTTTATCTCAGTATCTTCAGTCTTCGCCGGGAAATCAAATAATTGACTCTAAGACTGTCATTGTAAAACCGCCGCTGGTTCCGAAAAAGGGAACTGGCAGTGTCAAAAAAATCAGCTCCGAAATACCTTTATTGCAAACTGTTCCCAGGCGTGAGCCGCCGCCGGTACTTACGCTGAATCAACAGGAAAAAAGTGATCTGTGGCGTGCAGGTTATCTTGTTATTGGTGCGGCAGGTTTGTTGTGGTTGGTGTTGGTTGCATTACTGTTCTGGGCTCGCCGTGTATTATTTGAGCAGGCGCGCAGCCGGGCGGATCAGATTGCGTATAACGTGGTGGCTGAATCTTATGGCAATACTCTGTTCCCGGGGTTTAACTCAAACCTGGCCAAGTTGCGCTTTGTTGCCACCGGACAGACAAAAATAAACTGGCCTTCATCGGTGAAGGCCACAGCTCGCGCCGCTGGTTTTCCGAGCCTGATCCGCCGTCAGCACAAACGACGCGGTGACTATGTGTTGATTTCAGACAGTCGCCATTTACGTGATCAGGCAGCGTGGCTCATACGGCAGATCAAAGAGCAATTGAAAAGCGCTCAAATCCGCGTGCATTTTTACGATTTTGATCGTCATCCGGAATGGTTATGGGTTGCGGGTAACCGCATGCAAAAACCGTTACCGTTTGACCAGGTAATCGCGGCGCACAGTGGTAGTCGTGTGCTGATTGTCGTGGATCACCAACTGTTGTTTTATCGATTGAGCGAAGAAATACAGGATTGGGCGAAAAGCCTGCAGCATCGCGATCATGCGCTTCTGGCATTACTCACCAGCCCCGAACCTCAGCAGGCGATTCATCTCAAGACTCAAGGGAATGCTTTTCGAGTCATGGAGCAACAGGATGATCTGGGCGCGTTGTTAAGCGAAGCCAAGGTGCAAACACAGCCAAACTCATTTTTTCACCAGGAGTTCGATCAGGGTTGGTGCGGAAGTACGATTGTAGGGGATCCCGATCAGCCGATTGATTGGTTGGAAACCCGGGTCGGAGATGAAGGAATGCGGCTTTTAGCTGCGATGGCCATGTACCCCAAGCTGCACGGCGAACTGAGCTACACATTATTCGAAGTGCTCAGCCGTTCTGACTGCGAAAAACCATTGCAGTCTGCGGCCTTACTGAAAACCATGACCTTGCCGTGGTGTCGCCAGGGCTGGTTGCCGCAATGGTTGCGCGAGGCGCTGCTACATTGGCAGCAGCGGAACTATCCTAAGGATTACCAGCAATTGGTTGCATTTTTTCAGGCCCTGTTCGACAGTAAAGAAAAAATCAATGGGCGTCGAATTGCTTTAGACGCGGTACCGTCCCCATCGTTCTGGTTTATTTACTGGTTAAAGCAACAGCTCATTGGCTCAAAACACGACAGTCCGCTGCGTGACGCCATTTTTACCCGCGTGTTGTTGACTCCGCGCGTAAATAACGAATTATCCTTTGTTGCACGGAAAATGAAAGAGTTTCCTGAACAAGTGATACGTATAGGGCTGCCCCTGGTGCAGGCGTGTTTGCTGGCAGCACTATTGCCCGGAGTGGTTTGGACAATGTGGCACAGCTACGGAGAAAGTTTTTACGGGCGGTACCTGCTGGAGCAGAAAAAAGTCTCGTTTGCCCAACACACTGTCACGCTGCGCTACCACCCGGATGCAGCAGGTTTGTTGGAGCCTATGGGAGTCGGTTTAAGCGCGGCGGGTTTTGGTGTGGCGTATTTACAGGATGATTCAGTGAAACAAAACCGCATCGATGCGCCGTCCAGGATTGCGGCAGAAATCGGCCAGGTTGCGGGGTACATGAGCTGGGGAGAATCTTACCCGGTCTTTAATCAGGAAGGAACGGTAACGGTACAAATCCGCGCATTGCCTCGAACGGGCACAGTATTTCAAGATTCTGAGCCACAGGTGCCATTTTTGCAGACGGCGTATGCGAATACAATTCAGTGGCGGCAGGCCGATTCGCAAACACTAGCGAATGATCCAAGCAAACCAACGATAGCGGGTACAATTCAGCCGATTCTTCCAAAAATGGTTCAGATTCCAGCGGGTAAGTTTATGATGGGGTCGCCCGGAACTGAACAAGGCAGAGATACAGACGAAGGTCCGCGGCACAAAGTATCCGTGCCGACATTCCAGATGGCGGAAACTGAACTGACTTTTGACCAATGGCAGCGTTGTGTGGACGCGGGAGAATGCCCTGAAGCTGACGATGAAGGCTGGGGTCGCGGCAATCGTCCGGTCATCAATGTGTCCTGGAAGGGTGCACAGAAATATATCAAGTGGTTAAATGCAAATACCAAGTCTGGCGGTTACCGTCTGCCGACTGAAGCTGAATGGGAATACGCAGCCAGAGCGGGTAGCCAGAGTGCATATTTCTGGGCTGACAAAGTGCAATGCGAGTATGCCAATGGTGCCGACCAGACCGCTAAAGCAAGTGGGCAATTTCCAGAGGATCGGGAATACGCGGCTTGTAAAGACGGTTATATTCACACTGCACCGGTAACGGCTTTCAAGTCCAATGCATTCGTTTTGCGTAATATGTCCGGCAATGTCTGGGAATGGGTTGAGGATTGCTGGCATGAAAATTACCAGAACGCGCCGACTGACGGCAGTGCCTGGCTGGAAATCAATGGCGGTGATTGTTCGCGGCGGTCGATTCGCGGCGGTTCGTGGAGCAACAGACCGGCCCTCCTGCGTTCCGCCAACCGGAGCTGGCTCAGGGCGGATGGAGCGTTCATCAATGCTGGTTTTCGGCTTGCCAGGACACCTTAGACTTTTTGCTTTTTTCTGTTTCACTTTTAAAAAAATCAGGAGAAAACCATGAAAAATGACCAACCCCAGTTGCCCGTTGCAATTAACGATTGCCATCAGCTTCTTGCGTGGATGCTGCCGCAGCTGGATCAGTTTCCTCGAACACGACGCTTTACGCTCGGAGAAAAGCTGGAATTATTATTAATGGAAGTCCTGGAAAATCTGTTGGAAGCGACTTATCAGAAAGGCAATAACAAACTACAGCACTTGGCCTGCGCCAATCGTAAACTGGCGGTGGCTCGGCATTTCTGGCGTCTCGGCTTTGAGCTTAAGGGCTGCTCGTTCAAATCGTACAATCATGGCGCGGAACAGATGGTTATGCTGGGACGCCAGATCGGGGGTTGGCGAAAATCGACCCTGGGTACAAGTATTCATGGTTGAAAATGTTTCGCAGTGGCAATGTTTAGTTCGCCCGGAAAACCTTTGGCAGGCTTATCTAAAAGCTAAAAAAGGAAAGTCGCGGCGACCTGATGTGGCCAGTTTTAGCTTGAATGTGGATCGTGAACTAATCGATTTGCGGGATGAACTTGTTGGTGGGCGTTACCGCCCACGGGGTTACAGACGTTTTCTTGTGCATGACAGAAAGCCCAGACAGATTTCTGCAGCACCATTCCGGGATCGTATCGTTCATCATACATTGATAC
>CAZGQY010000082.1:0-17225 GCA_964528035.1 uncultured Methylococcaceae bacterium | reverse complement strand
TAACGCGGATCAGCCGCTTGAGCAAAGGTGGCAAATATACTAAAAACTAGAAGATAAAGGCGCATTGCTTACCAGACTCCATTTACTGAATTGGTTAGTCAATAATATACCAATGCACATTAAATTACATGCTTACCAAAAATTACCCGGATCTCTTCAGTCAGGCTTCAGTCTTTTGTGATATATTCATTCGCTTTGCAGAGAGAACTTGATGTGTTGAACATTCGATTTAAATCCATATTTTGGTTGATTGGATTAATGTCTGTTGCCGGACTGATTACTGCAGAAGAAACAGCTTCAGGAACATTGGTCATTCACAAATTGAATCAAGCTTTGATCGATACAATGAAGAATGGTGCAAAATCAGGATTTGAAGGTCGATACCAGAAATTGGCACCCATCGTCGAAGAAACACACAATCTGGAATACATCGCCCGGTTTTCAATTGGCAAAAAAAATTGGCAGAATCTCGATGAAAATCAGCGCCAGCACTTCCTTGAAATTTTTACAATTTACAGTATAGCCACCTACGCAGATCGCTTTGACGAATACAACGGTGAGCAATTCGAAATTCTAACGGAGCAACCCGCCAAGCGAGGACAAATCCAGGTTTCGGCTATATTCAAACTCGCTGAAGAAGATCTGGATTTCAATTATATTCTCGACAAAAATAATGAACACTGGCAGATAGTGAATATTTTTGTTAAAGGTGCAAGTGATCTGGCATTGAAAAGGGCTAAATATAAAACTCTGCTGTCCGAACAAGGGTTTGATGCCTTAATGGAATATATTGAAGAGCAAACCGCCAATATCAAAAATACTAAATAAACATTCCTCAGAAAGCTGTTTGATTAATTCAATGACAACATCACCACATTTTTCTGTATCGGCTAATCAGTGCGTGTTATTGCTTAGCTCTCTAGATTTCTAATAAAGGTATAAGAACCCGATTCTTTCTTCATCCGGTAGAGCACCGCGGGACGCCCCCCGCCTTCTGCCCGTTTTTCTCCGCTATCAACCAATAGATCCGAAAAGCCACACCTCCACGCACTATATTTTGAACTGGAAGGAACGACACGAAAAGCAATCCTCCTCTGGTATTATTGTCTCGACAGGATTTGGCTCAACCGGTTGGTTTCAATCGGTATTGGCAGGTGCAATGGGTATCACTAAGACGAATAAACATAAGCTGAGCAGCGGATTTGGCTGGGATGAGAAACGCTTGCAGTTCAGCGTCCGCGAGCCCTTTCCCAGCCAAACAACAGGAACGGACCTGGTATTTGGCGTAATTACTCGCAAATCACCACTGCGTATCGAGTCACAGATGCCGGAAAATGGTATTGTCTTTTCTGATGGTATTGAGGCAGACTATCTGACATTCAATTCTGGCACAGTAGTCTCTATTCGCGTCGCCGATATACAGGGCAGATTGATTTGTTGATTCTCGCAATCCAAAAAATATTCAAGATCGACACACAAGTGAAAAAGGGGCATATATGATCCCTGTACTGTATTTACCGAAAGATGAAAGGGTTAAACCCTTTCGCGACAGGGACTTGCAAGATGCAACCAGCTTCGCTTGGCACTCTAACAAAACTCAAGAGTTTCACAGAGCGTTACCGCGTTAAAAATAAATGTGGTCAGATTAATTTTAATTTCCAGATAAATTGTATTTAAAGTTAACCTGAGCCCAATCAATTAATAATTCCCTGTTTTTCGAAGTCATTCAGTAGAATTGATACCCGCCGCTTATATTTGGTGTTAGCTGTTTTCTTCAGCTCTTGCATTAAGTAGATATTTTCGTAGTTTTCTTTCGCTTCGCATAACATAAAGAATAAATATTTTGTTATGCTCAATACGGTAAAAAATACGACATGGATTTACGACTATCTCCAAGTATCTTGATTTTTTGATTTCTGGTGGTTTTCGCCCAGATTCTGGAAACTGTTCAAGGCGTTCTGTGCTGGAAAAAACTTTTTGTACTAGATGACTAGCAGCACGAGGTTTATCAACTGCGATATATTCTGCTATTTCATTGAGGTCTAATAGTGCAGGCTCAGTCCATATTATTTGAGCCATTTGCTCATTTTCTCTTTTGCTTCCGCCTGAGTAAAAATACGAT
Source organism: uncultured Methylococcaceae bacterium (assembly GCA_964528035.1). Classification (GTDB taxonomy): domain Bacteria; phylum Pseudomonadota; class Gammaproteobacteria; order Methylococcales; family UBA1147; genus CAZGQY01. Next base: position 15,103 of record CAZGQY010000082.1, on the reverse strand, counting down.
TCTCATTAATAGCCGTTTCACCTCTGGCTATCCCTTCCAGGATTTCCATCCGGTTTTGCATCATTTCATAATCTTTAACATCAATAAGATATGCCGATGGCTGACCGTGTTCGGTTATAAGTACAGGCTCCTTAGAATCATGTAATTCAGCCAAAATCTTTGTAGCCTGGCGCTTTAGCGTTGTAACCAATTCAATTTTCATAAAGTGATACTCTACTGTCACTTTATGGAATTGCAAGTATTTCTTTTACAGCTATGTTTAAATCGACTGCAGACGAAGGAGGTCGGGTAAATGTTGTGGTTTCGCCTTTTTGCCTATTCACCAAAGGAAGCGAAATAAATAACCAATACAGATAAAAATTACCAGCCACAGCAGAATTTATGCGGTACCAGTTATCGCCTGAGAAAAGGCTTCAATATTGAGTATGCCCTAAGTGAGGAACCGGTACGAACCCGTACGCACGGTTCTTTGGGCAGAGGAGGCCGATCGCCTCCTCTGAACCGACGCGTGTTACTGGTCAACTGCAGCGTCTTATTAACCGTTAATTCGACAGCAGATATAGCAAAGCTCATGCCGAATCGGTTGCTTCACCGTTCTTGAGCGCGTCAAACTTTGCTGCCATTGTGGGATTCTTTTTAGTTAATTTTTTTACAGTTAAGTCGTCTGCTTTGTTATTGGCGAGACGAAGATTGTTTTCAGAACCGAGCAGAGCATCTTTCATTTTTTGAAGATGGTCGATAGTTTTGTCGACCTCAGAAATGGCTGTTTTAAATTTCTTGGATGCGAGTTCGTAGTTCCGAGCGAAACCTGACCGAAACGCATCAAGCTCATTCTCAAAGTTCGTGATATCAACATTCTGTTCTTTAACTATTGCGAGTTCCGTTTTGTATTTCAGTGAGTTCTGGGCTGCATTACGCAACAATGTAATTATAGGAATAAAAAATTGTGGTCGGATGACATACATCTTTTGATAACGGTGGGATACATCAACAATGCCTGAGTTATAAAGCTCACTATCAGGTTCAAGAAGAGAAACAAGTATCGCGTATTCACACTGCTTTTCATTACGATCCTTGTCGAGTTCTTTAAAAAAATCCTCGTTTTTCTTCTTAGTTGCCGTTTCATCATTCTCGTTCTTCATCTCGAACATGATCGACACGATCTCTGTATCCTGCGCATCTGAGTCACGAAAGATGTAGTCGCCCTTACTACCAGTTTGTGAGTCGTTATCTTTTTCAAAGTATGCATTGGGGAAAGCAGTTGCTCGAATTCGGTTAAACTCTGTTTCGCAGTGTTGCTCAAGAGTTTCTCCGACCATCTTGGTTGAAAGACGGGCTTTCATATCCCGGAGGCGCTCAATCTCTTGATCACGATCGTTGATCCGTGTCTCGTACTTATCTTTTAGCGACGCCTCAGCAAGCTTTTGCGCGTCTTCCTTAGTATTGAGCTTTGCTTTAAGTTCTTGAATCTCTGTATCCTTTTTGGCAGAGGTTTCTTGTAGTTCATTAGTGTAATTAGCATGGGCTAATTTCGAGGCGCTTTCGTTGTCTTTATTCGCCTGATTCAGTTCATTGGCTAGCTTATCGCGTTCTTTTTCCATGTTTTTCAGAGCCTCAGTTACAGCAAGTTTCTGCGTAACCTCACCGGCATCTAATTTTGCCTTTAATTCTTGAATTTCAGCGTCCTTGGCTGCCGACGTCTTCTGCATTTTGTTTCCGGCTTGCTCCTTGGCAAGTTCTACAGCATTTATCTTTTCATTCTCAGCAAGTTCAAGCCTCTCATGTAATTGCTGGTCAAATTCGCTATCACGAACCTGTTTCAAAATGTCGGCATATCCAGCCTCATCAATCTTGAATGCTTTCTTACAGTGTGGACAATTTATTTCATGCATGATTATTTATCCTTTGCCTGCACCTGGGTAAATGTCAGCCACGGACAATATCCGTAGTATGGCGCATGAGGCCCACAAATCGGCCAGCTACCTTAGAAAAAACCAGCAGTATTACCTCAGGTTGACCGCCTGGTTATGCAATATGTGCGACTTGCTGTGCGACGTTTTCGGGTAAAGCTACCCGTAAAAAGCAGGATTCTGGATATAAATGATCCTCTCCCGACTCATCAACTATTCGCAACTGATGATGCTTTGCAGCTACTTCATCTGGCATTAACTGGTACAATTTGCGGCGCTCCAATGATACCTCGTAGCCCAAATTACTTACACAAATAACAAATTTAGGGTTTACCATAAACATTACTCCAAATACCGCTTGATTTTAAACTCGCGTTTTCCTATACCGTGAGCTTCGTACCATTGAACCTCTGCATTTAGCTCCGTTCCATCTGCCAACCTGACGGTAGCTTCACCTTTGCATTTCCGCCAGCGACCTTTTCCGTGGATTTTCTGTTGGCGCAAAAGTTCCCTAATCCCAGCTCCCTGCGCAAAGCTCTCAGAATAACGAATGTCGCTAATGATTTCGAAATCCATACGGGTATTCTATGCAATTTATCTTCAGGAGATATAACAACTCAGTATTTATACGTCCCGCGATCACAAAACTCAAGGTTTTCACAGAGCATTACCGCATAACGTATAAATCTCTGTTGGACTAAATCGATCCAGCAGATAATAAGACTACTTTATATGAAGGGATTGTCAGAGATAACGACTAAGTATTACCTGCAAGGTAGGTTATTTCAGTCTCTGCATTAAAGCCCTTATGACGCGTCACGGTAGGAACACCGGTTAGCCCTTTGCATTAAATGCTTCATGATATGTTACGTTCCCATGAGGCATCTTCGAGGTAAATGACAGTGCCTGAAAATACTCTGGGGGCACATCTGGTAGTTTGAGAGCTGGCATTGGTTCAAAGCCAAATCGGGAGTAATAAGATGGGGTTCCAAGCAATACACAACCAGCTCCCTATATGTCAGCATAGTTGTCGCTTGTTCATTTCCCCCATGGTGGAAAATGTTTACTAGTCGCCAAACACCGCATCGGGCTCCATATTCGAAGATCTATTCGGATAAATAGTCTCGTTGATACGTTTACGGTTTGCGATTTCGGCTAGGTAATTTTCCGAATTAGGGTCTCCATTCAAAATACAACGTTCCGATCCTTCCTCGATATTAATTACAAAATTTAATACAATCCGAGCGTTCTCCGGCCATTTTGGGTCTGGCGGGTACTTACCGTAGCCGCTCAGATTTCGCGCTGGATTGGGAAGATCGCTTTTCGGCATGACAGAATTCGCTTGGCCGAAATTTTTCCAATACCCAGCCCAAAGGGCTTCAGTGGGACTGTCTATACTGGCGATACAGTTCGGCAATTCGCGTGAGTACCGGCCGTTGAGCGTGGTCATTGCAAAACTGTTGAAATTCATCTGGAAGGGGTACCGGACTTGGATAAGGATGCTCTTTCGGAAATACCATGGGCGCCAAGATCGCGGCCATTGTCAGGTCAGCGCGGCTGAAGCGATCTCCAACCAGAAATGTCTTCGATTCGCAGAGGGTATCCAGCCGATCTAATGCGGTGCTGAATTGCTTTTTATAGCCCTCAATATAAATCGAATCGGTTTGATACATTTGGCGGATCGCTCGTCCGATGAATGGCATAGCAAGGGTCAGCCAGGTTCGTGTATAGATGGGGCCATCGGTACTCCAGAATTGGATTAGCGTTTTTCGGTCTTTAAGAAAAATATTGTAGGCCAGTGATCGGAATAAGGTCGCGACTGTTTCATCCAGAAAATATTCTAAATCAAGCGCTTCTTTTTGTAGATTTTTATTTTTAAATCCCAGTGGGTATTCGGGAATAACACGGTCAATATAACTGATTATTTCTCCAGAACCCTGAATGACCTCAGAGCCTTTGATGAGCAGTGGGACGGTGATCGGGTCCAGGGCCGCAGGCGCGTTTCGTTTAATGATGAAATTGTGGAGTCCAGGTGGGATATTGACTTGTTGGAATCTGGCATTTTTGAATTGCAATGCCCAACGTGCTTTTTCGCAATAATGAGAGATCGGGAATTGATAGAGTTTCATCGCAGGATTCCAAGCTTTACCCATTATGTTGATCCAATTATATGGATTTTAACATTGCAGAATATAAGAAAAATAACCGCCATTTTTTATCTTATCGCCAACCATTACAATAAAACGAGTTGAAAAAAAGCCAAGGCCGAATCAGTTAATTCCCATCCTTGGCTACACATACGGTACAGGTTGACTGTCGCAAACCTCGATTAAGACACTCCTCAGATCAACCTTACTTTTAATCGAAAAAGTGCTCTCAAAACCACTTTTCCACAGTAGGCTCTTTATTCTCGAACAGCCCCGTCAACGCACAATCGCCATCCCATACTTTCTGGGATCACTCGCCGCAGTGACGGACTGGTTTCGTTTATTCCACAATATGGCTTGCATATTTCCATAGTGGCGTTTTATTTCTTTAAATTTATGTCCTTTTTTTTCCAACAATTGTATTTCATCGTAGGATAACCCACCTTTCTCATATTGCACAAGATCGGGTTCGTACTGGTGATGAAATCGCGGTACAGCGACCCATGAATCTACGTCGTGACCCTCGCTAAAGTCCAGGATCGCCAACAAAACCATAGAGATGATTCGACTGCCACCGGGTGTTCCCAGGATAGCCACTCGCTCGCTATCCTCAAGAAAGGTCGGCGTCATACTGGATAGCATTCGCTTACCCGGTTCAATTGCATTGGCTTCTCCGCCAGTCAATCCGTAGGTATTCGGGGATCCTTTTTGTCCAACGAAGTCATCCATTTCGTCGTTCAGTAATACGCCGGTACCTTTGGCTACCAGGCAGGAGCCAAATGGATAATTGATGCTCAATGTCGCTGAAACTCGATTTCCAGCCTTATCCAGCACGGAAAAATGCGTAGTGTTTTGCCCTTCAACTGGATCTACAGCAGTATCCACGGTCTCAGAAGCAAAACCCGCATGATCTATTCGTATGTCTGAACGCAGCTTTTCCGCATAAGCTGCACTCAACAACCGTGGCAACGGCATTTGAATATAATCAGGATCCCCCAAATATCTGGCTCGATCCCGATAGGCGCGACGCATCGATTCGATGATGAGATGCTTGCGGTTTATCTTTGTTTCATTGGCAAGATCAAATGCGGATAAAATATTCAACGCCTCAGTCAACACAACCCCACCGGAAGAAGGTGGTGCAGCACTGGTTATTTTGATTCCCTTATAATTCCAGATAACAGGTTTGCGTTCAACAATCGCGTAATCTTGCAGATCCTTCCGAGTCCAGATGCCTCCAGCCGACCGAACTCCGGCAACCAGCGCCTGCCCAACCGATCCCTGGTAAAATCCCGCTTTACCCCGTTTTCCAATCTGCTCCAGGGTATTGGCAAGATCAGTCTGCTGCAATCGAAAAGGGGGCTTGGGATTTTCCTTGTTATGAAGGAATATAGAGGCAGCACTTGGATATTGCTTCATCACTTTAGCTCGAAAAGCGATCAGCCTAAGGTATCCCTCATCAACCAAAAAACCTTCACGAGCATATCGTATGGCTGGCCCAAGACTTTGAGCAATCGGTAACTCACCATATTTTTCTGCCATATGAACAATCGCTGCAGGCATACCGGGTATCCCTGCAGCCAACGCACCGTTTAAGGAACGTGATTGATCAAAATTCCCATTTGCATCCAGAAACATACCCCGAGTCGCAGCCATTGGTGCTCGTTCCCTGCCATCGATCATCACCTGTTTACCGTCACTGGCACGATGCAGCAACCAGAAACCACCGCCACCTAAACCCGATCCCGAGGGTTCCACCACAGCGAGCGCTGCACTAACCGCAACTGCTGCGTCAAAAGCATTTCCTCCAACGTCCAATATTTCGAATCCAGCCTGCGAGGCCAGTGGATGAGCACTGGCAATGGCTGATTTGGGTGGCGTTGCGCATCCTGCCTCAAGAAATATAAGCAAACAAAGTATTATGCGCAGCTTGAACAGATGGTTACTTTTAATGTTCACAGTATAGCGACCAGGCAAGTTTTGTAGTTGGGATACAAGCTATTCATTTTCAGCCGTTAACTGCAAATATTTCTGCTGCAAGGAATCCTGGCTTTCAACACGATCAGGATCGTTGATAATACATTCAACCGGACACACGACCACGCATTGAGGCGTATCGAAGTGTCCCACACATTCGGTACACATTGATGGATTTATTTCGTAAATTTCTTCGCCTTGCGAAATTGCAGAATTCGGACATTCCATTTCGCACACGTCGCAATTAATACATTCGTCCGTAATCAATAATGCCATGAAGCCACCTAAAATTTGTCTGCCAACAATACATTCACTTCATCAGGAACAAAACTGGACACATCTCCTCCTAACTTCGCTATTTCTCTAACCATACTCGATGAAATAAACGCGTATTGTTCCGCAGGAGTAAGAAACATTGTTTCAAATTCAATGGCCAATCTACGGTTCATGCTGGCCAATTGGAATTCGTATTCGAAATCCGATACCGCTCGCAAACCACGCAAGATTACAGTTGCACCCACTTTCTGAGCACATTCGACCAACAGGGAATCAAAACCCAGACACTCAACATTTGAGCATTTCGAGACAACCGACTCAGCCATCGCCACGCGTTCATCCACATCGAACAATGTCTGTTTCTCCAGGTTAACCGCGACTGCTACAATCAATTTATCAAATATTTTTGCGGCTCTTAAGATCAAATCGACGTGACCATTGGTAATCGGGTCAAAAGTACCGGGGTAGATCGCTATAGTGTTCATTTTTTATGTCTCATACAAATTATACGCAACCTGGCCCGCGATTTTTTCGCGCAATAATTGCCAATTCTTTGGTACGACAATTTTTTCTGCTGCAGCAGCCTTCTCTAAATATATTTTTGCCCCGGGAGCCAACCATCCGTTGCCATTCAATTTAACGCAACATTCAGCAAGGATAGAATTTCGATACGGGGGATCAAGAAATACAACATTGTATGACAGAGATGGGGAAACAGCCAAAAACTCGAGGACATCGGCCTGACTTACTGAAACCTGACTGGCTTGCAGTTTTTCTACATTTGCCAAAATCGACCGCTGAACCCGAATATCCCGGTCGACCATGAGCACTCGCGCAGAACCTCTGGACGCGGCTTCAAAACCTAAAATTCCACTGCCAGCAAAAAGATCAAGACAGCTTGCACCTAAAATATCGAATCGCAACCAGTTAAATAAAGTTTCTCGAACGCGATCCGGGGTTGGACGTAAGCCATCGGTTGCAGAAAATTCAATTTTTCGGCTTCGCCATTCTCCACCGATAATTCTTAGTTGGCTGTTTTTTCGCTGCTTGATTTCGAATCCCCGCCAACCAATACGGTTTGGAAACGATCCAGTCCGATTTGAGACTGAAACGCACTGACAATTTGCTCCCGACTGACCGCGTTTACTTTGTCCGAAAAAGTATCCAGATAATCCAGTGGCATACCATAATATCCGATCATCGCCACATAATCGGCAACTTTAGTGTTACTGTCGAAACGCAGTACAAAGCCACCTGTAATATTCTTCTTGGCCGATTCCAGCTCTTTCTCACTGGGACCTTTTTGAATAAATTCGTCAAGCGTTTGATTTAACACCTCAAGAGCTTGCGTTGCCTGATCATTGCGGGTCTGCAGGCCCATGGTAAAAGGCCCTTGTTGCTTCAACGGTGAAAAATAACTGTGTGAACTGTAAGCTAAACCCCGTTTCTCACGGATTTCTTCACTAATTCTGGATACCAGACCACTACCACCCAGTATGTGGTTACCCACATATAACGCAAAATAATTCGCATCCCCGCGTTTCAAAGCCGGCATGCCTGAATAGATATGAGTCTGGGTTGAGGAAAATTGAATGAATTCAGAGTTCTGTTTTTTATCATAACCAACCACCGGTATTCCGGCTGGTTTCTTTCCCGCTTTCATACCCGCGGTTAGATGTTCAGAAATGAGCTCGGCCTGAGCCCTGTTGACGTCACCAACGATAACTACCATAGTATTACGGGAAACATAATACTCATTAAAAAAACTTAAGATATCCTCTCGCTTCAATGCCGATACCGTTTCATCAACACCGATGGATGGATGGGCGTAGGGATGGTCACCATACAGTCGGTTAAAATAAGTCATCTTAGCCAAAGCCGCAGGAGATTCTTTTTGTCGATGGATGGCCGTCAATACCCGATTTTTTTCACGTTCAAAATCAGCCTGATCAAATTTTGGATCGCTAATGATTTTAGCAGCAGTATCCAAAGCAACATCAAGGATCCGAGGCTGAGTCAGACTGCGTAAACTTAAGGATGCAGAATCTCTGGATACACTTGTGTCCAACCTGGCACCTACGCCTTCCAGGCGTTGTGCGATTTGTTCTACATTCCATTCGCCAGCGCCCTTATCCAACAATATGGAGGTCATAGTCGCTATTCCAAAACGATCTCCATCTCGAGCACTACCGGCATCAAAAACCAGTTGAATATCAACCAGCGGCAGGCCTTTAGCTTCCACATAATAGACTCTCGCTCCATTCTCCTGTGTCCAATGCTGTATATTCGGCCCAGCGTAAACAATTCCTGTGCAGAGTACATAAATCAACGATAACAAAACAAAATTAATGCGCATGGCGGCCTCCTGTCACCGGTGGGGTTGGCTTGCTTTTCTCCAGAGGCAAGGGATCCAGATAGGCAACCGAAAGTTTATCTACAAGTAAATATTTTTGCGCGCTTTCCATTACATCCTGTGCGCTTACGTGGTTAATTCGATCAACATATTCATCCGCCTTTTGCCAACCCAACCCAACTGTTTCTAATGTCCCAATCTGCATTGCCTGATAAAATATCGAATCTTTTTCGTAAGTATCATTGGCCAGAACCTGAGCTTTAACACGATCTAATTCTTCTTCAGTTACCGTTTGTGTCTGTAGCAGTTGAACCTCCTCCAGCAAGGCTTTTTCCAACTGCGCAGCAGACTGCTCTCGGGTTGGGCTTGCGTTTATCATAAACATAGAGCGAAGACGGGCATACAGGTCATAACTCGCACTTGCACTCACAGCAATTTGTTTGCCTCGAACCAGGCGGCTGGCCAGCCGGGCGCTACTTCCACCATCAAGAATACCGGCCAGCACCTCAAGCGCATAAGCGTCTTTCTCATTGTCTATGGTATTCAAGACAGGAACCTTATAGCCCATAATTAAATAAGGAAGTTGCGCAGGTAGTTTAACAGTAATGCGTCGCACCCCTGTCTGTTGCACCTCTACTCTGGGTTTTACTTTTGTGAGCGTCCCCGCCTGAAGAAAACCGAAATATTCTTCAGCAAGAGCAAATACTTGCTCCGCATCAACGTCACCCGCTACCACCACAGTTGCATTATTTGGGGCATACCACTTCTGGTACCACTGCTGTAAATCAGTGACTGTCATCTGTTGGATATCATCAGGCCAACCTATTACAGGGTTTTTATAACCACCGTTGGTGAAAGCGGTCGCCTGAAAAAACTCGAAGGTCTTGGAACGAGGTTTATCATCTGTTCGCAGTCGCCGTTCTTCCTGGACAACCTTGCGTTCTTTTTCGAATTCGTCCTCCAACAATTGGAGATTACGCATACGGTCAGCTTCTAATTTAAAACTCACTTTTAACCTTGAATTCTCCAGACGTTGAAAATAAGCAGTATAATCGCGGCCTGTAAATGCGTTCTCGCGGCCACCATTTTCGGCAATAATTCGGGAGAAATCTCCAGGCTTCAATGTCTTCGTACCTTTGAACATCATATGCTCCAATATGTGGGAAATACCGGTGATTCCTCCGTATTCGTAGCTGGAACCCACTTTGTACCATACTTGCGATACAACCACTGGAGCACGATGATCCTCTTTAACAAGAACTTTTAAGCCATTTTTAAGTGTATATTCGTGTACACTAGGCTCAGCAACTGCAACACTTAAAATTAGGTAAAAGACTGCTATTACACTGCAAAAAATAAATCTCATATCTCTCTCTGATAAATATGTGGATTAATCTGCCTGAAAACCCGGCGATTTTGTTTCGTCGCTATTGTAAACGATGAATGGCTTTTATATGAAAGCAAGTACACTAAACGAATCCAAGGAACTACCGGTCTGGAACAATTATATAGTTCTCTGTAAACCCAAAGTTGTCACTCTGATCGTGTTTACCGCTGTCATAGGTATGTTTCTTTCGGTTCCTTACATGGTTCCCCTGAAACCCCTTATATTTGGAACCCTGGGCATAGGCCTGGCAGCTGCTTCAGCTGCGGCGTTTAATCATTTTCTCGACCGCAACGCAGACGCAACTATGGGACGCACCAAAAATCGTCCTTTACCCAGCGGCCAGTTGGACGCCCGTCAGGTCATATGGTTTGCTGGAACACTCGGCGTCACTTCCATGCTGTTACTTGTACTGTTCGTGAATACACTGACTGCCGTTTTGACATTTTGTTCCCTGATTGGATACGCCCTGATCTATACAGTCTATTTAAAACATGCCACACCACAAAATATTGTTATCGGTGGTGCAGCCGGGGCAGCGCCTCCGGTCTTGGGCTGGTGTGCAGTCACCGGGACAGTTCATCCTCACGCTCTGCTATTGTTCCTTATCGTGTTTGTCTGGACGCCACCACATTTTTGGGCATTAGCCGTCGCCAAGCAAAAAGAATACAGCAATGCCAACATTCCCATGCTACCGGTTACCCACGGAGCTGATTTTACACGGCTTCATATTGTTTTTTATACCATACTGTTAGTAATAGTCACGTTGTTACCTTATCTCACTCATATGAGTGGGAGTTTTTATCTTATCGGAGCCTTAGCACTGAACAGTATTTTTCTGTATTATTCCATTGTGCTGCTAAAAACCCGCGACGACCGAATCGCCATGAAAACATTTGGTTTTTCTATTGTCTACTTAATGATTTTGTTTGCAGTATTGCTGATTGACCATTATCTCTAAGCAAGGATTGAGCATAAAAACAAACAACGGGTTTTCATGGGATTTCTTTTTGTAATTAAATCGTGAAAATTGGCGTATGGTAAATTATGTATCAGTTATTCAACGCCGAAGACAAACAGAAAACCAAGCTGTTTGGTAAATTTAAAATGCCGTTTGTAAATTACTTAAGCTACTATACTCTTGAAGCGACGCTATTTTTAGCCGAGCGACTTGGAAAGCCAAAAGATTCATAGAACTGAAGTCACTGAATATTATGCTTTAATGTTGCATTTCAGTTCCTTTATAACTAATATGCATATTTTTATATCCAGGAGGAATTATGAAACATCAAATCGTTGTCGTTGGTGGCGGATCCGCAGGGATTGCCGTCGCTGCATCACTTATACGCAAAGATAAATCTTTGGATATCGGCATTATCGATCCGTCCGATACCCATTATTATCAACCCGCATTTACGCTGGTCGGTGGCGGAGAATACAGCCCGGATGCCACACAAATGTCTGAAAGCGCATGTATTCCCAAAGGCACGAACTGGATTCAGGATGCTGTAGAAAGCTTTGATCCGGACAATAATTGCTTAAAACTCAGCGGCGGCGATTCAGTAGAATATGACTACCTGATCGTATGCCCGGGTATCCAGCTGGATTGGTCGAAAATCGACGGCCTCGAAGACACTCTGGGTAAAAATGGCGTGTGCAGCAACTACTTACTCGAATACGCAAACTATACCTGGGAATGCATTCAAAATTTCCAGGGTGGTAATGCCTTATTTACGCAACCGCCCATGCCGATAAAATGTGCCGGGGCGCCGCAAAAAATCATGTATATGGCTGCGGATCATTTTAAGAAAAACAATATTTCCGCATCAATCAATTTTAACACCTCGCTACCCGCAATGTTCGGAGTACCTCTATTTGCCGAGGCACTGAAAGGCGTTGTCGCGAACTACGGTATCGATGCGAGCTTTAAGAGCACACTGGTGGCTATTGACGGTAGCGCCAAGCAAGCCGTATTTGAAGTTGAAGACGCGGACGGCAAAAAAAGCCGCGTCTCCAAGCCATTTGATATGATTCATATCACTCCACCTCAGAGTGCACCTGATTTTCTGAAAGGCAGCCCGGTGAGTGACGCGGGTGGATGGGTCGATGTAGATCCGGAAACTTTACAGCATAAAAAATACGAGAATGTTTTCGGGTTGGGAGACGCAACCAATACACCCAATGCAAAAACAGCGGCAGCCGCCCGTATGCAGGCACCTATCGTTGCCCGTAACCTGGTAGCAAAAATCAACAATGCGGACTTGGCAAAAGACTACGACGGCTACGGTGCCTGCCCACTGGTAACCAGCAAAAAATCGGTTATGCTGGCAGAATTCTGTTACGGCGGTAAAGTGGCTCCGTCATTTCCGTTAGATCCCACCAAACAGCGCTATAGCTACTGGTTAATGAAACGTTATTTCTTCCCATTCCTTTACTGGAAAATCATGCTGAAAGGAATCGATTTTGAAGTACCACATAAAGAATTTAAGCCTTAGACCTTAGTCGATTCATACTAATCACCCGGTAGGCTTTTGTAGCTACCGGGTATAGATAATCTGCAATACCGACACCGGCTCATTGAGCTTTACCATCTAAGGCGCGCACCATTTGGCCACCGAGATACGCCTTATCGTTTGCAGTACCATAGCTCTAAATCCAAACCAACAAACTCATCAATCTCTGACTAATTTTCGCAACCAACCCTGTAGCGCACCGTTGCTGTATAAATAGTACAACTCAACCAACAAAGCGAAAAAGATCAGTAGAGGCAAATAGCCAAAATCTGACCTTCCACCGACCTCAAACGGAAAGACAGCCCGATACATTAACTCCTTAGTCGGGTGTTTAGCCGTTACGATTCCAATATAAAGCCCAGGCTCGTCAAAAGTATACTCAGCCCGATACACAGGGCCATTCTGCGACACAGGCGGCTGGTACAATACAGTGTACTTTTCAATATCCCCGAACTTTTCAATATCTTTCCATTGTGTATAAGGTCCTAATTCCCCAACATCTTTGATAATTCGAAAATCAATCGAAATCCCATGTAATTTTTTCCGCAGAAATTCCAGAACGAAAACTGTTGAATTTGAATCAGGTAAATCTTCACAAAATTCCTCATCTGGACTCGTCTCTGCCTGGTAAACGGTAAAGTGTGCCTTTAGGTAGCCAATTTGAATTATACAAATATCCTCCTCCAACATGACGCCACCATGGGCAAAAGCATTCTGGTTACAAACGAATGTCAGCAACAGTAAAAAACAAAAGCGAATTGATAGTGACTTGAATTGCATGATTAGGATCATCGATTGAGTTGTTGTTAGAAAACTTAATGCAAAAACTATTACTGCATCCAGGTTGTATTGACAGCTACATCAGTCGGTAAACGGCCATCTGCGTCGTTGTGCTCACTCGCCTGCCAGAGCACCTCTCAACAAAACCTGTGCTCCAATACAACCTGAACGGAGTACTGGTACGCTCACACAATAACAAGCGAAATAACACATTACCGATGATGCCTTTTACCACATTTTAAATAAATATTCAGCGAAAACTACAAACATGGCTAGAATATAAGGGAGGCGATACTAACAATAATATTGGCTTAGAAAATAGTTGGAAAGATATTAAATATTCATATAGAATTCGCCACCATATTCATACAAATGCAACCGTATAGTACCTGTAATTCTGGAATATTTTCATTATGGGAATTCGGTCACAAAATTAAGACATAGGCTACTGCTATATTTAGAAAACTATGGGTAGCGACTCAAAAAATATTTTACGCAAGGTACAGGTAGTTGGTTAATTCACCACCTGCTACAAGAGTTCGAATAGAAACTACTTGAGAATGCCGTATATATTCAATTGGACATATACAAAAAACTGAATAGATACTAAGGTTTAAATTATTTATAGAAACTTATAACTATTACGGAGTTGAAAATGAAAAATATCTTTATTGTCTGTTTTACAATCATTTGGGTAACGTTCGGATGCGCAGTAAATAGCCACAAAAACGACACAGCATCAAATACAACGAAGAGTACAACCGCAGAATTAAAAGAAAAAGACGCCGATTCCAATCAAACTTTGGCAAAAGGTCAATTGAAAAACAAAAAAGAAATTTTACAACTCGCTGATACTTGCCCTCCAGGCCAATTGATGGCTACAAAAATTGTCACAGGAGAAACTGGCACCAAAATAACCGATGAATGCGTAACCCCTTTCTCCAGAAATATCGTAAGATCCCTAATAAAAGTCCCTGCTACTGTAGCGATCAAGTAACCTTAAAAAGTTTTGCGAACTGTATATATCTTTAGTCGCCTAAGGTTATATAACCAATCCACCACATAAATTATGTAGAGTTATACCGCCTGCCGCCAATCCAATTCTCATATACTTATGAATTAATATTAGCCATTCATTTTCAGATATTAATTCGATATTAGCGAATTAAGTGTATTTAATCTTCGATTTCCTGCTTTTCCCAAACAGCATCCAAGACATATATTTACTTATGAACCTAAGCTATCTTTAAACACGCTAAGCAAGAAAGATGGCGCGCCCGACAGGAGTCGAACCTGTGACCTTCGGCTTCGGAGGCCGACACTCTATCCAGCTGAGCTACGGGCGCATGATTTTAAACTTCAAATACTTTGTCGTTTCAGTAAAAAGAGCAACACTTTTCTCACACCAATGTGTGACTACTGATTCTAACATGGAATTGGCAGCAAGCACGGCCATGGATTCATTGTTTCCACTCAATCGTATCAAATCAAAGCTTTGTTGGCTCGCGTTCCCCGGGATATAAATATTTCGGATTAAGTTTACATAGAGCTATAAATCGTAGCAAATATATCAAAAATTTGCACACAACCTGCTGAACAACCAGACTCAATGCTCCCGCAAGAAAAAATACATAATTTTATGGGCTAGTAAATTGTGATAGTGTGTCCTAACACAGGAAATGTAACTTTCACACCCACAATAATGGGCGCACACGGCGAAACGGTTCTAAACTTCTTGACACGAGGATTTCATTCGTGGTGGT
>CAZGQY010000081.1:0-17301 GCA_964528035.1 uncultured Methylococcaceae bacterium | reverse complement strand
TTTTCATACAAATTTTTCACTAAGTCTGAATTTCCGGTTCGATTTTCCGGTTCGTTGGGCTCAATTCTATTCGATTTTAAGTCAACACTCGATGCATCAAAAAGGGGTGGATTGAATCTGACATTGGGATACAACACAGCGTTGTTCAGTATTGCTCACAGAGTTAGAAATCGCCGGAATATAATCAATATGGACGGTATCGAGTGGCAGAGAAAAAAGTGGGCATTACCGGTTCGAATTTGGTTTTTTATTAACGAGGTGGTGGGTTGTCGGCTGGCTGATCATCTTGTAGCAGACCACCCGGAGATTAAAACGCATCTAATCGGAAAAGCGTCTTCAGAAAAGATAACGACAATTGCTTATGGTGCCGATGAAATTTTGGGTGCCACGGAAGAATTGATTACCCGATTCGGTGTCTTGCCTCAACAATACGCGTTAGTGATTGCGCGCGCCGAGCCTGAAAATTCCATATTGGAAATTGTAAAGGCTTTTTCAATTGTACCGCGGGGAATTAAGTTGGTTATACTTGGCAAATTTGATCCAGACATGAATCCGTATCATGCGGAAATCGTAAAAGTAGCCTCGGACGAAGTGTTTTTGCTTGGCGCAATCTATGAAAAGTCGATTGTCGATGCGCTTCGATTGTATTGTCGGTTTTATATCCATGGTCATACTGCAGGCGGTACTAACCCGTCGTTGGTTGAAGCGATGGGAGCGGGAGCCGCAGTTTTGGCGCAGGCTAACATATTCAACCAGTGGGTAGCCGGAACGGGCGCGTTGTACTTTGAGGTCGAAGAAGACTGCGCAGTTTCGATTAACCGCCTACTGACTGACGAGCTTATTCTGGCGTCAATGAGAGAATGGAGTCGTAGTCGTTTCAAAAGTGAATACACATGGCAGGGTATTCTTGCTAAATACGAGTCTCTGTTGAACGATTGGATCAATTATTAGTGCGCACATGCAAAGAGTTGATCAACCGTCTTTGAGTCATTCAATCTTTTTAAGACACGGTTTAGAATCGGTCAAGGTCTGATAATGTTTTTTTGTTCCACAGTGCCAGTACTTTTCCCTGAGAATCTTCCATTGACTCGAGAGGTTCGGGAAAATTGAATGGTTCACGAGTCAAGTTTACCGAACGGTAGTGGCCGGTTGGAATGTCGGTATTCTGTTCACAGTCCGAATGATTGGTAACCAGCAAATAGTTGATATTGCTGTTGATGAAATTGTGCAGTGCCCGAAAAATATCTTTGTTGGATAGATGGAACAGGCAATCACGACAAAGCCATATGTCAGCATCCGGCAATCGGTCGTTTGTTATGTTCAGATGCGCAAATTTCGTGTACGAATTCTCATATTGTCTTCGGTTGTTTTCAATCATTGATTGTACGATATCGCCGCCAATATAGCGGAAATTTTCATTTCTGCTGATGAGTTGAAACCAGGCAAAGTCACCACAGGGCGCGTCGAGAATTGATTCAATGTTGTACTTGCTGGCCAGGATCGGTAATTGGGTACGGATATTGGCGGTATTTTCTTCTGTTGATCCTGATCCGCAGGTCGTCGTGTCGCCTCCGCCCTTCCAATGGTTTTTCGAGTAATAGCTTGTAAAAATTTCTTCCGGGCTTTTAAAGCGCGCAAGTAACAATCGAGCTTTCAAATTTCTTAGGCTTCGCCAAATCATTTGCGAATAGTATTTAAATGGGTTTTGGGTATTTTGCGACATGTTTTTTAAAATAATCCTTAGATAAAGGAAAATAGATGATCTGCATTGATATGAAAATCGCCCAGTGTTAGTAAATTACGCTGAAGGTCACCTGAATGAATCTTCAACTGTTTGAATTGGCTGTACCGGGCATCGATGGTTTTCTGAAAATCAACATGTCCTGCGGGAAATTTACGCTCGGTTTCAGTCTAGCAGATTCACGCCATGTTCCCAGTATCACCTCACGGGTCAATTCCATTCCACAATTCTTAAATGCGTCAATAAAGAAGGCTTGTGGATAGGCCATGGCAATTTCAGGCATGGTTGGATTGGTAAAATAATAGCCGTCCTTTTCGTAGTCGAAAGACAGATTTTTTGATTGCCGCCCGTGGTCAATAACAAACGTGGACATAAGACAATGTCCGCCGGGCCGAGTAGTACGGCTTATTTGTTTAATATAGTTGCCGATGTCCTTTGGCATCATATGGGTGAATACGGATATTAGAAAGATAACATCGAAACTATTGTCATCGAATGGAAACTTGTAGTTCGCGGCAGAGACTGCTCCTGCCGGATTGTATTCATCATTTTGGACATCCATTAAGTAAATATTGAATTGCTTTTGCCGAATTCGGGCGTTGTTTTGTAAAGATTCCAGTGATGACTGCTCTATATCAATGCCGGTGTAATGGTTATCCTGTAATATTTCGGCTAACGGGATGGCAGCCCGACCGCATCCGCAGCCAATTTCCAATACTTTGGTGCGAGCATTTAGCCCGGTGTATTTTGCCAGTGTGGCGACAAGAAACTGACCGTATCGGTTAAAGGTATTGCCACCGAATTGGCCTCTAACGCCGTTACTCCTGACACGAATCGAGTATCGGGGAATATGCTTTAGGTTGGAGTAGCAACGAAATAAATAATCGAGTGGATCCAGACATCTGAATAAGGAATTCAAAAGGGGGTTGCGCCATGAAACCCCGGGGAAGAATTTTTTTGCAATTGCAATGATGTCCATAGTTTAGTCTAACGAAGAGAGTGAAAAGAAGTTATGTTTTTGGTAAATATTTATTGGGTACGGGTTGCGGAGAGACGATGTTACTCGTTTTTAACTGTCTGAGCGATGACAGAAAAATTCCGGCGATACACCAAAAATAAAAGCTGTACGCACGAAATTCGACTACTCGTACGAAGAACATCAAAAACGATGTAATAACTATCAGTATAAATGTACACAGCGCCAGAGACCTTATTAGAGGGTTTTCTACGTAAGTGTTCCAAGCGAAAATCGAGTGAGTGGCCAAACTGGCAAAGATAAGTATAAACAAGCCTGTCCCTATGACTCCAAAAAATGAGACCAAGGCAACCCAATAAACATCCTTGAATCCGTCTCGAGTCCATACCTTTGTCAAATATTTGCTTTTTGTTCGGTTAATGTTCGCTATTGCCTGTATTTGGTTGGGACCAAATCCGAAAACAGCTCGCGTTGATAACACCGCAGGGAGGACACCAACCAATAGTCCTAAACGCTGACTTTTTGCTCTTTCCAGGTAGTCCTCGCTAAACACCTTGGTCAAATTTTCGGATATGGATTGTTGTTTTAAGCGTGGGTTTATATAGGGCCCTGATGTTTCATAGGAGGCTGCTCCGATTCCGAGCGCGATAATAGCGATTGGTATGAAAGACATCAGCACATTTTTGCTTTGTGTGCGTACAATCCAAATGAACATAGCGATGATTCCTGCAAATGTAGACGCTCTGGAGTAGGATAGTGCGGTAACCGAGATTAGGGATGCGATGACAACGCCCATTTTGAATCCAATGTTGCGCTGCGAGGAAAGGAAGACGACCAAAATTATATTTATAAAGACACCGTAGGTTACGGTATCCCCCAAGGTTCCAAAAACGCTGCCGACTTCTCTCCCATGTTCGATAAGAATGAATTCTTTGATTTGCCCGCCAACTTCAAAATTACTCGCCTTTGGATAAAATATTTGGGAAACTGCGGGGCCACCTAGGTATTGCAGCAGGCCGAAAAATACCTGCAATGCACCGGAAAAAAGTATGAGTCCTAACAGAAATTGCATTTGTTTTTCGTCGAGGCGAATATTTATCAAGAGATAAAATATAGTCAGGTATCTGAGTATTGGTCGAAGTGCGAAAAGTGTTTCAATTAATCCTGAGTTATTCAGTGCAGAGCTACAGCTGACACTGATCAAAAAAAGAAACACATATTTATCGATCAGTGTCCCATTTAGGCTCTGTTTGCAGGTCATTCGAAAGTGCAGCAAAAATATCAATACACCGTACAAAATTAATTCGGGAACAAAGCGAAGCAAAGAATAGATAAAATTCGGTACTGGTAGGTACTTCAGAATCAGGTTTTCCAATGGTACGTATACGACCAATAGAGCAATTAAGCGATAGATTGGTTTGTCCATATTATGGCTTGAGTTAGAACCGGTCTATTGGTCGAATTATGGTGCTTGTATTTATTACCATTTGGTTCGTCCCAGATATTCTTGTATCTGTGATAGTTGTATATTGAAAATACACCGGATTCCAGGCCACATAATTTCTTGATGGACTTTGACAATCATTACCCATGTCCGGAATTGGAATAGTGAATCCAGGGTGGTGTATCTTTGAGTAGCTCCGACAATAGCTCCGTATCCTCATTATAGTATGATTCAAGACGCTGTTTGCTGTCCCGGGATAAGATTTCACAATCTGCATCGCTTTTTGATGTGGCAAGGAGATATTTGTCCAGTCTCTTTCTGACTGATCGTAATGGTTTCTGTAGGGTGGGTTTATCGTGAGTATAGCGTCGGACTCGTTTGCCCATTTCTTTATAAATTCCGTAAATTCCGGGGTTTTTCAGTTTGAGAGATTTGTTGATGACTTCAAATGTGTAATTATTGTAGATATTATTGTCGATATTCAGGAATCGACAAGTCTTTTTCATCAGATTTAAGGGACAGGAAACGAGGTCATCGTAGTACAGCACCAAAATTTGATCTTGGTGAAAGGTATTCAGGTATTCACTGATATATCTGCCGTATCGGCCTTGTTCTAAAGCTCGCAGGTGCTGGGGTGGGTTGCCATGTTGAGTTTGTTGTCGTGCAATGAACTCATCCACACTCATTGTGTTGGCAATCAGGCAGTTTTGTTTGGCGAAACGGTACCAGGAAAGAAACCTGTCCAGGGGGTCTCTGAGGATAAATATTATACGAATATCCTCTATTGCGCTCTTAAGCCATTTTGCAGTTGAAGGGGAATAAAGGTAGTCCGGAGTGGCTTCCAGTCGTATGCTGGTGTTAATGCATGAGCAGAAGTACCGTTCATACAGGTGTATGCCTTGGGATACGTGATAGATCCCGGAAACAGGGTAGCTTTTGTCCAGAAAAAAACGTGTTTCTTTCATGCTCGAAGCACATACGTCTGGGTGTGCGCTCAAGTAGGAGAAAATCGAGCTGGTGGCCGATTTCGTTGAGCCGCCTATGATTGCGTATCGAGGGGGGTTGCCTTTAATCATCACATTAAATTCGGTGAGAAAATCGCAATAACGGAGTTCCACCCATGTGAATCAGAATACTCAGTCCGATGACGCTACTGACAGCAACCAGAGAAGCGGCGGCAGCAATTCCTCCCAGGCCCCAATAGCTAGAGAATAACCAGGCGAGGCCGATATTCAGGATCGTACTCGTTAGCATAAATAGAAACACAAGATGATATTTTTTCTGTGCATATAATGATGATGTTAGAATCGGAATCATGCAGCCGGGAATGATTCCTGGTGCGAGCCAGTGAAGTACTTTAGCGGTTGATTTTACCGCGAAGCTATCAAAAACCCCTCGAGCGTAAAGCAAGGTAATTAGCTCATCGCTGAACCAAAAGCATATTAAGGCAACGGGGCTGCTTAGAGTCACCGCCTTTAGCAGGTTGGTATTAATGGTCGCCGCGAGTTCCAATTGATAGCCGTTGAGGCTATGTCTGGCCATGTCCGGCAATGCGACGGTGGCGATGCTGCTGGCAATAAGCGTTTGTACTGCCGAGAACAATCGCCAGGCGAGATAATAAGCGGATACTCCGCCAATAACAATTGATGACGCGATTGCGCGTTCGACCAGCCTGGAAACATAGCGAAGCGCAAAGCCAGCAGAAGGTAATCCCATTGCATATGCTAGTTCGAGAAAATCATCGAATGACAGCCAGCAGCCAATTTTGTAGTGTAGCCCATTGATTTGGGCTCCTGCGGACAGAATAACAAAAAAAGCCATGAATGCGAGACTATAGGCACTGGCGATAAATATATCGATATCCACACTGGTCCAGTAACTGGCTAAGGTAATTAGAATTACCAATGAGGTTACGGATGATCGCAGTGCCGCGAGGTAGAATTGCTTTTGGCTGTTTAGGTAGACTGACAGGATCGGAGTTGTCATAGCAAAAATAATCAATGGGGCGATAAGACGAAGTAGCTTAACTGATTGTTGACGGGCCTCGGTTCCGAGACCTGGCCCCAGCAGGTCGATTATATTCGCGGCGGCGATTTCAAACAGGAATAGAGTAACAACACCGACACACAGAAAAAAATTTAGCATGCCATTGACGAAATTCGAGTAATCGTAAGATGTCAGACATTCTCTACGCCCAATCAGTATGGGTACGAGAGAGAACTTAGTCCCTTCGCGAAAAACCAGGTCGATTAGCAACGGAGCACTGAGTGCGAGCACAAATGCATCCATGACTGCGCCGGTTCCTAATCGGGCCGCAATAGAAATATCGACGCATAATGTCAGTGCCGAACCCAGGAGGGTTAATGATATAACGCGATTTGTCGTAGAATTCAGCAGAATCTTCATTTTGCCGACAATCAATGATCGGGTACTTCGAAATTTCATGTTTTATTATTTTGATTATCGGTAATGCACATTATTTCAGGATCTGCCATTCCAATAGGTGTTTGCCTTATTTGTGACACGGGACAATCTTGTTTTGATATTGGGTAATGCTAGCCTATTGTAGTAGAATAGCGGGTACATTTGCAGCATTTTCCAGCCCGAGAAAATATTTCTGTTTTTACGATTGCTCGCAAGCGACGTGGCAATAAAAACTAAGATGGTCTATAAACTGATATAAGTCGTAATGGCAATGTGCATACCTGAAGCGCGTTGTCCTGCGGGGTGGGTGAAAGTGTCCGGCTTTTCCGCAAGAAGCGAGAATTGTTGTATGAAATATTTGGTTGCGATCAGTTTGTATCGCGCGTTGGTTTACACGCTAGTGATCATACTTGGGTATTTACCCTGGGTTGTGGCGCAGGCCGCCAAAGTAGTTAATTTGCATGTCGATACGTCTAAGGTAATTGTGTTGCATAAATCAGTGTATGGTTTTAACACAAATCTTATCCATGGCGCTTATGGTTATTTGGATCCGTCTCATATCAACAATACACTGCCATTGAATCCCCAGCTCCTCAGGTTTCCTGGGGGAACGGTCGCAAATTTTTATCGCTGGAAGAGTGCGGATTTTGATAAAGCCGCGATGATCTCAACTCCGATAGAACGTGTTAACCGGCGCTACAAAGGGCATTTACGACGATTGGATCGTTTGAGAAGTGGACGCATATCATTCGATGATTTCATGCGCCTCTGTGATATGACTGGATCGAGCGCTGTTGTTGTCGTTAATATTCTCACCGAATCTCCCGAATACAGTGCTGAGTGGGTCTCCTATGCGAGATCAAAAAAATACAACATTATCGGTTGGGAGCTTGGTAATGAAATTTATCTGGGTACCTACCGGGATAAAATTCCGGATGCAGTTGCTTATATTAATATCGCCAAAAAACATGCAGCGGCAATGCGTGCAGTGGATAAAAACATAAAGCTTGGCGTTGCTGCGGCTCCCAACGGATTTCAATATGGTCATAGACGGTGGCAGCGAGATCACTTGTGGAATAAGACTTTGGCAGCAGAAAACTTTTATGATGCATTAGTGGTTCACTTTTATTCACAGACCTATGTGGATCGTGACCCGGGTCTGGATCAGTTACGCCAATATTTGTTTGCCAGTAATGAGGCAGGATTAAACGCTGCCCTGAATTACTATAATAAACTGTTTTCAGGCCGCGATTTATGGGTAACGGAATGGAATACCGGTCATCCGGCAAATAGGGTTGCGAATACCCATCTTCACGCATTATTTGCAGGCGATTTTCTGCTGCAGCTTTTGCAGCAGGAGAATATCACTATTGCAGGATTTCATCTGCTCGCGGGTCTGGGTAAATGGGCCCCGGTTTTTTCAAAGAAAGATGCCAGTGATCCGCGTAATGCGCCGGTCGAAATAAAAAGGGCTGCCTATTATTCAATGCAACTGGTTGGCGATGCGCTGGAAAAATCGGATAAACGGTTTGCAACTCAGGTTGTCGGCGCTGAACAAATTTCCGGTGTACTCGGTTATAGCAGGAAAACCTTTTCGGAATTAAATGTGGTCACGCTTGCGCGCAGCCAGACAGAAAATCGCATACTGATGTTGATTAGTAACCGGTGGTCAAATGTAATAAAGCCGGCACTGACGATTAATGGCCGGGCGTACGATGGGAAAGTTGTTTATAAATATATTGCTCACGATGACTTGTCCATGTCGAACGGTGGTAATCAGAAATTGCGCGGAAATAACAAAATGAATGTGCAACAGCAGGAATGGTCTGGAGAAATTGGCAATTTCTCGATTCCTGCAAACAGTTTTGGGGTACTGGAATTAGAGTGACTTTAAATATCCTGCAGGCAGGTCAGAATTACCACATTGTCGGTGGTTCCGATCGTTATATGTTGGAGTTGTCGCGCTTATTGCAGGCAAAAGGGCACACTATCGTGCCATTTGCGGCAGATCACAA
Organism: uncultured Methylococcaceae bacterium; assembly: GCA_964528035.1. GTDB lineage: Bacteria > Pseudomonadota > Gammaproteobacteria > Methylococcales > UBA1147 > CAZGQY01. The sequence continues at coordinate 8,701 of CAZGQY010000081.1, read as the reverse complement.
GGATAATGAACCCTCGGAATGGAGTCAGTATTTTGCTCCCCGGGTCAATTTTGAGCAGCCTGGATTCAAGGATGTGGTGCGCTTTTTATATTCTAATTCGGCGGCCCGGTCGCTAGAGCACCTGCTTAGTGGTGTAAACATAGACATCGCTCATTTGCATATCTACTATGGCCAATTGACCAGTTCAATTCTGCGGCCGTTAAAAAAATACGGCGTCCCGATTGTCCAGACGTTACATGAATATAAGGCAGTTTGTCCAACCTATCGAATGATGGTAGCGGATAAGCCATGCCATGCCTGTCGTGGGCACAATTACTGGCGAGCGTTGTTGCATCGCTGCAATCGGAGGTCGTATGCGCGCACAGGCTTAAGTGTTTTGGAGGCTTACTTGTCACGTGTTATGGGGGCAATTCGTGACATCGATCATTTTATCGCGGTCAGCCAGTTTCAACGCAATCAATTGGTTGAAATGGGTTTGCCCAAAGACAAGGTGTCGGTAATTCATAATTTTATCGATTTGGCTGGTTTTGAGTCTAGCCAAGATATCGGCGGTTATTTCTTGTTCTTTGGCCGTGTTGAAGCGGTGAAAGGTATCTATACGTTGATTGAGGCGTCTTCGAGGCTTTCTGAGATACCACTTTTGATTGTTGGCAATGGAGCAGAAATTGTTAGTGCCAGGGAAATTTGCGATCGATCTGGATATAGCAATATCAAGTTCTGCGGATTTCAGTCCGGTGATTCGCTGGCGCAATTGATTCGCGGTAGTATTTGTACCATCACACCGTCACTTTGGTATGAAACATTTGGATTGACTCTGCTGGAATCTTTTGCTTACGGTCGCCCCGTTATTGCAAGTCGAATCGGTGGTATGACAGAGGTTGTAAGCGAAGGCGAGGACGGGTTTCTTGTCGACTCTGGAAATATCGACCAATTGACTGAACGTATGCAGTGGATGGCTGATAATCGTGGCAAAGCAGTAGAAATGGGCAGTGCTGGAAAACACAAAGTGGCTCGGGAATTCAATTCTGAGGACCACTACAAGAAAATTGCTGCTGTATATGAAAATTTCTGCTGATAGATGTGGTGTACTATGATGGTCGATTTATAGTATCACTGTATCACTGTATTAGGTGAATCCGTCGATGCGGGGTTGGGTTATTTGATAATTATTATTCGATAAATATTATGAGTCAGTCTTTTTGCCCCATTTTTATTGTAGGTGCGTCCCGCAGTGGAACGACAATGATGAATCGTATACTTGGGCGGCACCCTGCAGTTGTAGCATTGAACGAATTACATTTTTTTGGTGACCTTTATGATCCAATGGATTCTGCTGAACGATGGACTCGCGAAACAGCCATAGTGTACGCGGCAAGCTTGGTGGCCAGGATTAATCACGGTATCTGGAACGATGAGCCACAAACTGCAGATAAACATGTCGCCACACAAATCATCGACGAGTCAAAAGATGATACTTGGTGTCCATCAGACGTGTATGAGAGAGTTCTGGAACGTCAGGTCGAGAGAGGTAACGGCAAGTTTGTAACCGATCAGACACCAAGAAATATTTACTATGCCGAGAAACTGCTGGAGCGATATAAAAATGCAGTTGTGGTTCACATGATTCGCGACCCAAGAGCAGTTGTCTATTCGCAACGACGCCGGTGGAGAAAGCCGTTGGTTGGTAACAAGGGTATGCCTGTGATCGAAGTAATTCGCTCATTATTCAACTATCATCCATGGACTATGGCCTACTTATGGAAAAAAGCTATCCGGCTGGACTGTCAACTGCAAGGGCATCCACGCTATATTTCGGTCGTATTCGAGGAATTGGTCGCTAAACCTGAAAGGGTGATAAGCATGATTTGTCAGTTGATTGGAATGGATTTTCGGCAGGATCTTCTCAATGTCAAACAAATTGGCTCCTCTCATAAGCGAGATTGTAGTGAAAAACGAGGTATTTCTTCACGCACAAAAGATGCCTGGAGATCTGGCCTGCCAAAAGGTGATCTTATGTTGGTGGAGCACATCACTGCCTCGATGTTGAATCGATACGGATTTAAGCGTGTCGGGATAAGAAGAAATATTTTACAGGTTTTACCGGCTCTATTGTTATTTCCATTACATATTTTTGGTATTGCGCTGACCAATCCAGCGAGGGGATGGATCCACCTCAAGGCGTTGACGAACCTTAGCAGGTTTAAATTTTGATCGCTCAAATTGATCGAGACTATATTCGTACAAATCCACTAAGACTTTGGTCACGTCTTATTAGCTACGGATTATTTGAGGGGCGCCCTCAGACCACACAGGGTCGGTGGATTAATCCGTTGGTACTTTCATTTTTGAGAACCCTGACCGTGATGCCGGTGACTAAGAAAATCGACAAACCAGTTTTTATTATTGGTACGGGTCGAAGTGGAACGACAATACTGGGCATCGTACTTTCGATGCACCGCCATGTCGGATTTTTAAATGAACCGAAAGCGTTATGGCACGTAATTAATGCGCGTGAAGATTTGATCGGTAACTATACTGAGCAGTCGTGTTTCTATCGATTTAGCGAGGAAGATATTGGAGAGAATGCGATCCGTGATGCCCATCGCCTTTATTCGATTTACCTGATGGTTAGCGGAAATTCTCGGCTTGTTGATAAATATCCGGAATTGATTTTTCGCGTGCCGTATGTGCTTAGTTTGTTTCCTGATGCACGTTTTTTATTTTTGGTTCGGAATGGCTGGGAGACCTGTCAGTCGATTGTGAATTGGTCAGACCGTAATGGCGTTGTTTCTAATAATAAGGCTTGTGACTGGTGGGGTGTCAATGATAGGAAGTGGATAACACTGGTTGACCAGCTTGCCGGAGATTTATCCGATGAGTCGGCCAAAGAATATTCAGCGGTTGATCGCGCTGCTTTGGAGTGGGTATTGTCTATGCGTGAAGGGTTGTCTGTGATACGGAGTTATCCTCAAAATTGCTTGATGGTTCGGTATGAAAACCTGGTAAACAATGTTAACAGTAATTTGCAGACAATTTTTGATTTTTGCGAATTGAGTTCGGACGATGCTGTTTTTAAGTATGCCGCAAAGGTATTAAGGCCTGGCAAATTGTACTCTCCAGTACCTTTGAATCCGAAGTTATCGCCAATATTTCTTCAGACAATGGGCGAATTGTCTTATGAATGATGGTTAGGATAGTCACAAAATACTGTACGCTGTGTTATTTTATGTAAAGTACATGAGTGCCAACTATTTTTAAAATAATGTCTGCTAGCTTATTATTAAATACTGTAGGTATGATTAACTTCGATTTTCTAAAACAGAATAAAGAAGCTTTTTAAATGAAGTACTGAATTACTCCAGAGTAATATTTCTATTAAACTGAGATTTAGATTCGGGAAGCATGTGGTAGTGATTTCGCGTTGGGTCAACAATTACGTCGATTTGTACACTGGGTGCTGATCATGCAGAATGAATTAATCAGTTTTTTATTGACGTTTAATGGCTTAGCAAGACATAGTTTGTGTCGTGGATATTTAAATCAATTAATTTGATTTTAGAATAAGGTTATGAATTTCATTTATGTAAAGGCAGGTTTAGCACTTGCTATGCTGGGACTGGTATTTGGTCTGGGTCTGGGTGTTTCATTTGGTATAAATGAAGATGGCTTTAAGACCTATATTTCTGAAGGAATTGCAGCTTCTCCGCAAGTACACGACGCCAAGAGCCAGGATAAAATATGGCGCTATGTGCAGCGAGCCCATTTTCATGCGATGGGTATTGCGGCTGTTTCTATTGGACTGATCATACTGGTCATGTTATCGAATATGGTCGCACGGTTTAAATTCATTTCGTCGCTACTGATTGGCTTGGGTGCTTTTTACCCGGTGGCTTGGTTCACGATGTTTATTTTGGCGCCTGGCTTGGGTCGGCACCAGGTTCATGCTCATTTTTTGACTGAATTATTTACCTATGTTGGTGTGGGTGGATTGGTTTTAGGGACTGTTATTCTTTTGTTGAATATGTTCGTTGGTTGCTTTAAGTAGGCTCCGGTAAATTCATTGTCAGCGTGTATACGCACAAAGGTGTGGGGTTGGTAAATTGAATATGATTTATCGATTTTTGTCCTTTTCCAGTTTGGCCCTGGTATCCCTTAGGGTGACTGTTCGATTAAACACAGGTTTATTTTCAATACTATCAATTGAGTCAAGACAAAAATAACCGGTTCGTTCGAATTGATAGCGGTCACCTGGTCGTGCACTTGCAAGACTGGATTCAACCCGGCAATCTTGCAATACCTGCAGAGACTCAGGGTTTAATGCTGTTTTAAAATCGGTTTCTGATTCCGGATTCGGTACGCGAAATAATCGGTCGTACAAGCGCAATTCTGCCGGTAGTGATTCAGTCTCAGATACCCAATGGATGACACCTTTGATTTTGCGGCCCTCGGGTTTTTTGCCCAAGGTGTCGGCATCGTAAGTACAGCGTAGTTCCGTAATCTGTCCCTGCTCATTTTTGATTGCCTGGTGACATTTAATTACGTAGGCGTTACGAAGACGCACTTCTTTGTCTAAAGTCAGCCGTTTAAATTTGGGTGGTGGAACTTCGGCGAAATCATCCTGTTCGATCAATATTACTTTTGAAAAAGGCACTTCTCTTGAACCTAGTTCGCTGTTTTGAGGGTGGTTGGCGACCTGTAATGTTTCTATGCTGTCGTCAGGATAATTTTCTATTACGATTCGAAGCGGCCGCAAAACCGCCATTGCACGCGGAGCATGATCATTCAAGTCATTGCGGATCGAATTTTCCAGGGTTGCCATTTCGATACGGGCGTCTTTTTTGGTGACTCCAATCTGATCACAGAAATCGCGTATAGACTTCGGCGTAAATCCGGCACGTCTGAGGCCGGCGATAGTTGGCATGCGTGGATCATCCCAACCCGATACAAAACCTTCTGTTACCAATTGATTTAGTTTGCGTTTGCTGACTACGGTATATTCCAGCGCCAGTCGGGCAAACTCTATTTGTTGTGGATGGCAGGGTAGGTCAAGCTGATCCAGGATCCAGTCGTATAAAGGACGGTGATCTTCAAATTCGAGAGTGCATAAAGAATGAGTGATACCCTCGATAGCGTCCGAGATGCAGTGTGTGTAATCGTACATCGGATATAACGCCCATTTATCACCGCTGCGTGGGTGATGAATATGTCTAATTCTGTAAAGAGTTGGGTCACGGAGGTTGATATTCGGCGATGCCATATCGATTTTTGCCCTCAATACGTAGGTGCCATCGGAAAATTCTCCTGCACGCATACGCAGAAACAAATCGAGATTTTCCTCAATGCTGCGGTTTCTGTCCGGGCTTTCGCGACCAGCTACCGTCAGAGTACCACGGTATTCACGAATCTGTGCGGCGTTTAAGCTGTCTATATAAGCCTTTCCAGCTTTGATCAGGCAGACCGCGTAGTCGTAGAGTTGATCGAAATAATCAGATGCATGCTTTAATTCATCCCATTTAAATCCAAGCCAGGCTACATCGCGTTCAATTGCCTGCATATATTCAATATCTTCCTTTTCCGGATTGGTATCGTCGAACCTCAGGTTACAGGTTCCATTGAAATCCTTTGAAATCCCAAAATTAAGACAAATTGATTTGGCGTGTCCAATATGTAGATAACCGTTTGGTTCAGGTGGAAACCTTGTTGCGACCCGCCCATTGTTTTTATTGTTTTCCAGGTCTTCGGAAATGGTTTGACGGATAAAATTTGTTGCGAGAGTATTTTCGCTGGGGGACATAAATATTAAGATCCTGGTTGCTTGTGTCGAATGAATAAATTTAAGCGAACAATTCTAACATGGCCCTTATGTGGACGCGGTTTTGTTTGTCGGCAGATTCTTTCCTCGACATTATGTATCCAAAGGGCGAATAATCTGTGGCGCGCAATTTATCTGTCGTTCAGGTTCAGTTGTTTAGAATACAGGCTATTATGGTTGCGATTAATTTTGCACCGTAATAGAATCACTCTGCGAAGATTATTCGTCTTGGAAATAAAATTTCGATTTATAATGAGGAGAATAGATAATGTTAAAAATGAATTATTTTGTAGCACTGCTTTTGATTGCTTTAGTTAGTTTTGGCGGGCCTGCTTTTGCTGAACTTGAAGGTGAATATAAAACGCCGACACAAGGTGATAACCAAAAATTACTGGACGCAGGTATTGCGCACCTTGAAGAAGCAATCACTGCAGCAAAAGCAGGTGATGGCGCTGGAGCAAAAAAACATGCAAAGGCTTCGTATGCACAGCTTTTAGAAATCAACAGTGAAGGTTGGGCGGGTACTTTGGAAAGTGCTAATTCCATGGTTAGAATTGGTGGGATTAAAGTGGCTAAACCTGATGCAGCCGACCAGGAAAAAGGTTTAAAAATGCTGGAAACTGCTTACGCAAGAATTACCAGCCTGAATAAATAAGTTACATCCAAATTCTTTTTGATTTCCATAGTCGTTGGAATTTAGACGAGAAAGCTTTCGGCCTGTTCCACAGTTTAAGTGGGCAGTAGACGAGGTGGTCTGGAAAACAATCAGCCCTCTGGATGTCTTGAAGGAAATATTCCACGGATGGATTTTTCCGGACAGGACGCCCAACGATAGTACGGCTCCCTGAGTATCCAAAAGAGAGCACTGCGCAATTGTTAACGATTACAACAGGGAACGTTTTTAGTATTTGAGTTCAGTAAAGATAAAATGGTTTTATTTCATCTAACCACTGGGTTTCGTTGACTGTCAGGTGTGCTTCCAGATCTGAATATTCAGCTTGGGTATCATCGACCCAGGTTCTTAAATAGTCTCCACCATCGATAACATCGATTGCAAGATGATCGGTTACGTATTCGTATGCGAATTCCCGCCAGATTGGATAGTCCGGGTAATGAATACGCAGGCACTTGAGAAATAAGGCAATAACTCTATAGGGTTTAAATTCGCTGGGATCGTAGCGGGAATGGTCAGTATGAAACTGAAAACCCTCGCAGAACTTCCCGCTATGCTTGTGAAAAGTAGGTTCAAAGCCGCAGCGTCTTAATTGGCAGTTTGCAATGTGGTTGCTGGCTAGACTCTGCATATCTTTGATGATCGCATCAAAATTAATATCCGGTGCGCCCACCATTTCTAATGCTCTTGTTGTTCCTCTTCCTTCGGAGAGTGTTGTTCCTTCCAGTAATACAGTTCCTGCATAGGCACGTACAGCGTTCAAAGTAGCGATATTTGGGCTGGGGTTAATCCATGGTTTTTCATTAAGCGGCCAGCCAAAACCGGGTTGTTGGTATGGGTCGTAGCCTTCCATTCTGATTATTCTAAGGTCTATATCCACATTTTTATAATCTTGGAACCAATTTGCAGCCTCTCCCAGGGTGAGTCCGTGGCGCATTGGAATCGGCGCTGCACCAACAAAACTTTCATATCCAGGGCTTAATAATGATCCTTCGACTACTCGGCCTGCCGGATTCGGTCGATCCAGAATCCAGAGTGCTTTACCAGCGAGTCCGCAGTCTTCGATTAAATAGAACAGCGTGGTGATAAATGTGTATATGCGGCATCCAACATCTTGCAGATCTATTAAAAGTATGTCGAACGACTCCAGCATTGAGGTTGTTGGTCTTCGCGTTTTGCCGTAAAGGCTAAACACCGGGATGTTGTGGATTGGGTCGAAATCGTCGTTCGTTTCCACCATATTGTCCTGTTTGTCGCCACGGATTCCATGTTGTGGACCAAATGCGGCGGATAGCTTAATGCCACGCGCTATCAGGGCATCTATGCTGTGTTGGAATCCACTGGTCATTGATGCAGGGTGGCCCAACAAGGCAACACGGCGTCCTTGCAGTTGATTTATTAGAGCGGTATGGTCTAACAGGTGGTCAATGCCAAACTTCATTGCTTGTGTTTTCCGAAAGTCGTTTTTAAAGTGGGTTTCGAATAGAGAAACTATTATCCGGGTAAAATCGAAAATGTATAACAATGTATAACAATGTATAACAAAGATTCACTAAGAAAAAAATTTGCCAGTATTGTTTGGCCATTTTTAAATTATCTACGCCAAACAGGAGTGACGCCGAACCATATCACTGTTTGCGGATTCATTTTTAGTGTCACGGCCTGCTATAGCTATTATATGGGTGATTACATCATAACTTTTGTTCTTATGACAATTGGACGAGGTTGTGACATTGTTGATGGAGCACTTGCAAGATCAACCAATCAGGTCACCGTTTTTGGTGGCTTCCTGGATTCAATGGTGGATCGTTATAGCGAATTTATTATTGTCGCAACCATTTTATTTGTTTATCGCGAGCAAACTTACCTTTACCCGTTTAGTTTTTTGGTCTTTCTCGGAATTAGTTTAATGTCCTACACGCGGGCTTTATACGATAAATTTGCTGTGGAGTGTCCCGGTAATCCTTTCGAGTATTTTGAACGCAATATTTATCTGGTGGTGTTTTTTTTGCTCGGACGCCTGGATCTTTGGTTGGTTATCATTGCCCTTGGAGCAAATTACTTTGTTTTGCAAAGAATGGTATCTTTTTCAGCTCGTGTGCGTTAACGCATGTTATTTAATTTGGATTGCCTCTAAGGAGCGAGGATTCAATAATATACAAATCTTGACTTGTCTTATTGTCCGTCTTCTGCGTTGTAGCAACAGTTGCGTAGCC
>CAZGQY010000080.1:0-17532 GCA_964528035.1 uncultured Methylococcaceae bacterium | reverse complement strand
TGGTGAATAAAGTTGCTTTGCCTGTTGACAGGGGTTGGCTAAATGGTGACCCCTTTGCTTGAGCATATCTGAACTCACGCAAACCCGTGGCAGGTTAGGTTTACCAATTGAGCGTAATCTTGGCTTCAAGGCAGATAAAACCTTAAACCAGTATGCCAGTGGAGCAAGACAGCTAGAACATATCAAAGCTTGACCCAACTACCCCGCTTGGTCTAATCGATTAGGCGGGGTTTTTCAACAGGATTTGTGGAAAAACCTCTGCGTTTACCGTGATATTAGCCCCTCAAATACTTGAATGATAAACGGGTCTATCAGATTGCTTAAAAATTGGTCAGGATTAATGAGTGATAACGCAGATTGTGGAAAATCATGAGTGAAAACTCTCATAGGAAACTGTTCACTTTTTGACGGATTTTCTTAAAATGAAGCGAGGCTTTTCTACTAATACAAGTTTTTAATGCGTTCTTTGTGCTGTTCGCCTAATGCTTTGATGTGATTATTAACTTCATCGCCTGTATAAAATTCTTTTTTTTCGTCACTTATATGTGGTATCGCCGGCTTGTTGTTTTCAAATTCTTGCCAATATTTTTCATCTTTTTGCATGGCAGATGCAAGAATACTCTCGGCTAAGTTTTCTATCGGTGTATGCCTAATGTTTTGTAGAGCGTGAAGTTTTGCATTGGTTTTTTTACCAAGAATAACTTCAATTTTCATGGGTGTGTCTTTAGGTTTAAGACTTTCAATTTTTTGCTCGACTATAGGGGCAACTTCTTCGTTACGGACATTCTCCAGCTCATTGCATAACTCAAGGCATATATCTTGAGTTAGCTTCTCTTTTTGATTGACCGTATCGTGAAGGCCGCCAAGGCAGCGTTGAAGAAAAATAAACTCTGAAGCTACCTCACTATAACCAAGGCTGGATGCTTTTTCGAATTCGCGTTGATCAAGGCTCACATCAATTTTATCCAACGCATCTTTGAGTTGCTCAATCGCTTGGGCAACGCCAATTACATTCCCAAAAAAAGCCTCATCAATATTATTAATTTCGTTCCTTTTTTGAGCGACGCAATTTTCTATGCATTTATTTCTATGATCGTTCATGGCAGATATCACGTTAAAGCATTTAAGCCATGTTTTTTTACGATATTTATTAAACGTAGAGCTGGCCCACCTGGCTTTTTAATACCTCTCTCCCAGTCAGAAACAAGATTCTTAGATACGTTGAGATACATTGCAAAAACGGGTTGTGAGGCATGCTCACGCTTGCGAATATCTCGAATATCCTTTGGTTTTATCTCAGAAATGACTTCAAGACAATCCGTATCAAAGTTCCTCATGGTTTTTTTTTCAATGGCTCCAATCTGATGGAGAGAATCCATTGTTTCATGAATAGATGCAAGGGCTTCTGATTTATATTGTTTTTTTTCACTCATGGTTCAACCTCTGTCAATGCTCCATTTTCAATTAATTCTCGAATGTGTTTATCAGACAAAGCTAACAATTCCTTTGCAGATTTTTTAAACACATCTATTTCATTTTTATCAATATTTTCTCGCTCGCTTTTTGCAAACCCATAAACGAAAAAAGCTTTATCACCTTTTTTAAAAACAATGAAGGTTCTATAACCACCAGATTTCCCCTGCCCTACTCTTGCAATACGCTGTTTAATAACATTGCCACCAAGATCAGCATCAATTGTGCCTTTCTCTGCTCTCGCTATGGCATCTTTTAAAACCTCATCAGTGATCTTTTCCCTTCGTGCAAAACGTTGAAACCAAGTATTTTTAAAAATCTGCAACGTTTTCTCACTGGTTAAGTATTAATATCCTCTTTTCAATATATAACACTAAGTGGGATATATCAAGAAAAAATGTTTCATTACCAAAAAGATATAAACTACAAAGGGTCGTTTGTAGGTTATGGAGAAAACTAGAAAAATTTATTCATTGGGAAAAAGCACCTCTCTCGTGATTCCAAACGCTGACAACTCCGAGAAAAGGTTTTTCTTTGCGTCTGAAGCAATCTTGATGGGAATCAACTGGCGTGCCGTGATTAATTGAAGGTCTAGCTGTCGCCAGAACAGAAATCGGCCGCCCTGCGCTTGTAGCCTTTCCTGAGGTATAAATGCCTCAAAAAGATAAGGAAGATCATCATAGGTAACGCCGTGAAATGCTACATCTACATCGTAAAGGTCTAGATAGCTAATTGGTATATGTGGGTATTCTCTTCTGTTTGGAACAGTAGGATTCCGATCATTAACAGGCCTGAAGCCACCACTTTGCATCACATATACATAGGCGTTTTCGTCAGAGTGTGATCCGCAGGCAAAGTACAAAGCTGAGCATGTTAAACAGCAAACGCCCTGTGGCATCACTGGTATTGATATTTTGATCAAGCACTTGCAGATCAACGTTTTTTTCTTCGAGCTGTTTGGCAATTTTACACAAATCAAAGGTAGAACGGGCAAGCCGACCTAAACGGAAAATTACTAACACATCCCCTGCCCTGACATACTCCAAGCACGCATGAAGCCATGGGTGTTTGGTCGTTTTCCCGCTTTTCTTTTCCTGAAATATTTTTTCGCAGTGTGCAAGTTTATCAAGTTGTACATCGAGGCTTTGACCAACCGAGCTAACACGGGCGTATCCGATAAGAGCCATAAACGTGTTTCCTTTTGTCATATACGATATGAGAATACCAACCTGAGACGTTGAAAGAGGCACCTCAAGCGCTGTGTCTTGATATGTTTACTTTGTGAGACAGTGAATATATAAAAATAGAAATTGACAAAATTGGTAACTCGTTGACAGGTAAGCCACTAATTTGACTAGTGAGACTCTCAAGGCTCGGCCGTCCGATTTACTTTTGATGGAAATGATGACATAAGGAACACGCAGCCACTTGAAACGCAGCTATGAATTAATATTCCACGAGATCTGGTAGTCGTAACTCAGGCCGGACCAGTGCCTTCATGACTGTACATAATACCCGAGGACCGTCAATTGGATCTCCTTTTTTTATGTCCCATAAAACGGTCGTTTTTCGGTACACCCCTCCCCTATTCCCCGCCAAAATACAAAACGCGTTTTGAATCAATCTTTCACCCTTTTCCAATTTGTCCCATAAACCCCTCCCGGTTATCAACGTCCTGTCAGCGGTGATCTTAAACTACCTTAAACCTGGCGATTTGAAAATGGAGTATTTTCTTCCATATATTATCAAGAAATCTTCTTCCTTATTTTTCTTATTCGGACAAGGCTATGTATTCGATGCTGTTTTTTGTACCATCGTTTTCTTCAGGCATTTAGATTAGCTGTAACTGGCCATAAATGTCCGCCATTTTCAAAACGCCAGATTTAATCAATTTCACGCCGTTGATAGCAACGTCCTATATACTCATGTTTACCACAGGAAAATGAAACGATGGCCAAACCAAAGTTGCCACCGATTCCATTCCACCTTGACATAGAGGACAATTGTCCATACGATAACATATGCAAATTGTTTGGGACCCTGCCAAAGCAGAAGCAATTTTCGCTGAGCATGGCATCTCGTTTTCTGAAGCCATGACGGTCCTAGAGGATAGCTTTGCACTAACGCGCGATGACCCCGATAGTGATGAGGAGCAACGATTTGTCACCCTCGGGTTAAGCAGCTTCGCTAACTTATTAGTCGTCGTCTACACCTACCGTGAGCCGGATTTCATCAGAATCATCTCGGCTTGGAAAGCTAATAAACCTCAAAGGTTACGCTATGAAAAAGACCGTTGCTGAACCCTACCGCGATATTGATTTCTCGAATGCGAAACGGGGACCGGTAATACCGCCGGAAATAGGAAAAACAAAAATCTCCATTCGGCTCGACAACCGTATTTTAGAGTATTTTCGAAATATTGTTGATCAAGCCGGTGGCGGTAATTACCAAACCCTTATTAACGATGCGCTGGTGGGATACATCCAACAGCAATCCATGCTAGAGGCCGTACGCCAGGCCGTGAGAGAAGAAATAAAGCCCATCGTAAATAAAGAGGGGCTAAAAGATCGCTCAATCTGACCTAAAGCCCTTTTTGCTTTAAAAGGTTGTAATGACTTCAAGTCCATTGGTTCGTTCTTCGGTCTCGTTCGATAAACCCATGTTTCCAAACCTTCTTGTTCCGTACTAATGGGCAGCCATCGAGAGTTACCGATCATCTAAAACGGCCTGCAATTCTTCATCGGTAATCCGGGCATATTGCAACGAATAAGCGGCATTCTTATGGCCTAACTGGCGCTGAACCGCCGCCACTTTGCCGGTTTTTTCCATCACATGCCGTCCCATGGCGTGGCGGGCTGAATGGGGGGTTTTGCCTTTGACCTCAGCCATGCGGCAGATTTCGTTCCAGATACTATTGATGACCACCGGCGAAAGTCGACCGAGACTTTGAGGTTTGTTGGACGCCGGCAAAAAAAATGCAAGCGACATCGTCCAATAGTCGACATCCCCTCCCCGCTCGTTGTCCAGATAGTCCTGGATTGCTCGTAACCCTTCGCGACTGATTTTATAGCGATGCTGGATTTCGCCTTTTTCCGTGGTAGTTACGAATCGTTTCTCAAAATCGATTGCATTGATGTTCAGTTGGGTCACAGCCGCACGGCGCATACCGGTCTCGATCAGCAGGTAGACAATCGCCCTATTCCGCCAAGCACGATAGCCTTTTCGGCGAGGCCTCTCTTCAGCGAATTCAGCCTTGATGCGTCGATTCCGCGACCGTCCTCCGATCACCGGCAGCATCGAGAATCTTCCGCCGTTCCTGAGACGTAATCGCCCGCTCGATTTCAAGCCCGGTTCCCGGAACAATGGTTTTTACTTTCGCCATGGGATTTCCCAATGGGAACGGCGCCAGTTTATGGATCCATTTGGCAAAGGTTTTTAGATGGGCCACGATGCGGTTGATGGTCCGATCCGAATACACCCGATTTCCGTTTTTCTTGACTTTTTTTTAATCCACTTACAAAGGCCCGAGAAAGCTGTTACGTCCCGCCCTAAACCAGAGAAAGTGTATCGACCTATTCGAGCCGAGACAAAGAGAGATGTCCCGCACTGATTAAGGGCGGGACGTAACATCCGTTTACCGCAACCTCTAAAAATTGATTGTCCCGTGGATCCCGGCAAGCGGTGATGTTTTCTCGAACCTCTACCCATTCAATGATGGTGTTTAAGCTGTGTAGGAATTCCAGCCGCTTATCTTTTGCTAAATATCGGTCGAATTTAGCGCGTTGTAGAATGGCTTGTAACTCATCGTAGGTGCTGCTGGAAAACAGCAATACGCCTTCGTCGATGATCCAATCAAGCGTTGGGCCGGCGGTGTGTGATTGTTGAGTAAGCTGCTGATCAGAAGATTGGTATCACAAACACAGCGGCCATCAACGCTCATCGATGATGGCTTGCACAATTTCTTCCGTTAAACCATTTTCCTTGGCTTCTTGCCGTAGATCAGAAACAACCCGTTTTAAACGAGCCCTCTCGCCACCCATACGCTCATATTCATCGAGCGAAATAACGACCGCAGCTGGCCGACCTTGCTTGGTGATCGTTACCGGCTCCCGCTGAGCCGCTTCTAACAGGCTCCCGAATTGGTCTTTTGCTTGTTTTGCAGGTATGGTTTTCATGATCACTAATGTAGCTCTACGAGCCCCTTTAATCAAATGAACACACCAAGTTGAATTTCCATTTACTGGATTATCTTGCGCGATTAGGCTGTTTGCGCATTTGAATGGAACTAACGGCTCTGTTGCAAAATGGACAGTCCGAAATTAAACAAGGTATGAACGATCTTAGGTCGGACATGAATTTACAACTGTCGGCTCTCAATGAAAAGCTCAGTGGTCAATTACCTTCTGAATTGGAAATACGAAATGAACTCAAGGAATTACGAGAACGAGACATATAGAGATAAGATGTAATACCCCTATATCAAGCAAACTAATGGAATCCTCTATGTTTCATCATCTAAATATTTGTCGATATCTTTTTTAGAAAAACCAATATTTTCTGCAACCCGGTCCGCATGACTCACATGGGATACGCCATTGATTAGTCTATACGTTGGATCATCATCCTTGAATTCCACCTGTAGAGCCTGGCCGAATTTTTTCGCAAGAAAACCTTCCACGAGTTCGTGGTTGTGGGTAATCAGTACAGTCGTGTTGTTCTTTCGACGAAACCCATCCAGAATATTTTCTGAAGTTTCCAGTTTTTCTTCATAGGTCGTCCCTTCAGACAGCTCGTCAAGAATGACCAGGCTGGCAGCGGAACTTGCTAAAAAGATATCTTTGGTTCGCCTCAATTCGGTCGCAAACCGGCCTTCTCCCGCGTCCAGTTTGCTGTATTCGGGAACCTGATAAAAAATTGCATCGGCAACACTTGCATCGACTGATTCAGCGGGTACCGGGCAACCAATCTGACTAAGAAGCTGTACCTGAGCAATGGTTTTACAGACAGCCGTTTTTCCCCCGCTATTCGGTCCCGTAATAAATGTCAACCGATCTTTATCAAGGTCAATACTGTTGGCCACATACGAGTGATCTTCCTTAGCCAGGATCGGACTTTTTACTCTACGCAGATGCATATTGTGTTGATCGCCAACGTGTATTTTTGCAAGGATCGCCTCAGGCTTAAAAGATTGACCAAATCGATAAAAGGACAACAACTCGTCAAGTTTACCCATAGATTCAAGAGCTTGTTCCACCTCGTGAGACTGCTTATAAATATCTCTTAATGGATAGATGCAACTATCACGGTCAAATGTTCCCACCGCCGGAATATAGACTAATGATAAGGGAAGACAGAAAAACAGTAGCGTGGGTAAAACTGAAGGAGATATTCCTGGAGATAGTGGTGCGAGATGATATAACATCATAATGGCTGCCAATAACGTTATGACCAATAAAGGCTTGAACAGTGCCGGTGTGAATATAAATCCAGGAGTCAGCGGCTGCTTTTCAGCCTTTGTCAGCATTCCGCGTTCAGTCTTATAGGCTGGGCCTCTCATCAATAAATAGGGTTTAGTCTCCGAAAAAGCCTCGATTCGAGCAAACACAGTTTTCAGATATTGACTGTCAGGGCTTTCGATTGTGCGAGCATCATCGACTATATCCAACATGAATTGCGTACCTTTTCTGTACGGTTCATAACCATAGCCCTCATGTTCATGTTCATGATGGGTATTGCCGAGCATTCCAATAAATGTGCCGCTCAACAATGTAAAAAAATCATTCTCCCGATGCGATGCATTTGCCACCAATGATTCGATTTTTTTACGTAAATCAGGCTTGTGTGTGAGCTCGTTTAAGGCAGTCTGCTTTTCCGTAATGGCCTCGATATCACTGAGTGGACGAATCAGAGATTTATACAGTGTCGCCTGTCCAATGACGGTTTCCGAATGATTGACCGAATCAAATAACCTGTCGATTTCAATGGCGTTGAAAGTCGATTCATCAATCACGCTTTCTCCGGTTGCAGAAAATTTTGAAGATCGAATTTTTGGTGGTTCGTTCAGTCCGGTTTCAAATATCGGGTCGCTCATTCTCGCCTCCACTATGGTTATATATAACTCCAGATGTAACTGCTCTCGCCCCTCTATGGGTGATCTGTTCCGGAAGACGCCGTAAACACATCCTTGTCGGCGTGGATGCGGCTTCCCTGCCGCATACACTTCCTCCACAGATCCCCCATAGAGGGCTGTTTCGATAGGGGGGCAAGTAGTTACCTCCAGATTACCTAAACACAGCCTGTCTATTAGGGAGAATCTCCTCCCTGCCCTATAATTTCTCCGATTTTTTTACCCGGTTTTACTCGACCCTGATAGGTTACCAGACTGCCAAAACCCGGTGTTCCTGTGCCGATTAAAGGCATATTTCTTTCCCAGGTCCACATATGCCCATCTTTAGAATCAATAATAAAAACTTTAGGCGTCAAACTACCTCCGCTGGATGATGAACCCCCTTCGTGCAATACGATGGCTCGATAACGGCCATCATCATCTGCATAGGCCAGAGAACCCGAGAGCAGTGTCAACAAAAAAACCGCGCATAGAATAAACATAAATTTTTTGATTGAGCTTAGTCGATTCATATCAGTGTTCCTTTTCTCTGATTAGGAGGCTATCCAAAAATTGAGTGCCTGCTGCGGAATTGAAATCCGCAATTTGGAGTACTTTGATTAGAATGAAGATAACCCAAAGTATCAGGACAAATTCAAGTTGTAAAGAAGCTGCGATGGGAATCATTCAACGACTGGAAAAACAAGCCTGAATTCTACGCCTGGATCTTTATTAAAAGCATCCACCGTACCCTGCATACTTATGACTAGTTGATGAACTAGTGCGAGGCCAATACCTGTACCAATAGTCTCTCGAGTCAATTCGTTTTCTGAGCGATAAAAAAGTTTAAATATTTTCTTCATCTGCGACTGCGCTATTCCCGGACCGTAGTCACGCACAGTAAATAACAGCTTATCACTACGATAGAATTGAGCATTTATGTCAATACGCTTGATAGTGGAATTTACCGAGAATTTAATGGCATTGTCGACCAGGTTTATAATAACCTGGCAAAATGCATCCGGATCGATATTCAGCATGCGGTTTGCCACTTGTGGCACACATGATATCCGCAGTTCAAAACCAGCACGATCACTCTGACTACAGACCCTGGATCTAATCGTATCCAGAGATTCCGCCACCGATAAAGTTTTGAGATTTATTGTTACTTCGTTGCGGGTCATCTGCGCAAGTTGCAGTATATTATTAATAAGTCGGGACAGGCGCTCACTCTCGGCATAAATATAGTCATAGTAAACTTTTTTCTTTTCCTCCGGTGCCCAGTCCTCCCTTAACATCTCACCATACATGCGAATCGAAGTCAGTGGTGTTTTTAATTCGTGGCTGACAGCAGAGACAAAATCTTGCTGCTGTTCTGTAAGACTAATCTGTTTCGAACCCAGACGATAGATTGAATAAAAGCCTGCACACAATAATGCAACCAGAATACCGCCTGTCCAAAGTATCAGTGGGCCACTACGACCAATGGGCAGTTGGTTGACCGAGAAAATCAATTGTAAATCACCGAAGGGTGCCGATAGCTTTGTTTGGTAAAGTAATGAGTCACCTAATTCGGTGGTCGAATTAAATGACAATTTCTGCTTCGCGCTTTTGAATATAGTCAATACATCACCTCTATAGGCAATGACCAGATTACTCATTTCAGACAGTGTAGTGGACACGAAGGCAGCGTGGATCAGCGGCTTCAAAAATGCATTTTCCTTGATCAAAACACCCTGTATAAAACGTTGATCATTACGCCAGACTTTTCTGTACAAAACGAAATGACCGCTGTCCAGTTGACTGAATTCAAAAGGATCTATTTCACTTTCAAAGGTACGAACCCGGATTTGATTATCTTTATGTGGCCGGTCTTCTGATTCTTCTGCCGTAGACTGCTCTGATACTTCAGGCAAATTAGTGCGCTCTTTTCTCTTACTACGTTTAGGAAATGGTTGTTGAACACGTTTTTTTTCCTGCGATTCTGTCTTCCCGGCAAGACCGGATTGATAGCTATAGTCCAGTTTCAGGTCGGCAATTCGACCCATTTTACCGGCTGCTTTATTACTCTTTTGCTTTACCGTATCAACGCTGCTTAACTGATCAAATAAGGTCTGGCCCACTATTTTTCGAGCTGCAGTACTTATTCGGGAATCACTGTCTTTATCATTCCTGGATGCCGCCGAAATACTCGCACCAGATTCTTCAACCTCCTGATCGACTTCGTTTCCAGAAAACTTCGGCAAAGTGCTCAATGGTGTGGACAAACCCGCTTGCCGATTTTGAACCAGGTGATTATCAACCAAAATTCGCTGAATTTGATCTTGAAGACTGCTTCTCTGTACATATTCATCTGCTGAAATCCCGTAGTTCGCTGCACTGCTACCCTGCTTGGGTAGTACTGGCGAACTGAGTCGGCCTGTACTGTCTATTTGAAAATAACCAATCAATCCAGGTATTTCAGATTTGAGCGGAAAAGCAGCCAAAGGAGAACGCTGCACAAAGTTGACAGCCGGATCGCCAGTAACGACCAGGAAGCTATAGTCTGCGAATGTGCGGGCTTCTTCATCGCGGATCAATTGCACAAATCGCTGGTTTATTCGAGTTGAAAGCTCCTCCGCGAGAGTTCGATAATTATGATAGGTCTGCCATTTCAACTGATCCATGGCCTGGTACACAAGAATGCCGCTGGGAATGATTAGAGCCACGAAAAACAGACTCAACCACCGACCCAAACGTCGTTTATCGAATTCTATTAATGAGGATCGCAACAGTTCAGCCTGCCAGCAACCGATAACCCGCACCGCGCACAGTCACCAGATAAGCTGGATTTGCAGGATCGGGTTCAATTTTTCGACGCAACTTGGCAATATGAATATCTACAGTACGGGTTTCTAACTGCAAATTATTTGCGTATCCCCAGACTTTGGTCAACAGTTCATCGCGTGACACCGGGCGTTCTGAATGAGTATTCAGATATTGCAGAATCTGCATCTCACGAAGTGTAAACGACAATAATTGATCGCCTCGTTTGCCGCACAGGTTTTTCTGCTCAATTTCAATTTCGTCACCCAATCGGATTGAATCTCCGAATTCTTCATTAACCCTGGACCGTCGTAAAACCGCCTGCACTCTCAATACCAACTGAGCCACAGAAAATGGCTTGGTCACATAATCATCGGCCCCCAGCGATAAACCGTCGATAATATCCTGGTCACTGCTTTTCGCTGTCAGCATAATAATCGGTTGATGACAGTCTTTGGCACGTATTTGATCACAAATTTCAAATCCGTTCATACCAGGCAACATAACATCCAAAATTATCAGATCGAAGGTACCACCGAGAGCCATGTTTAATCCCTCCAGCCCTTCTATGGCAAAACTCACCTCGTATCCATGGTAAACAAAAACGTCAATCAAACCATTACGAATAGCGGCTTCGTCTTCAATAATCAAGAGTCGGATTTTACGCTGCATACAAACCGTCCAAAAAAGAATCAAGATCTCAAAGCCTCAATACTATCCAGGCAATGACCATTTGTCAGCGCCTTGATTGTAAATCTTTTGTAAAAACCCACCGATTAGTTTTACCAAAGCACGCCTACAAGTCAGGAGGGTTAAATTCTACACTGATAGCCACTTAAACAAAGGAGGCATTACCCATGGCACTGATTACCCGAATTGCCCGACTTTTTCGTGCAGATTTTCACGCGGTTCTCGATCAAATCGAGAGTCCGGATATCTTATTAAAGCAGGCGATACGTGAAATGCAGGAACATATTGATGAGAATCAACAGAAAATAAAACGCATTCATCTCGAATGCAAACGACTTAAAACACGTGAATCGGAGCTTAAACAAACCATTGCTCAAATTGAAAATGATCTTGAGGTCTGTTTCGAAACGGACAACACTGAATTGGCCCGCAGCTTGATTCGACGCAAGCTCGAAGCATGCTATTTTTGCCACACTCTACACAAAAAATACGAAGAATTAGGCCAAGTAGAAAAGGAACTACAAGATCAGCGAATCGAAAATTCTTCGCAGCTTGAAAATATTCAGCAAAAAGCAGAAATCCTGGAACAGGAAAATCGGTCTGGAATAGCGGATGTAGGTGTCTCGCCGCCACACTATTCGGTCAGCGACGAAGAGATTGAAGTCGCCTTTCTTCGCGAACAGCAAAGAAGGAGCCCATCATGAAAACGATCAGTTTCATGGAAGGGGTACTTGTCGCTCTGATAGCCAGTCTATCAGGACATCTGGCATATCGAATATTACTCACAGTTTTCCCGGCTGTAATTGTCGTTAAATTCATGACAGCACTGCTGGGTTTCTGCTATATCACCTATTTATTGAAACGCAGTCCCGAGTCCAGTGGACACCTAACAGTAGTGATCTTCTCGGTGTTAGTCACGCTAACCACGGGGTTTTCCGGTCTATCCACAGATTGGTTTCTGCTCATTCAGATAGGACTGATATGGCTTGTACGCTCGCTGTACTTCCACTCCGATTTGATATCCACGGTTGCCGACCTGGTTCTAAGTTTATCGGGATTAATACTGATGTTGTGGGCATTCAGCCAAACCAACAATATATTTTTAAGCCTTTGGTGCTTTTTCCTGGCACAAGCTTTGTTTGTCATTTTTCCCGAGATGAGCGAAAAAAATACGGCCACGGATAGCCTCTACTCACCGAATGATGAAGAGTTCCAACGTGCATATCGTTCAGCCCAGGCGGCCGTTCAAAAACTGACACAAGTTCTTTAACTGGAAGCATCGAGATTATTAAGTCAATTTCAATCTACGATGATTTTTCTGCAATTCAACACTCGAAACTGAGGTAAAACCATGAACACAAAACTAACAGCATTCGTATTGATCAGCCTGTCCATCATAATCGTTGGACTTTATCCAGAGTATACCCAGGGTAATTCCCCTGTTAAACCAGTAGAGCACTTTCCAGTCAGTAAAAAACGTATTGATGCCGTATTTGTACTGGACACCACCGGGAGTATGGGCGGCCTTATCCAGGCTGCTAAAGAAAAAATCTGGTCCATAGCCAGTACACTGGCATCGGAGCAATCATCACCTGAAATTCGTGTGGGTCTGATCGCCTATAGAGATAGAGGCGATGACTACATAACCCAGGTAATAGACCTTTCCGGTGACCTGGATACACTGAACGCGACTTTGATGGATTTTCAGGCCAAAGGCGGTGGCGATAGCCCGGAAAGTGTCAACCAGGCGCTTCACGACGCAGTACATAACATTTCCTGGAGCAATGATACCGATGCTTATAAAGTAATCTTCCTGGTGGGTGACGCGCCTCCGCATATGGACTACCAGGATGACGTTAAATACCCGCTTACACTCACTCAGGCTGCGCAAAAAGGAATAGTTGTTAACACCATTCAGTGTGGGTCTGACAGCGCAGCAACTACAGCTTGGCAACAAGTCGCACAATTGGGTCGTGGCCAATATTTTCAAGTCGAACAAGCCGGAAATGCAGTCACTGTCAAAACGCCCTATGACAAGAAACTGGCTAAATTATCTGCCGATCTGGACAGTACCCGCCTGTACTATGGCTCCGTTAAAGATAAGGCCAGACAAAAACAGAAGATGGATGCAACAAACAAACTAAATTCCTTAGCCTCCCCAGAGTCCCTGGCCAGAAGAGCAACCTTCAACACATCAAAAAGTGGTAGCGGCAACCTTTTAGGTAAAGGTGAACTGGTTGACGAAATAGCCAGTGGTCGCCGAGATTTATCAGAAATCGACTCGGAACTATTACCAAAACCGATGCAAGCGATGACCCCCGATCAACGTCAATTACACATAGAAACAAAAGCTGCACGTCGAGAAACTCTAAAGAAACAGATCAAGACAATTGCCGATAAACGTTCCCGCTATCTTGAAAAAGAAATTGCAGAAGCTGGCGGTGCCGAAAATTCCCTGGATCAAAAATTATACGATGTGGTACGTATGCAGGGCACAAGCAGAGGTTTAATCTTTGATTCTGACAAACCAGCCTATTGATCGAATATAGGTCGGTTGGAACAAAAAACGATATCAACAAACCCACTCAATAATTGAGCTGCCCTTTTACACTCGTTTCAATTGCTCCAACCGACCTAAATTAAAAAGCCGTCATTAACTGTTTGCTATGAAAACATGACCCTATTTTTTCTTTATATATCAGTAATATATATGACTTTTAACTTCATATAAACACCTTTAAAGGCAACCGACTTAATTGTCAATAGTTTTTACACCGCACTCCTTTGCATTCACCATCATTTCTTTTATATCAATAACTTATATACATGGCATTAGTCTTGCTATCTAGGAATTAACAACGAACGACAATCGGCTCGTTGAAAGCCTTTTAACTTTAAACAGGACTACATATATGCTGAATATTAAACGATACCCTTTTATATCATTATTGGTTTCCATGTTCCTGATGGGAATGATGGCACCAGCCGCTAACGCAACATTGATGTTGAGCGTATCAGACGGTGGTACACCTATTAATTACACAGATAATGGCGCGGGAGACTTAGTCCCTTTAAATGGGATGTTAACCGCAACCCCAAGTTTTCCTACTAATTTTATCGGTAATACTATCACCGGTGCATCGAAACCACTGATTGGGGGCAATACCATCGGTCGACTGGATCTGAATTCAATCAATATTTCAGTTGGTCCTGGAACTTTAACAATAATGTTGACAGATACAGACTTTATGGTTGCCAATGGCCTCTACAGAATTCTGACTGAAATCGGTGGAACACTGGACGGATCTATTTCGGTTAACACTTACGTTGATGATGCAAACATTGCATTTGCCACCACGACTCTGGTGTCAACAATTACTTCCAGTGATTCCTTCTTTTCTGCAGGCACTAACAGTTTTGCAAACTTGTCTGGAATGTTCTCCATAACCCACGTAGTCACATTGACTCACACTGGACCCGGTCAGATTTCCAGCTTTGATTTGAGTACCACAGTACCTGAACCCAATGGATTAGCATTGATCGGACTTGGCATCCTTCTTTTGGGAGGTTATTTCAAAGGCTCCAGACAATACAGAGAAATCTCATCACCTGCTTGTTAGAAGCAACCACTAATTGACACACAAAAAGCCGCCTAATAAGCGGCTTTTTTATTGTGCCAAGAAATAGTGCTTTTTCCTTACAAAAAACCAAATGATATTGATATCCGAAAATATAACCTATAATCCTGAACAAGATCCTATCAATTTTTAAAAATCCAGCTAAATGGCTAAAAGAATATTTATTTTCTCAGCGCTAATATTCGCATCTGTTAACCTATATTTTTCAGGGATAGACTATGAAGCTGTAAAACACTTTCTCGAATCCGAAAACAAAGAGAATTCAGTTTCACCTATCACCAAACCTTCTTTACAAACCAGGCAATCGCCAATTGACAAACCTGGCCAACGAGAAGATGTAAAAACGGTACGACAAAATAACACCATTCCAGATCAAGCGCCTGGCGATGATTCAGCAAACGAAATTTCTCAAATAGCCGATAATATGGAACTGGAAGAAGAAAATGAAGAATCTCTTATCAGAGACTTCGATGGCTCAGATTTAACCGAAGCAGAACTTGACGAAATCCTGGGGACACTGGAACCAGATTCAGATGAATATATTGAACTGGATTTCGAATTAGACGAATTAGAATTCGAAGAGTATTCAGAGGAAGATATTGATGCGAGTACAACAGATGGGACAATGAACGACGACCTGATTGCTGTTCAGTCACCCGAAGAGAGTGAAGATGATTTAATTGAAATTCCAGACGTACCCGAACTGCATGCTGACGAGGCAAACATAAAAAATGTGGGCAATCGGTCCAATTAAAGCCCTTAACTTAATATTTGTTCCTCACTAAAAATTCTTGCCAGAACCTCCTTAACAGACTGAGTTTCAAAGGGCTTATCCATGATTGCCGATACTCCGGCGCGCTGTATGCTGCTGAGTTTTGCTACATCTTCTTCACTGGTTATCATGAGTATCGGTGTAATCGTATCCTTGAGTTCCTTTCTGACAAAGTCAGTCAGTTGTTTACCATCCATTTCCGGCATATTGTAATCTGTAACAATCAGGTCGAAATTTTGGGTCGTTAGAATCTTAGCGGCTTCTGATCCGTCTGCAACCTGTGTAATATCTTTGATGCCTAAATTCCCCAAGGTGCGCGAAACAAACTTGCGGGCCAGAGGGCTGTCGTCAATCACCAGAACTTCCAGAGATTCAATATCAAGAACCTCCAGTTCCATGGCCTGAGGGTCGATATATTCAAGTGTTGAACTCAATGCCCGCTTTAAGTCTAAGTGATCAAAGGGTTTAGGTAATATTGCAACCACTCCCGCCTGCCGGATTGGATCCAGGAGATCAAAATTGGTCTCACTGGAGATCAGCATAAACGCCAGTGGTGGATTACCTGCCTCCTCACGGATTTGTGTAATCAATTCCGTCGCAGTCATATCCGGTAGATACATCGAACTAATGACCAGATCAGGTTGAAATTTTTCTAATAAGCCAAGTGCGGACTCGCCAGAATCCGCGCCATCAATCTTATCAATCCCTTCTTCTTTTAGATGATTGATTATCAATTTATTTTGTGTCGAGGAAGGTTCGACCAGCAATATTGAGAAATCTGAGATATCAATTTGTGTCACGTTGCTCTACCTGCTAAGTATTCTTTGTTAAAGCATAGAAAACCTGGAGTAATAGTCAATTAACTCTGCAGGAATATTCATGACATCAGCGAAAACAGCCTAAGATCGAAGCTATATTTTAGCTTTGACATAGATTAGCTAAAATCAATGTCTCTTTTATGAAACCCTATGTACCTACCGGCTTTCAATTTGAGAGTAAAACCGACCGGCAGGAGCTCGGTAAATCAGTCAACATCAATGGATCTGCAGAATGAGGGGAATTATTACCTACGGGTTTATACGCTTCATCTGATAACCACCATGCCAATTCTGGCCCGCAACCATCGCCTGAGTGAGGCGACATCTGGTTTTCACACAGTTCATTCCCTGCAGGACATTTTAGTCTGACATGAAAATGATAGTGATGTCCGTACCAGGCTCGGATTTTAGTTAACCAACTCCGATCTGTACCCGCCCATTCACACAACTCCTTCTTGATCACAGGATGCACAAAAATCCGGGCAACTTGCGGATAAGATGCTGCGCGTTTAAGAAGAACTGCATGTTGCTCGGTCCAGGTACCGGTATTGAGTTTAAATCGACTTTTACGCATAGAAACAGCGCGGATATGCTCCCGCTCAGCACCTGTCAGTGACCTGTCTGGCGCGGCTCTTAACCAAATATCCACATCCAGACCAATCTGATGGCTTTTATGCCCTGTCAACATAGGGCCACCGCGAGCTTGTGAAATATCACCGACAAAAAGACCTGACCAACCATCAATATCACGGGCATCTTTGGCAAAACGTTCAATATATTTCACCAATGAGGGATGAGCCCAGTATCTATTCCGCGAAAGACCCAAAAGCTGCCAACCGTATCCAGTGACAGCCAATGCCTGGGCACCGGCCAAACACCCGCGAGAATAGGAACCTATAGCATTGCCAGGTAAAGGTGTCGGATTATTTTGTCCACCAAAAAGTGTTTTAGCTGGCGTTTCGGATCCAACATTGGGGTCATCAACACTTTGTGAGCACACAGCATCAACCCACATTGCCACAATAACTGTAAAAATCATCCTTTTAACCGAAATCTTCATAGCCCAATACCTCATGAAGAAAGTATTATTTCTATTGTCCATAGACGCTATTTTGATGCATTAAGGAGCGAGGTTTTAATAAAATGCGAAAGATTGACGCAGGATTATTGTTTGTCTTCAAGGCCTAGCAACAGGCGCATAGCAGGGCTACGCAACTGTTGCTACAACGC
>CAZGQY010000079.1:0-17592 GCA_964528035.1 uncultured Methylococcaceae bacterium | reverse complement strand
TGTATTTACGGCGTCTTCCGGAACAGATCACCCATAGAGGGGCGAGCAGTTACCCTTGTGGAGTACATACCCTCAAAACAAAATAAACCACGTTTCCAGAAGACTATCAAAGAATATATGCCCTCCTGGACATCGAAGATTCACTGCCGAATATGTCCATCGCCCAGAACAACATATTTCATTGACGTCAATCCTTCAAGACCCACCGGCCCACGAGCATGCAACTTGTCGGTACTGATACCGATTTCAGCACCCAAGCCATATTCAAAACCGTCCGCGAAACGTGTCGAGGTATTCACCATAACCGAACTGGAATCCACTTCCCGCAAAAACCTGCGCGCTCGACTGTAGTCTTCGGTCACTATCGAATCTGTATGCGCTGAACCATATTCGTTAATGTGTTCAATCGCAGCATCAAGAGTATCGACGACCCGAATCGACAATATTGGCGCCAGGTACTCGCTTTGCCAATCTTCTTCAGTTGCCGGTTTGCTTTCTTCAATAATCGCGCAGGTTTTTTCACAACCCCTTATCTCAACACCCGCCTGCTGAAATTCCCTGACAAGCTGAGGTAATATAATTTTCGCCAGTTTCTCCGCCACCAACAATGTCTCCATAGTGTTACAGGTACCGTAGCGCTGGGTTTTGGCATTATACGCAACGCGAACTGCTTTTTGTAAATCTGCCCGATCATCAATATAAACATGACAGATTCCATCCAGATGTTTAATTACAGGAACGCGCGCATCTTGAGATATTCGCTCAATTAATCCTTTTCCACCCCGAGGAACAATCACATCGATGAATTCAGGCAATGTAATTAATTCGCCAACCACCGCCCGATCAGTATTTTCAACGATCTGAATGCAGGTTTCCGGTAACTCGACCTGCTTGAGTCCTTGCGCGATGCAGGTCGCGATCGCCCGGTTTGAGAATATCGCTTCAGAACCACCCCGCAATATACTCGCGTTTCCCGATTTCAGGCAAAGCGCCGCCGCATCCGCAGTCACATTGGGACGGGATTCGTAGATAATTGCCACCACCCCAATGGGAACGCGCATGTGGCCCACCTGAATACCCGAGGGCCTGTATACCAGACCCGATATTTCTCCGACAGGGTCAGCTAATGCAGCCACTTCACGCAAGCCACACACCATATCCTGAATCCTGCTTTCGGTCAGTTGCAGACGATCCATAAGCGCAGCTTGCAGATTATTCTGTCGTCCTGCCTGAAGATCTTTCTGATTCTCATTCATCAGCTCTGACTGACCTTTAAGTATTGCATCGGCAATAGCGTTTAAGGCATCATTCTTACGAGCAGAATCAACTCCAGCCAATACCCGCGAGGATTTACGCGCGTTTATACCCAGGGAACGGGTATAAGTTTTTAATTCGTCAAGCATTCGATATTCATCCAATTTTCTGTCCATCAACTAACTTCCCGGATTCCGTTACATTCCATCCGGATTCGGTTTAACCCTCTGTAACCCTGGGTCGGACTTGCAGAATCCGAGATAAAACTAACATCCTGTAGCCTGGATGGAGTGGAACGGAATCCAGAGAATTTTTTCGAAAAAGCGATTTTGGCCCATTAGTCAATCAAATTGACTTGACGCCAGACACATCAACGATCTGCCGCATAGTTTAGCATTAATGGTTTATCGTCAATTTTTAACCCAGCCAGCGCAAAACATAAAACACGCAGAGCTTCCCATACAAAACCGGTGTATAAGCCTTTTATAACACGATCAACGCTTGCAGCGTACGACAACAGACTGTGCAACTCTTTCAATGAAAGCCGTTTCAATGCCTGTTCAAGCAATAATTTCCGATTGTCCCATACATTCTGATTACGAAATGCCTGACTCATTTGAGCACCTTGAAGGGTTTCGAATTCAAGCTTCTCAAGTACTCTGATCTCGCGGGTTAAGGCCCACAAAATCACTGCCGGAGCCACTCCTTGCGCACGCAAATTATCTAATATCCTGTCAATTCGGTAATATTCTTCGCGCAAACTACTATCGACAAGTTCATAAACATCGAAATGCGCACTACTGGTTACCAGTGTTTGTATCGCATCGACTTCAATTTTGCTTGGCCCGTACAATACAAACAGTTTGTCGATTTCCTGCTTAGCCGCCAGTAAATTGCCTTCAACATTAGCAGCAAGCAACGCCAACGCCTGCTTTTCCATGGTCATCCCTTTAGCCTGAATACGTGCCGACAACCAGGGAAGCAACTTTTGCCTGGGTACCGCTGTGATCTGCACAATCAGTCCCTGCTTATCCATTTCGCGAAACCAGGCCGCGTTGCGGCTGGATTTCGACATTTTGCCAACATCAACGAGAAGCATTGTTTCGGGTGGAGGTCGATTCAGATAATCCAGCAAAACTTTCGCCGCCGCCTTATCTACAGAGACGCTTGAAAAACGCAGCTCAAGTAATCGTTTTTGAGAAAACAAGGACAAAGACCTGGATGAATTAATAAACACATTCCAGTCGTAGCGCTTGTCTATGTAAAAAACTTCCCGTTGCTGAAATCCTTGTGAATTCGCATAGCGACGAATTAAGTCAACAGATTCCGTATGCTGCAGAGGTTCTTCTCCGAACACCAGATACACCGAATAGTGCTGTCGTTTCAGGTTTTGTAAAAGCGAGTGAGCAAATGTCCTCATTTCCTGTTCAGGTATTTCCAGGCTATTTTCTACGATAGGAGCGAAGCGCTAATTCTGCGCGCCGAAGCAAACTTCGAGCCGCCTCTTTATGCATTTCTTTGCGTATTAACCCCTCTTCTTCCGATTTGCCGATAACATTAACCTGCGGATTAAAATAATCACGAATGATCTTGATCGTTTGTGGCGCTAAGATAGTCTCACCCTTTGGGGTTTGTAAATCAAAAACCAAAACATAGGTCAGCTCGTATTCGTTGGCTTTTCCACTTTGACTTAAAGAGACTTCACGTCGGCCAAATTGCTCGCTGCTCACATTGATGAGAAAACTGGCTAATTCCAGCTTACGCACGATTCGACCCTCCGACAAGCGCAGTGATTCAGACAAATAGCGCGCAAATCGACTACTATTCGGCAACCCGCGCAAATAGACTGTTTTCATATCAGCCGGCAATTCGATTGGTTTACGCATATGAAAACCGCAGGCCATAAATATCGCGGCGACGCATAATAATATCGAGACTTTTACAGTAATAATTTTCCAGTATTTTTGTTTTAAAGGCATATTTCAAACCACAATATTGACTAGTTTATTAGGTACCACAATCACTTTTCTGACCTGTTTACCCTCAATGAAACGCAATACATTTTCGTCCTGCAAAGCTTGTGATTCTATCGATTCACGCGAAGTCTCAAACGGCATCGTGATTTTACCACGCAGTTTACCATTCACCTGAACCACCAAAGTCAAAGTATTTTGCAGTAATGCGGAATCATCAACCTGAGGCCAGTTCACCTCAATTACATTTCCCGATTGCCCCAGTTGCTTCCATAAAACCTGGCAGACATGAGGAATAATAGGTGCCAGCATCAGAACGACCGATTCCAGTACTTCCCGGCGTATTGCCAATCCTTGATTACCGTTGTCATCAAATCGTGATACTGCGTTCAACAGCTCCATATTCGCTGCTATGGCTGTATTGAATGTAAATCGGCGACCCATATCATCCGTTACTTTGCGTATTGTCTCGTGTAACTGACGACGTAAATCTTTTTCTGCTTCGTTTAATGATGACTTATCCAATGCTTGAACCGGACGCTCTGAATTAACTGTTTCTGCGACCATTCTCCACAAGCGTTTTAAAAACCGGAATGAACCTTCCACACCACTATCCGACCATTCCAGCGATTGTTCTGGTGGCGCGGCAAACATCACAAACAAGCGAACAGTATCCGCGCCGTAGCGATCTATTAAGGTCTGGGGGTCAACGGTGTTGCCTTTCGACTTCGACATCTTAGTTCCATCTTTCAATACCATACCCTGTGTTAATAGATTTGCGAACGGTTCATCAGCATCCACCAAGCCCTCATCACGCAACAATTTGGTAAAAAACCGGGCATAAAGCAAATGCAAAATCGCGTGTTCGATACCTCCGATGTATTGATCAACCGGCAACCAGAAATTCGCTGCCTGATCAAGCATACTGGTATTGTTACCCGCACTGGCAAAGCGAGCAAAATACCACGAGGACTCCATAAAAGTATCAAAAGTATCGGTTTCTCTTTTAGCCGGTTTTGCACATTTCGGACAATGGGTATTTACGAATTCATCCAGTTTTCCCAACGGCGACCCGGAACCGCCCAGATTGACATCTTTAGGAAGTTCCACCGGTAAATCCCGTTCGGCCACCG
Source organism: uncultured Methylococcaceae bacterium (assembly GCA_964528035.1). Lineage (GTDB taxonomy): Bacteria > Pseudomonadota > Gammaproteobacteria > Methylococcales > UBA1147 > CAZGQY01. The sequence goes on along the minus strand of CAZGQY010000079.1, from coordinate 13,232 downwards.
GCACTGTTCCACAAACTTTACAATAAACAACCGGAACAGGCGCACCCCAGTATCGCTGTCTGGAAACTCCCCAATCACGTAACCTGTAATTAACTTTTCTGTTGCCTTTACCCTCAGTTTCAAGTTTGTCAGCAATCGCATTGAATGCTTGTTCCGAAGTCAGGCCATCAAACTCCGCGGAATTCTGCAGCACGCCTTTTTCTGTAAACGCCTGTTGCAGCACGCAATCGACAGGATCACCGGATTCAGGAACAATGACCTGTCGAATTTGAATGTTATAGCGCTGCGCGAATTCAAAATCACGTTGGTCGTGAGCAGGGACTGACATGACCGCGCCAGTTCCATAACCCATCAGCACAAAATTTGCGATCCACACAGGAACCCGTTCCCCTGATATCGGATGTATAGCGCTCATTTCGGAATCCACACCGCGCTTTTCCATGGTTTCCAAAGCTTCTTCTGACGACTGTGTCTGTATACAGGAATCGAGAAAATCTTGCAGTTTCGGGTTTAATTCGGCGGCTCTTAAAGCCAATGGATGTTCCGCTGCCACTGCAACATAGGTCGCACCCATCAATGTATCCGGCCGGGTTGTATAGACACGCAAAGGAGTCTCATGATCCTCTATCGCAAAATCCATTTCTACACCCTCTGAACGGCCAATCCAATTGACTTGCATGGCTTTAACCTGGTCTGGCCAGCCATCCAGAGTATCAAGCGACTCGAGCAATTCGTCCGCGTACTCGGTGATTTTCATAAACCATTGAGATATTTCTTTGCGCTCTACCGGGGTATCACAGCGCCAGCACGCACCGTCAACCACTTGCTCATTGGCCAGTACGGTTTGATCTTTTGGACACCAGTTCACCGGTGATGTTTTTTTATAGGCCAGACCCTTTTCGAACAAGCGCAGGAAAAACCATTGTTCCCAACGATAATAAGATACATCGCAGGTCGCCAACTCCCGGTTCCAGTCATAAGCAAAGCCAAGTCGCTTAAGCTGATCGCGCATATAGTCTATATTTTCATAAGTCCAGTCAGCAGGGTGTACCCCGCGACTCATGGCCGCATTTTCTGCCGGCAGGCCGAACGCATCCCAACCCATAGGTTGAAGTACGTTTTTACCCTGCATACGTTGATAGCGGCTGATAACATCGCCAATGGTATAGTTGCGCACGTGTCCCATGTGCAACTGACCGCTGGGATAGGGAAACATCGAAAGACAGTAATATTTCTCCTTATCAGGGTCCTCCCGGGCACGAAATATATCGAGCTCCTCCCATTCTGCCTGTACCTCTTGCTCTATCTGTTCCGGCCTGTAAATGTGATCCATTGCGTCTATTTAATTGTTGTTCGGTCAAACCGACAAGAATACCGTATGGCGCGTAAAATCAAAAGTTTGTTAATAGAAAATCTTGAATTCTATGTCGGTATTCAGCTTGCTCGTTACATTCAAAAACAAGCCCATGAATCCGAGAGAACAGGCAGAATAAACCAGATTTCGCAGCACATTATCGAAGCTGCGGACACATTTGATATTAACTGACTCAAGGACGCGGTAATTGCCCCTGACTATATTGCATAATCTTGGCGGCAATATGATCAAGGGAAACCACCTGGTCAACAGCACCTTTGCTGACCGCCACAGCCGGCATGCCATAAACGACGCAGGTCGCTTTATTCTGAGCCAGAGTGATGCTCCCCAAATCATGCATTTCTTTAAGTCCGTTCGCACCGTCATCCCCCATACCCGTCATTATAATACCCAACGCCTGCTTTCCGTAGGCTCTGGCAAACGAGCGAAACAAAACATCGACAGAAGGCTTGTGACGACTGACCGGTGGACCCTGCTTGATCACCGCGATGGATTGCGCGCCACGCTGTTCAATAGCCAGATGATGACCGCCCGGAGCAATCAGAACCAGCCCTGACTGCATGACATCGTCTTGTGCCGCCTCCTTGACACGAACCTGACAAATCGAATCCAGCCGCTCCGCGAAAGCCCGGGTGAATTTTTCGGGCATATGCTGAACAACCGCAATCGCTGGCGTATCCGCGGGAAGTCGAGTGAGTATCGATTCCAGTGCCTGAGGGCCTCCTGTTGAAGTACCGATTGCGACCGCTCGACACATAGAAGTCGCAACCCTGTCGGGACTGCCATTCGGATTAATTACATCTGCGTTTAGATTCGAATCGACCCTGACTGCCGACGGCGCACTGGTTTTGACCCGTTTCATATTTGCCTGGGAAGCCGCCTTTACCGCATCGATCAAAACTTTAGCTGAATCATTTAAGCCCTCCATCAGGTTCATCTTCGGCTTGGCGATGACTTCAACGGCACCGTGCTCCAGAGCTTTTATGCTGAGTGCCGAATCCGCTTGTGTTAAAGTCGAACACACCACCACCGGAGTGGGTCTCTCTCTCATGATTTTTTTCAAAAAGCTGATACCGTCCATGCGCGGCATCTCAATATCAGACACAATCACATCCGGCCAGTTGCTTTGCATACGTTTCAATGCAAAAATTGGATCCTGAGCAACGCCGATTAAATTCAACCCTGGTGCATTCGAGACCAAGTCCCCGAGGACTTTTCGCACTGTGGCTGAATCGTCAATAATAAAGATATTAATCATAATTGCTGCTCATCAGGCACTTGCAAGTGTTCCCTGACGTTTGACAGCAACCTCACCGCTGGCAATATCAAAACTGATTCGCCTCGACCAGGTTTCCCCCACATCGACAATCATGATTGCTACTTTTTCTTGCGTCAAGAGATCCATTGCCGTGCTCGCATTCCGCATTCCAATACTGTCATTGTCCGGACACGCCAACGCGGCCACCACATTTCCACCACCGTATATCATCCCCTGATACTCCTTCAACCGCGTATTTTCGGAACGCGCTGCGCGCCTGAATAATTCCATCGCATCAATCGCATAACGGCCATTCAAATCGCCAGAACCAAGGCCATGGCCATGGCATTCCGGCAATACAAAGTGGCACATGCCACCAATTTTTAAAATTGGATGCCAGAGAACCATGGCAATACAGGAACCCAATAAAGTACCCATTTGACCTGAACGAGAAAAATAGAAATCACCCGGGTGAAGGAACTTTTCTGGCTTGCTCGAGAACATTCTAAAATTGCCCAGAACTAATCACACCGGCCTCAATAAGCATTTTGACTCTGCAGACACAGTGCCCATGGGCAATTTTTGATAAATTGCAGGCCTGATGAATTCCAGTTGGTCGGTGATTCCTTTCATATTTTCCGAATGCCCAATGAAAATATAGCCACCGGGTTTCAACTTAGAAAGAATTCGTTTAACAACCTGGCGTTTTGTTTCCTTATTAAAATAAATCATCACATTTCTAAGAAAAATACAATCAAAGCAACCCAGGTCAGGTATATGCTCGTTGAGATTGGCATAAGTAAAGTTGACTTTCGCCCTCAGTGCTTTATCAATTAACAGGGTATTTTCATATTCACCGGTTCCTTGAAGGCAAAACCGGCGTAAATATTCCTTCGGGATCCCTTCGGTACGCATCATCGGATAATGTCCGACTCGAGCCGTTTCCAATACTTTGGAACTAAGATCCGTAGCCACAACTTCCCAGAATGAAGGTCCCAGCTTATCTGCTAAAACCATGGCAATACTATAAGCTTCCTGACCTGTCGAAGACGCCGCACTCCAGACTCGATACTTCTGTTTTCTTATGTTTTGCCCTTTTAGTAAACCACCAAGAAAATCAAAATGCGTCGACTCACGAAAGAAATAGGTTTCATTAGTCGTTAAAATATCCGTCAGGATCCGAGATTCCTGTGGATATCGACCGCTGTCGAGTAACTCAATATATTCGGAATAGCTATCCAACGCATAATGACGCAGACGTTTTGCCAAACGCGAAGACACCATGGTCTTTTTTGAATCCGCCAGATCAATGCCGGCGATATCGAAAATGAAAGCCTTGAATTTTCTGAATTCGCGGTCACTAATCGAATAATTCAACTGGCGTTCCATGCTATCGCCGCAAGAACTTCCAGCATTATGGCAATATTTCCAGCCGATCGAGAACGAATCCCGGAATTCCCATGACCGCTGCCAGGCATCGCCAAACTTTTACAGCCTTTAAGCCCAAATTTAACCGGCAGACTGAACTCTAATCGAGTAATTTTTCGCATCATAATTGTGCTCGTGGATTCACATATATTTTCGTAACGACTTGCCCCCCTATCGAAACAGCCCTCTATGGGGGATCTGTGAAGGAAGTGTATGCGGCAGGGAAGCCGCATCCAAGCCTACATGGATGTATTTACGGCGCCTTCCGGAACAGATCACCCATAGAGGGGCGAGCAGTTACATATTTTCTTCATCTAAAATCAACTAAAGTCGCTCAGTAATAAGAACCCAGACCCAATAGTAAGCAACCAAGCTTGCTGCTCAATCTGCTGGTAATGCGGTATCCACTACAGCTGATAATTCTTCAATAGACAACACTCGTTCCACATCCAGAAGAATCAAAAACCTGCTATCAATCTTGCCCATACCGGCAATAAAGTCGGTTCGAATACTACTACCGAAACTGGGTGCCGGTTCTATCTGAGCGTTTTCAATTTCCAGCACTTCATTGACAATATCGACCATAATGCCGATCAGCAGGGATTGACCTTCTCCAGTCAGCTCAATGATCACAATACTGGTGCGCTTGCTAAGCTCAGTCGCTTGTTTGCCGAAGCGTGAGGCTAAATCTATTACCGGCACCACGCGACCGCGCAAATTAATCACGCCGGCAATAAAACTTGGCACCATCGGGACTTTGGTTAGATTGTCATACTGGATGATCTCGCGAATATGTAAAATGTTGATTGCATATACTTCACCGGCCAATAGAAAAGTCAAAAATTGTTGCACCTTTCCTGCATTTCTGCGGCTCATATCAGTATTTTGAATATCCTTGGTCTGTTCCCTATTCAATTGAGTCATGCGTAGTTCCTAAACAAATTTTCTGAATTGACTTTCATCAATCGTCTCGCCAGCCGTCGGGTCTTGCGTAACAACAGACTTCATATTATTTGCAGTAGATTGCTTAAACGGTCTGGCCAAACTGCGTCTTTCGCCCGTATTCTTTCCCTCGTCATTTAATTTAAAAAAGTCCACTTGTGCAAATAAACTGCGACTATGGTCACGCAGACCTTCGGCAGTCGCTGCCAATTCTTCCGAGGCACTGGCATTGTTCTGGGTTACCTGATCCAGTCGCGACATCGTATTGGTAATCTGGAAAGCTCCATCCGTTTGTTCGTCGGACGCGGCAGCGATTTCTTGTACCAAACGAGATGTTTCATTAATACCTGGAACAATTTCTTCCAGCAGACTGCCGGCCTTTTCTGCAACGGTCACGCTGGCGCTGGCCAGTTCACTGATTTCTGCTGCCGACAATTGACTACGTTCGGCCAATTTACGCACTTCCGCCGCGACTACCGCAAAGCCCTTCCCATGGTCCCCGGCACGAGCTGCTTCAATTGCGGCATTCAACGCCAGGATATTGGTCTGGTAGGCAATATCCTCTATAATCCCTATTTTGCTGGCGATTTGATTCATCGCCTCCACAGTTTTCTTCACCGCGTCACCACCCTCCGCAGCCTGAACCGCTGATTTGCCAGCAATGTGATTGGTCCCTTTGGCACTTTCATTGTTCTGCCTGATCGATGCACTCATCTGTTCGATGGAAGAAGTCGTCTCCTCAACACTGGAGGCCTGTTCACTGGCGCCTTGCGCTAAAGACTCCGCGGTAGAACTCACTTCTTCCGAGGAGTGCACAATCGAACTCACACCGCTTTGGACGTTGGTCAATACACTCGAAAGCTTAACAACCAAATTATTAATATATTCCTTTATTTGCCCAAATTCGCTTTGAAAATCCGCCTCAATCGTCTGGGTCAGATCGCCGTTACTAATCGAGTTCAATATATTACCTGCATGAACTAGAAGCCGCTTGTTTTCCGAGTTAACGAGGATCTGTTGGGTAATATCCGATGCATACTTCACCACCTTGAACGGTTTGCCGTTCAAATCCATTATCGGGTTGTAGCAAGCCCAAAGCCAGACTTCCTTTCCGCCCTTGCCAATGCGTTTGAATTCGCCATCTTGGTATTCGCCCCGATTCAAGCTCTCCCAAAACCTTCGGTATTCGCTGCTGTTCCCGTAATCGGATTCCACGAACATTCTATGGTGTTGGCCTTCGACCTCCTCCAGCCTATAACCCATGGCATCGAGGAATAAATCATTGGCCGCCATGATGGTGCCATCCAGATTGAAGGTGATTACCGCTTGAGCCTTGCTGATTGCCGCAATCTGTCCCGCAAAGTCGGCATCTCTCAGCTTTTGCTCGGCAGAAAACGCGCCAATATTCAGCACATTTAATAAACTTTTCAACAGACTCTTCATGATTCTCTCCGCAATAAATTATTGGAACATGTGACTAACAATAACAAAACTGTGTCTTCACCTTCGCCTTCGCCTTATGGGTTCATCTCGATCATGTATCCTGTACATCACCCTATTTGAAATACTTGCTAATTTTTCAACCCTACCCATTGCTGACCGATGACCTAATGCCATGATTAGGTAATTTTTGGCGCTTGGTTTCAGAAATTTTCGCCACTAACGCGGGCACATCAACAATCATCGCCACTTCACCGCTACCCAGAATCGTCGCACCACTCAGCCCTTTGGCGTTTTGAAAAACCGCACCCAGCGGCTTGATTACCGTTTGATGTTCACCGAGTAATGCATCCACCACCAGACCGGTCTTCTGCCCCGCATGGTGAGTAATCACAATGTTTTCCCGAACAGTCTTTTGCCCGGCATCCTGATCGTCGGGAAAAGCGGCATTAAAAACATCGCCTAAGCGGATATAGGGCAGAATTTCACCGCGCAAATTGATGTACTGACTGTCTTCGTAGACATCGTTGACCACTCCGCCGTATTCGACACATTCATCGACAAGATCCAATGGGATAACAAAGGAGGATTGCCCAACCTGCACCAGAAAACCATCGATAATAGCCAGCGTTAACGGCAGACGAATACTGATTTTTGAAGCCTTGCCAGGGTCAGTTTCGATATCAATCTGTCCCCGTAGTGCATCAATATTTCGGCGCACTACATCCATGCCAACACCACGCCCGGAAATATTCGTCACCTGATCGGCCGTAGAAAAGCCCGCTTCGAAGATCAAGCGGTAGACTTCTCTGTCGGTCAGGCTATGATTTTCTGCAACCAAGCCCTTTTCCATAGCCTTGGCTAGTATCTTGTCTCTGGATAAGCCGCGACCATTGTCGGATATTTCGATGACTATACTGCCGGAATCGTGAAACGCATTGAGATGCACGACACCCTTCGCTGACTTACCAACCTGCTGACGTTGCTCCGGTGTTTCAATACCGTGGTCAATGGCGTTGCGCACCAGATGCATCAATGGATCGCCAATCTTGTCAACCACCGTTTTATCCAGTTCGGTATCACCACCACTAATGTGCAAATCAATGTCTTTGTGAAGTTCACGACTGAATTCACGAACCACGCGGCGAAAACGATCGAACGTGGCACCAATGGGTACCATGCGTAAACCTAAAGCAGTATCACGAATATCTTCAATCAGTCCCCCCAGACGTTCCGTCGAGTCGACCAGCGCCCCCAGACCCGACTGACGGGCCAATAAGTGAGTATTAGCACCCGATATCACCAACTCACCGACCAGATTGATTAACTCTTCAAGCTTCCTGGCATTTACCCTTACCAGTTGATTTTCGTCGTTTTTTCGTTGCTTATCTTGCTTTTGCCTGCCAACCGTTGCATCAGCGACTGGTTTTTCGATTAAAGGCTGCTCAACTGGCGGTTCACCGACACGTTTGGCATCCAGTGTTTCATCGTCCTCAGCCCGATTCACCTGTTGTTTGAGCATTTCTTCGAGTTCATGCTCGGTTAGTGCTCCACTGCGCGTAAATATCTCAGCCAACCGTAAATTTTCCTCGGGCAGTTTTTTGATCAGCTCAAGATAAGATTCAGCACAACTGTGCGGTGGCAATATAAAAATATCGCAGTCATCCTGAACAAACTCGAAAACGCTCTCAATTTCTGTTTTGCTGGCTTCGCTATTCAGGTCGATTTCATAACCCAGATAACAGCACTCGGCATCAAACGCATCCATTTCAGGTAAACCATCATCCAGAACTGTGAGATTGACAAGGTCTCCAATGGTCTCCAGATAACGAACGAAAGACAGCGGATCCATACCGTTACGCAGTACGTCTTTGCCAAAACGGAGTGAAATGTGCCAGTATTGATTAGCCCTGCTGGAATCGGCGTGCGACGATAATTCCTGTATTTCCTTAGAATCATTAACCTCCAACGGCTGTTGAGCGACGCCTTCGTCAAATAAAAATCCATCCAGTCGGTCAGATAACAAGTGGCCTTTTTCCATGGTTTCCCGATCCAGCTCTACGTTACCGTTCAGAGCCTTGTCAACCAAAGTATTACTGTGATCCCGACATTCCAACAACACCGTCAGCAAATCATCCGATACTTTAATTTCCTGATCACGCAATTTTTCCATCACGTTCTCGGCCTGATGAGTAAATTCAACTACATGGTCAAAACCAAATAATCCCGCAGCACCCTTAAGGGTGTGCACTGCCCGGAACAATTCATTTATCAGATCAATATTGTCCGGTGTTTCCTCGAGGCAGAGCAAAGAATGTTCCATCTGTTCCAGTAATTCCCTGGACTCTTCGGTAAAAGCCTCTAACGCAGCATCCATCAACATATAATTGCCTTTAAATTCTTTTGGACTGTTGCTCTGCATGGAATTTATCCGTAATCCTATAAATCGAGAGAACATGCTCTACTATCGAACTCATCGCAATCAAACGAAGTGTGTTGCCCGACTGTCGGGCTCTTCGGTAAATCACAAGCAAACACTGGATGCCTGAAGTATCCATTTCAGAAACCGCAGAAAGATCCAACTCAAAATCTTTATATTCGTTCAAATACACCGCCAACATCTGCATCAATTCAGCCGCCTGATAAATGCTCATATCACCCTGGATTGCCAATCGGCACAGGCCAGTCCGCTTATTGCTGCCCTTAAGTTTGGAAATCTCCATTATGGAAGCACCAGTTTCTCGACCGCCGCTAACAATTTCGGCGGTTTAAAAGGCTTGACGATCCAGGCTTTGGCACCCGCGGCCTTACCTTCCTGCATCTTGCTTTGTTCCGATTCGGTCGTTAACATGCAGATTGGGGTAAACTTGTAGTCAGGCAATTTCTTGACTTCTTTTACGAAAGATATCCCGTCCATATTCGGCATATTGACATCGCTGATGATCAAGTGAACCTTTCCGCCAGTCAGTTTTGTTAACGCATTCTTGCCATCGCAGGCATCAATCACTGAATATCCGGCACCTTTCAGCACAATTCCGACGACCGTACGAACGGACGATGAATCATCAACAACAAGAATTGTTTTCGACATGCATTAACCTCAATAAAATTTAATCTCACCTTCGTCAGCCTGGGGTTGTAACGACGAGGCACCTGTCAGAAGCTCATCGGTCACCACCGCAGAACCGCGACCCGCACCGCCTGGATAAACCCACAGGAAAACCATGGATAACGCTGCTATGACGAACGGTAGAATCCAGATAAAATTCATTTCACTTGTAACCAACCTGTTTAGAACAATTTATCTAATACCTGCATTAATTTTGTTTTATATTTTTTCAGATATTCAGTTCCTTAATAGTAGTTAAATCTATGCATTTCGCTATATAACTAAGGAAATATTTCCTGACTATCCCTAAGCCAGGTTGCAACCGGCATTTATCACTGAAATGGATGTCGGATGTTGAACACTCGGTACTATTTTTCCGCTTTCATTCCCGGATATTCGCTGACTTGAATTGAATTCCGTAGCAGTTTGTGGTTTATTGGCGCTTGGTTTTGGTGCAAATTCACACATTAATAGTTAAGGTGTTGAATACTCAACTGAAAGCATGCATTGAAATATTGACAGTGGTTTTTTAGATTGGCTCGTCGGTAGATCGTAAACATCGACCGTACACACTTCGTTGGAATCCGGAGAAAGTTAAAATGCGCAGGGTAATATTTAACCAGAAAGGCGGCGTGGGAAAGTCCACAATCACGTGTAATCTAGCGGCCATCAGTGCGAGTGAGGGCAAAAGAACTCTGGTGATCGATCTTGATGTTCAGGGCAATTCAACTCACTATCTTCTCGGACATAAAGTTGAGGATGCAGAACAAACATTGGCTCATTTTTTTAAGGAAAGCCTGAGTTTAAACCCATTTGGCAGCAGTCAGGACGACTCAATCAATCGGATCGCTCATAAAACAGCATATCCGAACCTGTCGGTATACCCTTCCCATCCGGATATGGAACCTTTACAAAGCCGACTGGAATCGCGCCACAAAATATACAAGCTGCGCGATGCAATCAGCCAGCTAAATGAATACGATTGCGTATATATTGATACGCCTCCAGTACTCAATTTCTACAGCCTGTCTGCCCTGATCGCCGCTCAAAAATGCCTGATACCCTTCGACTGCGACGCATTTTCCAGGGAGTCTCTTTATAATTTGCTAAATGTTATCGGGGAAGTAAAAATGGACCACAATGGCGGCCTGACCATCGAGGGAGTCATCGTCAATCAGTTTCAAAACCGGGCAAATCTGCCACAACAACTTGTCGATGACCTGATAGAACAAGGTCATCCTGTACTCAATGCAAAAATATCGCCTTCAGTAAAAGTCCGGGAATCTCACAGCGCATCCAAACCATTGATCCACTACGATCCGAAACACAAACTGGCAGACGAATTTCGTGTTTTACATGCAGAGCTACATTCCTAGGTATTCATCAATGTGAGCTTTGAATGCATCGACAGAAAGTATATCCATCATAAATATCACGTAACCATGAATAGCTTTTTCATTAATCGAAAACTCCATGTTCAAAAGCAATATAGTTTCATCTTCTTTATGATGAAGTCTGCGCAGCTGAAAGAACTCGGTCACCGTACCGCTGTGAAATTCGGGTATTGAAATATCGAGACTGTGATTAAATATATCCGCCAGGCTTGCCAGACAGGCATTAAGAATAATATTACCCACTTCGACCACAACTTCTTCCTGCATTTCAACACACACCTCTGTCGAGGTCGGTTGCCCCAAAACCGCAGGGACTAATGCAAGACTCTTGTCATCAGGAAAAAGCAGGGCTGCATCTCCCCAAAACGGTCCTTGAAAATGCTGTTGGACTGAGGCAACGGTCTCTGTGGAATGGTGAGTGACTTCCGTGATCGCCTGTTCGCGAGTTAGAAAAATGACCCGCGGAACACTGAGCGCGACTTCGGCATCCACCATCTCGCTCAAGGCAGAGACAGATGAACCGACACCAACATTCAATAGTTCCGCTATGGCGTCGAGATAAATATCATCAGCAGGGTTCGGGATTTGTTTGGCTAACATAATCTATAATCTTCTCTTCGTTAATGGGTTTCGCAATAAAATCCAGCCCAAGTTCATCGGCTTGAGTGCGAATACTGTCTTGAACATTTGCGGTCAGTAATACGATTCTTGCGTCAGGCAATCGCGGCCGAATTATTTCCGCAACTTCGATACCGTCCATTCCCGGCATATTGTAATCCAGTGTGATAAGATCAAATTTCTGCTCAGCCGCTTTTTCAAGGGCTTCTTCCCCACTGGCCGCTTCTTCAATAGGCCATTGCGGATGAATATCGCCAATAAATTTTTTAACCATCATTCTAGCCATACGGCTATCATCCACGATAAGACAATGGGTTTCAGACATCGGACGCTCTCCTATGGATCATTTATCCAAATTAGTAAAATTGGCAATTAATGGTGCCAGGTTTTTTTGACCATTCCACTAATATTCAAGTATAGAAAAGATTAAGTTTTTTATCGATAATATCGTATTTATTTTCAAATTAACTTATCGCTTAGGGTTTTAACACCGAACAGTTAGTGAGCTGTTTAGATTGTTTAACAAATTTAGAATCGAAGGAATACAGTCGCTCGCATTGCTGGCTATTCGCAAGATGAATGGCATCAGAAAAATCGAGTCCCTCGCTGTGCCAGTTGATGGCTTGCGCCGTTAGATAAGGGTTTGAGAGATTTACATTCTTCAGGCCAAAAAGCCTGGTGAATGCATCACAAATTTCTTCTGGCTTAGATTTGTATGCATAGCGGAGAACCCACTCAGTTTCCAGTATCACGCTATCAGGAATAAATATTTCCTGTTCATTAAAAATTCGGTACACTTTTTTGTATTGAGCCGCATGATCACGAGTGAGAAATCGAACGATAATATTGGTATCAATCGCTACCATTATGACTCTCCTCAACGCCTTTTCTAATGGCATTCTCCATCTCACGCAAAGAAATTGCCTTACCGGAAAATTTAAGACACGAAGCAACATCACCAATATCAGTCGTGCTGAACGGGGTTTTCGGTCTCAGAAGGATTCCATCGCCGGTATCAATAACCACCAGTTCCTGACCAGCCTTCCAGTCATGGGCTGAACGAACAGGTTTTGGGATAATTACTTGACCTTTGCTGGATAATTTAGTGATTTCCATAGGACATCCTCCAAGTGTAAGAAAATAGTAAGATAATAGGATGACGATAGTAAGATAACAGTAAGATGTCAACTTCGGGTAAGCAAACTGCCCTGAAAAAGTAATGGCGCGGCGCTTAGGAGCACACTCTTAATCGCTCGATTTTGCTTCCATACGCAGCTCTTCCATGATGGCCTGCAGCTCATTCAAGTCGATCACAGTTTCTTCCATTGCGATCAGGCTTGAGATCATAAGCGAAGCGCTCAATGTACCTTTATTGAACTTTGCACTTAGGTTTTGCGGTGTTTGACTGATTTGACTGCAGGCCAGTCTTTTCGAGATTTCCTGATAGGACAGCACGTGCAACTGCTTCCTGGATAACAGATAACGTTTGATGGTTTCTGTCCAGAGGCCAGGCATATTAGGACTTCCTTCGTTAGTATGCATGCCGAATTTAAATGTTTTTTGAGGGAAATGCAGATTAGCAGATTGGATCCTGGCCGTGAATAGCATTTGTCGCTAAGGAGCGAGGTTTTAATAATATGCGAAAGATTGACGCAGGATTATTGTTTG
>CAZGQY010000078.1:1651-17873 GCA_964528035.1 uncultured Methylococcaceae bacterium | reverse complement strand
TGTATTATATTGTATTATATTGCCTTTTTATTGGGAACCGTTTAGCCGTGCTGCGGCTCTATAGCGCCACTGAGATTTGATAGAAGCGTCAGCGGTTTGATACGCGTTAAACCAAACAATACGCACTACCGTAATATAATTCGAAAGTCGCAATACACGAAGATCCTGGCATTTGTCGTGCGTAGGCATTCATCATTCGGTCTAATTTCTTCTTACCTGTCAATCCTCTAGGCCGACGGCGTGTCACATTATGAGCGCCAATTCCTTTTAGTTCACGCATCAGCTGCAAAACATCCCGGTAATCGATAGAGATTTTTTCGCTTTTAAGTTCAATTTCAATAAATCCCGATCTATGCATTACTTCATGAATTAAAGATAGAGGAATAAATTCATTTACGTGACTCATCCGATCAACCTCAGCCCAGGCATCTCGTAATTCACACAAAGTCTGCGGACCAAAACTGCTAAACAAAAATTGGCCACCCGGCCTTAAGACACGTTTAATTTCCGCAAACAAATTCTCCAAACCCTGACACCACTGAATAGCAAGATTCGAAAATACCATATCGACACTGGCGGTCTGCAATGGTAATGATTCTGCATCACCACAGATATAAGTTACATTCGCTATGCCTCCCAGTCGCTGCTGCGCAAGCATTCCATGGGCAATATCTAGCGCAATGAGTTTATCGCAATGCTCAGATAAACGTTTTGCGCAATACCCAGTACCTGAACCTAAATCCAGTATCGTTGGTAAGCTGACCGAATATTCATTCACTTTGCATAACAAGTTGTCACCAACCCGACGCTGTAAATCAGCCCAATCATCATAGTTTTTCGCAGCCCGCCCAAAGGCAGAGCGTAAACTATTTTTTTCTAGCTGTGTATGACGAAAATCAATTTTTGGCATAGTCGCCATATTCAATATCATTTAAAAAACCCTGGACATAGTCGAGTATCTGAGCAGAATGCGATACAAAAGGAATATGCCCGGCTTGAGCGATAACACGAATTTGCGCCATCGGATTTAAACGTTCCATTTCGGTGGCCACACCGACAGGCACTAATGGATCTTTAGCACCTAATATCACCATCAGGGGAAGTCTTAAATTTCCCATACAACCACGTAAATCAGCGGTTTTTAATATCTCAACACCACAAGCCAGAGCATCAGATCGTGGAATACCGCACTCAGTCAATCGCATCTTCATAACTTTATAGACTAGATTCGACCGATCCATACCATGGGTTTGATGTTTCAAAAACCTTAACAAAGTTCCTTCAAAATCATTTTTTAAATTTGTATGAAACTCATTAAGAACAGAAATATCCAAACCAACCGTCCAATCAACAGAATTACTGAATTTAGGATTCCCCGCAATCATTGTGGCCGATTGGACTCGATCTGGACTCATACAAGCCATTTTCAATACCATAGACGCCCCTAATGACCAACCGATCCAATGGGCACGCCTAGGAACGGTTTCCATTAATTTATCAACCACAGAAGATAAATTAAAATCCTCAATCATCTGACTCCTGCCATGTCCAGGCAGATCAATACAACTCACTCGATAAGAAGCAGCCAGGTGCCGGGCAAACTCGCGCCAGAACCCCGAGTGCATCCCCCAACCATGAACCAACACTACATCCTCACCGGTACCAATGGTTTCAATATGGAGGCCGTCAGATTTCATGAAGATGCGTTCATTTGAGGTTGTAGGTGAGTAAGTAATAGTCCCCGAAACCCTGATAAAAGCAAGACCTCCATCCTAAAGACAATCATGCAGAACATTGAGAAGACGTTCAATATCAGCCGATTCATGCATCGCAGAAAATGTTATTCGTAAACGGGCACTTCCCTTAGGCACAGTTGGCGGACGCACCGGAATAACAAAAATACCTTTAGCCGTGAGTCTATTACTCAATTCAACCGTTGCTTGACTATCTCCAATAACAATCGGTTGAATAGGCGTCGGGGACTGTAAAAGCTGTAATCCCATACTTTCGGCACCGGTCCTGAATTGACTGACCAGGTCCAAGAGCTTTTCTCGACGCCAGGATTCATTTTGAACCAGCCTCAAACTCTCCCTGCTTGCCTCAGCAATGGAAGGTGGAAGAGCCGTTGTATAGATGTATGTTCGTGCTTTCTGAATCAAAAACTCGACCAATTCTTCTGTACCGGCAACAAACGCACCAAAAGTGCCAAAGGCTTTACCCAGCGTACCGACTAAAACATCTATATCATTTCCATCCACATTCGATTGTTCAACTATTCCTCGCCCATTCTGTCCAATAACCCCCAAACCATGTGCATCATCCACCATTAACCACGATCCTGTCCGCTTTTTGAGCCGAACCAGACCATTCAAAGGTGCCAAATCTCCGTCCATGCTAAACACACCGTCGGTCACAATAAGCTTTTGCTTATCTTCCGCCTGGCGCTGAAGATGCTTTTCAAGCAAACCCAGATCCGTATGTGGGAAGCGTCGAAACTTTGCACCGGAGAGCAAACCACCATCTATTAGGGAAGCGTGATTCAGGCGGTCTTCAAATACAATGGAACTTTTTCCCAGCAATGCAGAAACTACACCAATATTTGCCATATATCCGTTGGAAAAAAGTAATACCCGCTGGCAACCGATAAATTCAGCCAATTCATCTTCCAGATCATGGTGCGCCGAACTGTGTCCAACAATCAGATGAGCCGATCCACTACCGACACCAAATCGATCCACTCCCCGTTTTAATGCGCAGACAACATTAGGATGATTGGCCAGACCCAGATAATCATTACCAGAAAAATTCAACAGTTTACGGCCGTCTATATTAACCCGCACACCCTGAGGTCCTTCGATTATGCGCCGCCGCCGATAAAGGTTATTCAGTCGCAACTGTTTAAGCTGATCTTGAAAGTACTGCGGCGTCATATTAAATCAATT
The DNA here is from genome assembly GCA_964528035.1 of uncultured Methylococcaceae bacterium. GTDB lineage: Bacteria > Pseudomonadota > Gammaproteobacteria > Methylococcales > UBA1147 > CAZGQY01. The sequence goes on along the minus strand of CAZGQY010000078.1, from coordinate 14,931 downwards.
TTGAGGGTAACTGCTCACCCCTCTATGGGTGATCTGTTCCGAAAGACGGTGCAAATACATCCATGTTAGGCATGGAGCGGCTTCCCTGCCACATACACTTCCTCCACAGATCACCCATAGAGGGCTGTTTCGGTAGGGGGACAAGTAGTTACTTCTGAGCTAAAACGATTCGCTAACTTGAATATTTCCGATAACTACGAGAATTTTTATCCCGCATAACCTCTTAGTGCAAAGAAGTCTCAGTAATCAACCCCAGTTTTTCGAACAAAAGTTGATCCGTATTTTCTCCAGGATTTTCTGTTGTTAACAATTTTTCACCGTAAAAGACCGAATTTGCACCTGCAAAAAAACACAAGGCCTGAGTTTCATCACTCATTTCCATTCGACCAGCGGATAGCCGGACTCTAGACCTGGGCATAATTATTCTTGCCACTGCGATGGTTCTCACAAAATCCAGCGCATCCAATACAGCAGTACCCGCCAGCGGTGTTCCTTCAACCTGTACAAGCATATTAATAGGTACACTTTGTGGGTGTTCAGGCAAATTTGCCAGCTCCTGTAACAATTTTATCCGATCCGTTTCGGCTTCCCCCATCCCCACAATTCCACCACAGCACACATTTATGCCAGCATCGCGCACCCGCGTCAAAGTATCCAATCTATCCTGATACTGGCGAGTCGTTATAATTTCAGAATAATATTCCTCTGATGTATCAAGGTTATGATTATAGTAATCCAGCCCCGAGTCCTTCAATCGCTGGGTCTGCTCATCCGAAATCATTCCCAGAGTCACACAGGTTTCCATGCCTAGTGCCTTAACACCCTTTACCATGTCAACCACTTGATCGAGATCTCGATCCTTAGGACTTCGCCACGCCGCACCCATGCAAAACCGTGTAGCCCCTTGTGATTTTGCTTCCTCGGCAGCATTCAGTACCTCATCAATAGGCATTAATTCTTCTCGATTAAGCCCTGTGTCATAACGCGCACTTTGTGGACAATACGCACAATCTTCCGAACAAGCACCCGTTTTGATACTTAACAAACGGCTGATCTGTACTTCATTCGGATTAAAATTCTCCCTGTGAACCTGGTGCGCCCGAAATAACAAATCATTAAAAGGCATCAAAAAAAGCGCCTCTAATTCTTCGAGTCGCCAATCATGCCTGATATCACAATAGTTTGAGTTTGCCTCTGGAACACTAATCAGCTCTTTTTCTACTTTCATGGCTTTATATCCAATTTAGGGTCAACGAAGTGAAATTGCTGTTTGCATACTACAATAGATATCGCGCACGCTACGAATACTCGTTCACTAAATATTATGCATAACATTAACAAATGGCCAACTATTATACAGAATTATTTGTATCCTCCCACCTGTTTGCTTTGTGGGCAAAACTGCGAACTTCCAACAAATATTTGTACACACTGTAGACTTTCGTTGCCATTTAGCAAAAACAACTGCATTTCGTGCGCTGCGGAATTTGCCTATGACTCTAAACCAAGCTTACATTGTGGCACATGTACATCGCAGCCACCTCCATTTGAAATTACTGTCTCAGCCTTTCAGTATAAAGAACCCATCCGCTATTTAATTCGGGCCTTCAAATATCACTCTAACTATGCCGCTGGGCATCTACTGGGATCTTTGCTTAAAAATATATTGCAAAAAAGAACCGAGTTACCCCAAAGAATCATCCCCGTACCGCTGCATTCAGGTAGGTATCGTGCCAGAGGTTTCAATCAGGCTGCAGAACTGGCAAAACCAATTGCCCGGGCACTGAACATGCCATTAGAACTCAAGCGCTGCAGGCGTATTCGACAGACAGTACCGCAAGCTTCTTTGCACGCTAATTTACGTGAGAAAAACATAAGAAACGCGTTTGAGGTTACCGAAAAAATTCCAGCTGACTACGTAGCAATTATCGATGATGTCGTCACTACTGGAGCGACAGTGAAAGAATTGTCCAGGACGCTCATTAATAGTGGGATAAAAAGAATTGAAATTTGGACTTGTGCAAAAGCTTAGTACTCCGCTGAGGAAAAAAGTAGTGTTGCCAAAAACTTGCTTTGAAATCCTATTGCAGGTTTAAAAAGGCGAAATAGCAAATACTTTGCTAATTATTAAACCACCAAAAATAATTTCGTTCCCTACCAACGAACTCGAAGAAAGGAATTACTGAAGTGGTATAATCATTATTAATCTCAAGTCTAAAAGACCCATGGAGGCATCACTCTTGCCCACGTTTATTATTGGTTTATCAAGGTCTATCATGCTATTCTTTCCGCCAGATTGGCCATCCCCTCAATAGCCGCACTTCCGTTCATATAGTTTGGAAAACACTTTAAGAACGGATTGAAAAATACAATTCTTTAACAAAACCATTACTCAACACATCCCATCACCTAATTTATGAGCATAAAAATTGTCGGCATATCCGCATATTACCACGACAGTGCCGCCGCTCTAATAATCGATGGAGACATAGTTGCAGCAGCACAAGAAGAACGATTTACCCGTAAAAAACACGATGCTGGATTTCCTCTCAATGCTGTTAATTACTGCCTGAGCGAGGCAAATACCTCACTTTCCGATGTTGATTATGTTGTATTTTACGATAAGCCTCTGGTCAAATTCGAACGTCTTTTGGAAACTTATCTGTCCTACGCACCAAACGGTTTCCGATCTTTTCTGGCTGCAATGCCGGTTTGGTTAAAAGACAAACTCTTTCTAAAAACCACTTTGAAAAAGGAACTGTCATCCTTAAGTGGACTCGACATAAAAAAACTGCCGACACTATTGTTCACTGAGCACCACCAGTCTCACGCCGCCTCAGCTTTTTTTCCGAGTCCGTTTGAAAAAGCCGCTATCCTGTGCCTCGACGGTGTTGGAGAATGGGCAACTACTACGGTATGGCTGGGTGAAAACAACCGTGTAAAGCCGCAATGGGAGATCGATTTCCCTCACTCACTTGGCCTGCTTTACTCCGCATTTACATACTACACCGGATTTAAAGTCAATTCTGGTGAATACAAATTAATGGGATTAGCACCCTATGGCGAACCTGAATTTGTCGATTTAATTTATGACAACCTTATAGACGTCAAAGACGATGGTTCATTCCGGTTAAATATGAAATATTTTAATTACGCGACCGGCCTCACCATGACCAACAAAAAATTTGCTCGTTTATTTGGTGGCAAAGCGCGAGAACCGGAATCCGAAATCACACAAAAAGAAATGAATCTTGCGCGATCAATTCAGGTCGTCACTGAAGAAATCGTATTAAAACTTGCCAGAACAATTCGCGACGAATTACAGGTAGATAATCTTTGTCTTGCTGGAGGAGTCGCTCTGAATTGTGTTTCAAATGGACGCCTACTTAAAGAGAAAGCCTTTCCTAATCTATGGATACAACCCGCATCGGGTGATGCTGGGGGAGCAATTGGTGCAGCTTACGCGATCTGGTATGAATATCTTGATAACCCACGAAAGATTTCACCGGATAGTTGTGACAGCACTCGAGGCTCCTATCTGGGACCGCGATATAGCAACGATGAAATAACTGGATATTTAAAGAGTATAAACGCCGGTTACGAACAACTTGAAGACGAAAAACTGATGCCCAAACTGGCACAAATCCTGAGTACTGAGAACGTCGTAGGTTGGTATCAGGGACGAATGGAGTTCGGTCCTCGAGCATTAGGCGGAAGATCTATAATTGGTGATGCCCGCAGTCGTAAAATGCAGTCCATCATGAATCTAAAAATCAAATACCGCGAATCGTTTCGACCCTTTGCACCTGCGGTTCGCTGGGAAAAAGTTTCCGAGTGGTTTGATATCGATTCTGAAAGCCCCTACATGCTTCTAGTAGCGAGCGTCCACCCGGACAAACAAATTCCTATGTCACGAGAACAAGAGGGCTTATTCGGTATCGATAAACTAAAGATACCACGCTCAACTATCCCCGCAGTGACCCATGTAGACTATTCCGCACGAATTCAGACAATTCACAAGGAAACGAATCCAAGATTCTACGAACTCATCTGTCAGTTTGAAAATATTACGGATTGCCCCGTCCTGATTAATACATCATTTAATGTACGCGGCGAACCCATTGTTTGCACACCTGAAGATGCCTACCGTTGCTTCATGCGAACGGAAATGGACTACCTGGTTATGGAAAACGTGATCCTCGTTAAGAAAAACCAACCAGAGTGGAAAAAAGACGATGCCTGGAAAACAGAATTTGCACTGGACTGACCGATGAGTAAAATCGTACCGAAACTTGATAACAAAGGATTGCGCGAATTTGGGTTTGTTACTGCGACAATTATTGCCCTGCTGTTTGGCTTATTCTTTCCTGTCGTAATATTCGACCAGACCTTTCCTGATATGCCTCTTGTATTCAGAATAGCTCTCGGGCTTGCTTCAGTCTCGCTGATTCTACCGATATTACTCAAACCCCTGTATATAGTCTGGATGTATATTGGGTTCGTTCTTGGCTGGATTAACACACGCATCATTCTCGGACTGGTATTTTTTATTATTTTCACACCGGTCGCTCTATTTTTGAAGTTGCTGCGCAAAGATCCCATGCACCGAAAAATTACTGCACTTCAATTATCTTATCGAAAACCCAGTATTGAACCACCCAAACATCAAATGGAGAAACCATTCTAATGATCGAGTTACTAAAAGATCTCTGGGGATTTATGAAGGTTCGGAAAAAATTCTGGCTGGCACCCATAATTATCGTCTTATTGCTTTTGGGAGCACTCATAGTACTTTCCCAAGGATCTGCCGTTGCGCCATTCATTTATACGTTGTTTTAAGCCTGGCAAAGACCAGGAGGAATCATACCGGCATGGATTGCCAAATCCTCCCTTAGGAGCGAGGATTCAATAATATACGAATCTTGACTTGTCTTATTGTCCGCCTTCTGCGTTGTAGCAACAGTTGCGTAGCCCGGCTATGCGCCTGTTGCTACGCCTTGAAGACAAACAATTATCCTGCGTCAATCTTTCGCATATTATCAAAACCTCGCTCCTTACTCAAAAAAGAACACAATGAAATAAATTCCCTCTGCTGTTCGCATGGCTACAGGAATATAAAATTTACTAGTGCTCCGACAACTTATGAATGATAAATAGAGCTGTTTGAGAAGCGTTCATATGCTAAACGAAAGACTAGCAGGGACTAATCGAGCAACTGCAACAACGTAGATGAGCGCTTGTCGGCTAGTTTTACCCATCAATACAAGATTGTCGGAGTACTAATACTAATTCAGCGCAATTATTCTAAGGCTAGAAGCCATTGATTGTTTGCGCTTCTGCAGCAGGGCTTTCAGGATGTATTCACGCGTCCAGTAAAATCAATGGCTTGTGCTCTGAACACGGAAATTGCTGAGCAAAGACAATTACAATTCATTGTAGACGCTATGCTGGGTGAACTACTATCGCTCCACTACGCCCAAACCTTTCTTTTGGCTCGCATAATATGCAGCGATATTTTCTATATCATCATCACTTAAACTTGCTACCATTGCATTCATCATTGGGTTATTTCTCTTTCCCAACTTATAATCCTGAAGGGCCACAATCAAATAACTCTGGTATTGTCCGCTAAGTTTAGGGAAATTACCGTCAGAACTGTCTCCGCCCTCTCCGTGGCAACCGATACAGCTTGCTGACTTTTCTTTACCGATAAGCGGATCACCCGAATAATTTTCATTACTTTTGACAAGATCAAAGGACTCCAAATAAGCAACAATATCACCAATATCCTGATCACTTATGCTAACGGCATTGCCAACCATAGTTGCATGTGTACGATCACCTTTTGCATAAGCTTTGATTGACGATTTCAGATATCCAGCATGTTGTCCCGCCAATTTTGGAACCTGGTATCGGGGAACAGCATTTGCGTATCCTGGACGTGAATGACACCCTGAACAAGCCTCAAATTTAATCTCCCCTGGGGGTTTTTCTTCTGCTGCTACAGTTACAGAAAATAAGGATACAGAAACCCAGATAACCATCTGCAACATCGCCCATTTTAATTTATTCATTTGCACCCCCATCATGAGTGAATTTTACAGTGCAGAGCCAACGACCATTGGTTCTCACCTAAACATACCTTGTTTAGTCTAGTACTCCATCATTGTTGTATTGACGGGTATATCAGCCGATAAGCATCCAGCTGCGTTGCTGCACTCGCTTGACACGTCCGACTAGTCCTGCGCTCGTGCGGCTAGCAGCTGACCACTTCTCGACATAACCTATCCCCCAACACAACTGTGATGGAGTACTAGCAACCTGATGCATTCAGAAAAAAGAATCAATCCCGGGCCTGATCTGTCGCACCAATTATAGACACAATTCATAGTCAGTGAATATTAAAATTCAAGTTCCACTCATATTCCCTGCATTTTCTTAACAGAAATTTTAAGCAGGAATACCAAGAAAAGTACTATTCAATTGTTATTTTTATTGTAACCAGACAGCGAATGATTTACTGAAAATCTAAGCTGTTGATTGCTCGGCTTTCTGCAACATGGATATTGCATCAGAGCTTGGAGGGAGGTATTTACGCGCCGCGAACAACCAACAGATTGCATCCTAACCACGGTACTTGCTGAGTAGTTTCTTTTTATTGAACCTGTTAAATGCCCAAAATAAAAATCAGGAGACCCGATAAACGGAATCTCCTGATTACTCACTATTTTACTTTCACTAAGGAAGGGCAAGCCAACAATCGCTAGCTCCTCGGTTAATACCCGCTTAGCTTATCTTTTTTTCGGACCCTTGTAATAATAGTCGCGACGCTGCCAGGGAGATGTCGAAGATGATTTCCAATACAACCGTACCCAAACACCTCGACCATTTGCTGGTATTCGAGTCACTCTCGCGTTGCTCGTACTTCCTCGGAGTGTACGACCATATATGTTTTTACTACCTCGACGGCTACCGACGTACAATTTCCAAAGACGCACGTTACGGCCTTTCGCTTTCCACCTAAATGTAGCAGCGGTTCTCAATCTGGAACCACGAGCAGGATAATAGATATAAGGCTTCTCTAATTTCGCCGTCTTAAAGGTGTCGTCTGTATATTCCCACGTGGATGTTGCTGTCTTACGTGAAAACAGCCTTACAAATAAGGTGTTACCATTCGCTGGCAAACCATAAACCGTATGAGATTTCACACTGCCATCCAGTATTTTCTTATAAACCTCCTTTCCACCCGAGGTAGTACCTACTTGTAAGGCCCATGATTCCTTAGCGTCTCCATAATCATCCCAAGTGAAGGTAATCTTGTCCGTTTTCAGCGTTGACCCTGCTGTCGGACTCACTAAGGAATGGACTTTCTTACCCTTAACGTGAATAACGACAGTATCGCTACCAGTCGCATTTTCATTATCTGTAACCACCAGCTTGATGGTATGCTTCATGCCGGAAGCCAAACGAACCGTAACTGTTTCGCCTGAAATGACTTCACCACCCGGCAACGTCCATTCATGACTTACAATCTTCCCATCAGGATCAACTGATCCTCTACCGTCCAGAACCACGTCTTCCGTACCGTTACGATCCTGATCGGAAATACTGCGATCCGAACCGGCATTTGCCACAGGTAGGCGATTTACACTACCCTCGCCCGATCCATTATCAACCATTGCCTGGATTTCTGCGGCGCTCAACGCTCGATTGTAGATTCGCACATCGTCCATTAATCCATCAAAATGTCTGCCGCCAGCACCTTGAGGCTGTGCTCCCAGCGCAACACCCATACCTGGATCTTCATTCCTACTTCCTGTCTTAGCTAAACTGGCAATTTGCACTCCGTCTCTATACAACCTCATGAATGAACCGTCGTAGGTAGCAACAACATGCTGCCATTTACCCGTCGTCAAATTTCCTGCCGGACTTACAAGAACTGATGTCTTGTCCCCCGCTTTTAGACGAAAGCGAAGTGATGTACCCTTATAAGCGCTTAACATCCAAAGATGATTACTGTCCTGGACACCATTCGCTTTTGAGATAAACCGCGCATCCGATGTCGCAAAATTATCCGCGTTGTACCACAAACTTATAGTCATTCCCGTACCTTTCGGGATATCCATGCCCCTCAGATCAACATAGTCATCTTTTCCATCGAATTTTAGAGCTCCGCCATCGTGTCCAACGCCTGGCGACCAGGTTGGCCCATTCGCCAATCCCCCGTCAAAACTGTTAACACTATCTGTCGCAGTGGAACCCGTCGATTCGTCCAATTTCCAGTGTGCAACCAATCCTTCCGTCACCGCCTCGTCACTGACCTGTACAGTCTCTTTTACTACCTCGCTTGATTCTGTTCCGTCGTTCACTACTAAGGTCAATTCATAGCCACCGACAACATCGGGCGTAAACGAGACAGCGTCACCATCTTTTTTGTTCAAAGACGAAGTGCTGCCAGATGGGCCCTGTAACTGCCAGGTATAACTTAAATTATCGCCATCCACATCTGAACTTTTCGCACCTGAAACCTCAACAACTTCACTTACATAAGCATTCTCAGCAACAGAAATTACCGCTGTCGGAGCCGTATTGCTGCTACCCGTATCCGCTGGTTGCACTGTAACAACTAATGTATCCGTACTGCTCGCTCCATCATTATCAGTTACTTTAAGCGTTACAATATGTTGGCCTACAGCTAATGCTAGCGACACTTCCTTACCCGTTTTATTCTGACCGGCAACCAGCCATTCATATTTAACAATATTGCCATCGGGGTCATTAGAACCAGCGTCTTTTAGATCAACAGTTTCGACATTGTCACCGTTCACATCTTTAACAGTCTGATCGTTTCCTGCAGCAGCTACCGGTGCTTGATTGCTGCCTCCACCGGACCCACCGTTACCGTACTCGAACGCCCCATAGTCGATTGAGGAACCCGCTACAGACCTCGCTTCACTACTGGCAACGTGTACGTATTGATATGAAGGAGTCAACGGATAACCAGCGCTTGTACTACCTGGTGAATACCCTTGATCCACTGCGGGCGAAGTACCGGTCAAATGGAAGTCAAAACCAGCTCGATCAACAAATCCCGGATTATCAGTCTTCATATTCGAACTGTCCAGACTCACGCCCAAGCTGCCTGCTCCAACAAACAGGTTATTTTTAATTACCTGCGTAGGACTACCGGATATTGACAAAAACTGGCCTTTGTAATGATCATTAACAACCGTATTACTGGAAACGTTTAGCTCGCGAATCGGGTTAAATCCTTTACTACCTCCTTCTGCACCATAGGCAATAATAGTTGGATTATCATTATTGGGCCCCTGTTGAATTGAGTTACCGATAATAAAGGTTTGTCCACCCTGCGGTATATCAATTTGATAACTCGCGGTACCATCCTGATCTTCAATCCTGTTGTAGAGAATATAATTTTTCTGCGCCCTGGATTTTACATTGTGACCAATGCTGGCATGATGCGAATAACTATTTTTCAGGATTAAGGTGTCTCCAGTATCAATATACATATTGTGAGTAAACCCATCTCCAGTTCCATTGTAGGCAAACTCGGTATTCTCGATGGTTAAAATTCCACCACCGCCCAATAATCCATTTTCATTGTGATGGAAATATGAATTTTTGATCGTTAAGTTTTGTCCTTCAATACGAACCGCCGCTCCATTCTCATCCGTTACCTTGGTCCCGGATATTTCGACATTGTCAATGGTGATATCTTGACCCTTCACAACCCAGGTACCCTGACCATTCGCCTTATCACTACCCGGTTGATAAAGAATTGTTTTGGTCGACTTAATATGAGGTCTTCCACCAACTCCCTTAATATTGATGCCATTAGTTCTCCAGACAACAACATCATCCAGATATAATTCCGTATCAATCTCAATGGTATCTCCTGTTTGAGCAACTGCTGCTGCATCACTCGGTCTTTTATAGGTTCTGCTTGAACCAACCCGAAGAACATTGCCTGAACCCGAACCACCACCGGTACCGCCTGACTCGACTGTCACAATGACCGTGTCCTGACCGGTAGTACCTTCATTGTCAACAACAGTTAACACTAAAACGTGTTCACCAACACTCAGTGTGACATTATCTTCTGACAGACTGGAAATTTTCTTACCATTGTCCCTCCAGTTATAGCTAACAATCGATCCATCTGAATCACTTGACCCGGCCGCGCTTAGCGCTACAGATTCACTACCGTCTCCATCCGCATCTGTAACTGTTTTATCCGGCCCGGCATTAGCAATCGGAGCTTTATTCGATGATGGTATCGTAGCTGGCTTAACATTCACGGTAACCGTATCCGCAGAAGTATCACCATAATCATCCGTTACAACCAGGGTAATATTGTGTTCACCCGTTGTTAACGAAACCACAGGCTTTGAACCAGTAGCAATTTCACTGCCATTCTTTAACCATTGATAACTAACAATCGAACCATCAATATCACTGGAATTTAAGCCGTTTAATTCAACATTTTCTGCACCAGAATCATCTGCATCGGTAACAAGAAGATCATTGCCCGCATTCGCAGTAGGAGGTTGATTTTCTGGTGTGCAGCTTTCGCCACCACCTGTACTGCCAGTACCACCACTTCCACCACCCGTACCGGAACCATTACTCAACTTGAAAAAGAAAACATTCTTTTTGGTTTCATTAACAGCAACATAAAGATTTTTTGATGGGATGTACTGGAATCGACCATAGGTTCCACGACTCTGCCCAGGTCCTGGTCTGACGCTATTGGTCAAGGAAACCTGACTCCATACAAGAGTATCCATATTCAAGGTATAGACACTACCACCCCCAGACCAGGCCACAAAACGATCAATGACTGGGTCATACACAACCCCAGGAGCCTGAGACCCCACAATTCCATTTGCACCAGAAGTATTCAACGGCTTGGCGGTATATGAACCCGCACCGATATCCCATACAAACGCCTCACCGGCACCAATAGAAATCATCTTATTGCGTTTTGGATCAAACGCTGCGGTAGCATTAACCTGCATCCAGGAAACACCATTGTATGTCGCCACCCACTTCTTAGATGACGGATCAAACACGCTGATCCCCGCATTACCCGTTGATCCACCATGATGGTAAATCAGGCCTGTATTCGGATCATATGCCGTCCTATGCCCAGGTCCCGCCGAAGAACGAGGCACGTTAGGAATTTGAAACCATCGACCGGTTCCCACATCAAAACAATCCGAAACATTGGAGGGATAACCAATTTGCCACCTTGAACCCACTCCAAACGAACACATTGAATTCAATGCAGGAACGAATTTCATCGAATCATAGGTATGTCGAGAAGTAGGGGTTCCATCGCTATATCGATCGGCGTCCCTAGGTGCCGATGGGTTACTCAATCGACTCCACGCTAAAGAATTAATATCGAATGCATAGACTTCATTGCCTGCATAGTCGGTATGACCACCACCAAAAACCATGAGTCGGTCATTATTTGAATCATAAACACCACCGCTCCATGCCACCATGATTGTAGCCGGATCGCCTGACGGTATCGAACCAGGGTAAACCTTATCCATTCGAGATCCCTGAACCTCATACCACTGACCTGGTGCCAGATTATCAATCGCCTGTCGATCAGAAGATGCATTACTGTTCACGGCAGTAGCTACAGGGGACGCAGTTCCGCCACCACTAGAAGAACTGCTACCGGAGGTTGCAGTACAGACTTCCCCTCCAATCTTATTGATACTAATCGCTACCGTATCGCTATCTGTTGCACCCAGATTATCAACGACAGTCAATGTAATAATATGAGTTCCAAGCCCTAGTGAAATGCTAGGCGACTTTTCTGTTGATAAGACTGTTCCTGCTTCATTCGCCCAGGAGTAATCTACAATTATGCCGTCAGAATCTTGCGATCCACTGGCATCCAAGGATATAGATTCAACACCATTATCATCGGAATCAACAATAGTTTGGCTCACCCCCGCTTCAGCAGTAGGCGGAATATTGCCTGAAGACCCGCCAGTACCGCCACCACTTCCACCACTACTTGGACCCGTTCCTGATAATGCCTGTATTTCTGTTATTGTCAGCGCTCGATTAAATATCTGGGCATCATCCAGCAAACCATCAAAATTCCTACTGCCAATATCTCCAGGTTGAGCACCGATCACAACACCCATATTAGGATCTTTGTCGACACTTCCTGTTTTAGCCTGATTGGCAATTTCCTGCCCATCTCTGTACAACTTCATAGACTGACCGTCATAAGTTGCAACCACATGGTGCCATGAACCCGCGATCACTCCTCCAGCAGGACTAACCAGCGTTGTAGTTTGATTATCGGTTTTTAGGCGAAATCGCAGAGAAGTTCCATTTAGGGCACTTAACATCCATAGATGATCCTGGTCAGAAGTCCCATTGGCTTTCGACAAAAACCGAGCATCTGAAGCATTAAAATTATCGGCTTTATACCAAATGCTAATACTCATGCCTGTTCCGTCAGGTATATCCATTTTTTTTAAGTCAACATAATCATTAACTCCATCAAACCTGAGAGCGCCAGATTCCCAGACCGGGCCATTGACCAAGGCACCGTGATTCGACCCTGTACTATCCGAGGCGATCGTTCCCTGACCTTCATCAAAGTTCCAGTTTCCAACCAAACCCGATCCGGATGTCGAACCACCACCTGTGCCACCACCACCTGTGCCACCACTACCTGTGCCACCACTACCTGTGCCACCACTACCTGTGCCTCCGCTACCTGTGCCTCCGCTACCGGACGATCCAGACGGTGATGTCACAATCACCTGAACGGTATCACTGTCCGTCCAGCCTCGATCATCTTCCACCGTCAGCGTGACCGTATGGGTGCCCACCGCTATGGACGGCGATATCTCCGAGCCACTGCCGAGTTCTGTAGCGCCATTCTTCCAGCGATAACTGACAATCGTGCCATCCGAATCACTCGAGGCATCACCATTTAATGTCACCGTCTCGCTACCATTGTCATCGCTATCGATGATACTGATATCACTGCCCGCCCTGGCGATCGGTGGATTGTTCGGCGTGCTCCCGCCGCCACCCGTTATCGGTGTGTTGCGCGGTACCACTGCAAAATTCGGATAGCCAGAATAGTCCGGCTTTACAGATCGACTCTCAAATCGTGCCCAGGCTTCTGACGCTCCAGGTATTCCCGTATCCTTCGCGATCGCTAACGCCGGCTGCAGGTTCGAGGGATAACCCGTCGGCTGATCCGCATAGCCGCC
>CAZGQY010000078.1:0-1551 GCA_964528035.1 uncultured Methylococcaceae bacterium | reverse complement strand
ATACTTATACGTATAGCGGCTGATGTTGTTCTCGACCTTATTCACAAAATACGCTTTCAGCGGATGACTATCCGGCGTGATGTACGCCGCCCGGGCCAGTTCTCGCATCGACCAGGCCTGACCACGGACCTGCCCTGAAAACGTGCCTTTTTCATAGCCTCGGTACGCCGGGGTGCCATCCAGCATGTTGTAGTTCGCCCAGAATTGCAGCTCTTCCAACAGGTAGTATTCTCCTGTGATCAAATACGGCAGATAGGCAAACGAGGGTTGATGGGCCTTGTCATGTGTAGATGGATTGCCACACCCTGAACACGCCGCCGCCGCTTCCGATTTGCCGGTCGAGGGGTTCACCGTATCCCCATAGTTGCACTTGTCCGCAGAACATAAATACGGGTAATCGTCCAACGATACCGGTAAATCCGTCCCTTTATCTCGATAATGGATCGACCACGAACCCCCGGCTCCCCCTTGGTCTACCGTGGTTTTCTTCGCCCAGTAATCCTGGCTCAGTAACCACATTGCGGCCCAGCGGGGCAATAAGCCTATATCAATATGCGCCCCGGTATCCGGCATGTATCGCTCTGCCAGGCCAATTTCCATGGGTTCGATTGTGCGACCCACATAGGTCTGCAGTTGACTGGGGTCGGTGTTGTAAACCAGATTAGGGTCATAATTAGACACCGCGCCGGTCGCCATCAGTTGATGCGGGTCATAGCCGATATGTACGGGCGGCTCTCCCGCGGTCCAAAACTTCTTGTGCCAGCGAGAGTGATGATAATGCGGCAGGCTGTTCTTGCTATAAACCTGACTGCCGTTTATTGTGATGGATACGTCGTAGCTTCGATTCGTCGGGCCAGACTCGTAGGTCCAGTTGTTTTCTACGCTAACATCGGTGAGTACATTGATGATGCTCCCGCCATTTGCATACGCACGTATTGCAAACCGGGCCATGACATGCGGATGGGCATTGCCGCTGCTGTCTCTGACTCCTTTGTCGTCATGAACCAGCCATTCTGTCGCCTGGCTTCCACTCAACCAGACTTTTCCAGGGCCTTTTTCAAGCAGCGATCGAGCCGACGAGGTATACACCGTTCCACCCAGGGTAATACGCACTACGGCATCGTATCCGGTCGCCAACAAATCCGCCAGGTTAATCGCGCTCGTGGTGCCCGTTCCGCTTCCAGCGGACAGTTCGACTGTCAGTTTTTCATTTGCATTGATGCTCGGCAGCACGGTCGACAGGACGGTGTGACGTAATGACTCATCATTATGCGTCGCTTTCGCATCGCTCTGAATCGTTAGCGCTTGGCCGGTTTCTACAATGCGAGCGTCAATTGACTCGCCTTTTCCGATTTCTCCCACCGAAAACACTTGACCGAAGGTCAGCGGTGTATTGCTTAAACTACTGTTCGACCGATTTTGAATGCTCACTCTGACCGGACCGCTTGTGCCTTCGGCATACGCCAATCCGTCTACTGTGAACAGGCTAACGAGGAAAAAAAACAATACCCCATTAACAATATAATGCCTAAAAAATGCAAATGAACTCAT
>CAZGQY010000077.1:0-17941 GCA_964528035.1 uncultured Methylococcaceae bacterium | reverse complement strand
AAAAAATTTCCCCCATGGGGGAAAAGAACAAGCGACAACTATGCTGACATATAGGAATACTGGGTAATGTTCCCCATTGCCAATTTTGATATCGAGAGCCCAAAGTTTAAAAACCCTGTTCTGGTTAATAGGACCACAGGTATAGAGATAGATTTGAATTCGGGTAACGCTAAGCAATGGCTTGACACTTTAATACCCTATTTTAACGACAGATCAGAGTTATCACATGTATCAAAGGAGTCAGAAACTGATATATTAGAAGCAATGCTAGCATTATGCGAATAAAACACTTAACAAAGCCACTTATCACGAGAATAAGGGGTTACCATATAGCCAACCCCTGTCAAAATGACAGATACCTCTTTCAGTCGCTGCTATAAACACTGTTCCAAACGGGCTTTGACAATATCCATCCAGACTGAGGGATTCACTTAGAACATCAAAAATCTCTCGTCTATCATCCTGTTGGTATCGTAAGCCTTCAAAGGAAAAGTGAAAGTAGGCTTGGTTCTCACGCACTTCAATTTCAGTTTCAAACCGGTTCTCCTACGGCCCCCTTCCTTTTCCATAAGGAAAATAACGCCGCAGCGAATACGCCGGCATTTCAACAAGATGCCAGACAGCGATACCCATAAGCAAAGTGGTTATAAAAGCACCGACAATTTGATCGGTTTGTTGCACGAAGGGTAAATCTATGCCGGTTAATATAAAAACATCCAGGGCAAGTAAATGCACAAGATACAAGGTGTAACTCATCGCTCCGAAATACACCAGTGGCTTCCAACTTAGAATTCGGGCAACCACATGATCATCATCAATTGCCCATAGTGCCCAGATAAAAAACCCCATGGCCAGAGCAATGGGTGTTTGATAGTGTGAGGTAGTAAACTGGAAGAAGCCCGCTTGTTTTAAACTGTGTTCTGTAAAGATTAAACCTACAATTACCACCGTAGAGAGCAATAGCGTCCAGGATGCAGACAGGCATTCCAGCTTATTGTTGATCTCAAACCATGCAAACAAACATCCCCAGACAAAATATTCCGTACAAACCGGTAGCAATGTACCATAAAATGAACGCGGATAATTTGCCATAAACCAAAATCTCGCCGCAATACTCGCCGCTAACAGCGTGAACAACATCAGCGTACGAAAACGCGCCGCTGTCAAATAAAGCACTAAAGGATATAGAATATAAAACTGTTCCTCTACGCTCAACGACCATAGATGCAAAGATTGGCTTCGCCATGCTTGCATAAACCAGGCATGAAATTCCGCCGAAGGTTGACTCACACTTAAGGAAAACAATTTGATATTGATCAAATAAAACAGATAACTCAATGGATAACTGAGCGAGCCGATAATGATCAATGCAAGAACCACGACGTAATATGCCGGACAAATGCGCAGAATCCGGCGTATATAAAATATTTTCAGCTTCCCAAGTAGCGTAGGCGCGGTCGCGGACAATAATACGTTGGTAATCAGAAACCCACTCATTACAAAAAAAACAGGCAATGCATAACCAAAATAATCCACTTTAAGTGGCATAGGATGGTAGTGGGTTGTATAAACCATCAAAAACAGTATAAAACGGATACCGTCAAGTTGATATTTCCTCATATTATTTTTTATGGAAATTGATTTGGAAATGTTGAACCTATCACAGATTTGCCTGAACTTAGATTCGCAGGAGCATCTTCAAATAACTTAGGCCGAATGAACAATAACTTAAAATCAAGTCAATCAAATTTTAGTTTCGTGCATCAACGCCAACCTATATCAAATCTAGCTCATACAGTCATTGGTCAGGAACCCGATAGCAAAACGCGATTATACAATTTTTCCATTTGGTCACTGTGCGCTTTAGCAGTAAAATTTTGTGAACTTTTTAAGCTTTCTCTGGCGAAACTCTCTCGTTTCAGTTGATCACTTAAAAGTTGTCTGACATATTCTGTTAATTCGCTGTCAGTATCGGCAAGATATCCATTTTTTTCATGCACTATAGAATCAAGAAAACTGTCATCGCGTCTTGCCACCACCGGTAAAGAACACATCATTGCTTCGATGAGTGTCATCGAATGCACTTCACTGGTCGAAGCAGTCACAAAAAGATCTGCCTGACTATAAAGTTCATGCATCGAATTCCAGTCTACAAAACCTGTAAATATGAATTGCTCTGCCAACCCCAGATTCACTGCCCGAGCTTTAAGTTTTTTGAATAGAGGACCGTCTCCTACAAATACCATTTTATTTAACGGATCAGCTCTTAATACCGGCAGTAGTGCATCAAATAATTCAGAGACGCGTTTTTCTTTACCAATTCGACCCACAAACAATACCACTTTATCGCTGCTACCAAGTTTCCATTGCAACCGAACCTGCTCAATCTCAGCCATCGATAAAGTTGTATGCTTGAATACACTGCTATCCAGGCCATTGGGAATGACATCGATAGCCGTATCTGGAACAATTGACTGATAATAATTTCGAGCCTTTTGAGATGGAGCAACGATTGCGCTACATCCTTTTAGAAGCCATTTAAACAATGTACGAATCAAAATCGGCCGAAACAATAGGCCATGCATAATATAGTGTCTGTAATCTTCCCACATGGTATGAACAGTCTGTACCCGTGGAATACAAAAACGCCTTGCCGCAAAAATAGAACTGACAGCAAGACTGAATTCAGTGTGGGTATGAATTAATTCGATATTGTTTAGCTGAATAATACGATTAACATCGGACTGCTTGACCCACCCGAACGCTAATTCCGTACCCAATCCAATGGGAAAAGATGGAAAACGGATAATCTCCGGATCGCTCTCAATATGTTGCCTGGCCTCAACGGTGAAAATAATCACTCGGTGGCCCTTTGCTTCCAGCCCCGCCCTAAGTTGACTAATCGAAGTGACTACACCGTTTTTAACAGGCACATAACAATCCGTAAATATAGCAATATTCACGGGTACAACCCTGTTCTCACAGATGAGTAACGCGTCTAAAAATTAGCTGAAACCTGACGCAGCCAAACCACCGGGACGGGAAATGATTTCCTTAAAAGTGTCGACTACCGTATCGAGCTGCTGGTCGGTATGCGTCGCCATGTAGCTGGTTCTTAATCTCGACGCGTTAGGTGACACCGCAGGAGGAATCACTGCATTGGTGAAGATCCCGGCGTCAAACAACGCACGCCACATGCCTAAGGTAGCCATTTCATCACCCAGAATAATGGGTACGATGGGGGTTTCGGTATTGCCTACATCCAACCCCATATCTGTAAATTCATTTTTCATACGCTGACTGATTTCGTCCAAACGCACGATCCGCTCCGGCTCCTGCCGAATAATACGTACCGCAGCCAACGCCGCGGCCGCATTTGACGGCGTAACACTGGCGCTGAAAATCATGGTTCGGGCAAAGTGCTTGATATAATGGATCACCTGAGCATCACCCGCGATAAAGCCACCAAGGGAAGCCAGGGATTTACTGAATGTCCCCATGATCAAATCGACATCATCGCTGACACCAAAATGAGCCGCCGACCCTCGGCCCTCACCCATAACACCAATTCCATGAGCATCATCAACCATCAACCGACAGTCATATTTCTTGCACAGACTTACAATTTCCGGGAGCGACGCTACGTCACCTCCCATACTGTATACGCCTTCAACTATAACCAATTTACCTGCTTTATCAGAACAGGTACGTATCACATGTTCCAGATGATCCATGTCATTGTGATGAAAACGCCGCGCCTCAGCAACCGATAAACGACACCCATCTATGATTGAAGCATGATCATCGTGGTCAATAATCGCCACATCGCGCCGCCCAAGCAACGAGCCTATAACACCTAAATTTACCTGATAACCGTTGGCGAACACCAATGCGGCTTCCTTGTTTACGAAATCAGCCAGTTCACGCTCCAATTCCTCGTGCAACGCCACTGTACCGTTCAAAAACCTTGCACCCGTACATGACGAGCCATACTGCTCAATGGCTTCTGCGGCTGCTTTTTTAACTTCGGGATGTGTTGTCAGGCCCAGATAATTATTCGAACCGATCATGACCAGGCGATGGCCTTGATAACTTGCTTCCGTACCTTCGTTTTCATCCAAGGGGATAAAGTAAGGGTAATATCCGGCCTTTTTAGCCACATGCGCCCTCTGAAAAGCGTAACATTTATCAAACAGGTTCATTGCGTAATCTACTCCTCGGCGACTCAGATTCTGGGAGGTTAGTTAAAAGCTCGTCACTAAGCACCCGACACTTCCTGTGGCAGATAAATCACCGATTCAGAATTTGAAATCTAAGTATTTTTTATATTTATAATCGCACAATTTCCACAGCAGGCAAACCCCTATCCCACACGCTGCCGAATGTATTTCACGACTTTGGTCTACCCGGTATTATGTGGTTGTTCACAACTCTACCCTGGGCACTTTACTCAGCCCCATTTTGGTTCCTATCTGTCAAACATATCGTATAATTGCAGCAAACTACAGGCTACAACCCGAATATACAAATTTCGTTCACAGTGTTTAACAAGAAAGACAAAAATTTTAAGTTAAATCTTCTTATCAAAACTGTCCAACCGGAACCTAATGTAGCTGATCTATTGAGTTTTATTCCCTCAACAGCTTTGCTGGAATGATACCATGAAACCGTGGATTGCAGTAGAAATCATCAGATTCACCACCAAATTTATTAATTCTGAGCAAACCATGCAAAGCATATCATTAAAGAGGTGCAAACTGTTGATACTAAGAACCTGTACAGTCAAAATGGTACCCCGAAACGCCCTGACCATAAAATAAAGTCGAATCGACGCCATAGGAGATATTGGAAATTATTATGAGTACAACCCTATCAATTAAACCAGTGTCTGACAAACAGGACTTGCTCAAATTTATTAATTTCCCTTTTACACTGTATCGAGACGACCAGAATTGGGTGCCGCCTTTTATACAGGAACGCCTGGATTTTTTTGACACCAATAAAAATCCTTTTTATGAACACGCTCGATATCAATTATTTCTGGCCTATTTAGATCAGGAGTTAGTGGGCACTATCGGCGCCGTAATTGACGATAACCACAATCAGGTTCATGACGAATTAATAGGGGCATTTGGCTTTTTCGAATGTATTAACAACGACATAGTAGCCGCCGCATTGTTTGATCATGCCGAAACCTGGGTACGTGACCAGGGAATGCAATCGATTCGTGGCCCGCTGAATTTTTCGGTCAACCACGAATGCGGGTTATTGATCGATGGATTCAATGAACCACCTATGGTCATGATGACTTACAACCCGGACTATTACCTAAGATTGATCGAAGGCTGTGGATATCAAAAAAATATGGATATGTTTGCCTATATCGGTGACATAGATGAGCTCTGGGACAATGCACCTGCGAGTCTTTTCCGTATTGCCGAAAAAGTTGTCACACGTGAAAAAATAACAGTTCGCACGATTAATACTCGCCAAATGAAACAGGAAAATCTGCTGATCCGCGAAGTCTACAATGGAGCATTTGGAAAACAATGGGGATTTGTACCCATGACGGTGCGCGAATGCGACCATTTTTCGGATGCCATGAAACGACTGGTGGACCCTAGTTTGATATTAATTGCAGAAAAACCGGATGGACAACCCATTGGAGTTTCACTCGCACTACCGGATTTTCACCAGGCATTACGCTGGTGTGGCGGTGGAAAATTATTACCGACAGGTTTGCTAAAGTTTCTTTGGTACCGGCGTAAAGTCAACCAAATCCGACTCATTGCCATGGGTGTCAAAGAGGAGTATCGGGGACGTGGCATTGACGCCGTGTTTTGGGTAGAAACCGCACGTGCCGCAAGAACACAAGGGTACAAAAGATTGGAATGCTCCTGGGTTTTAGAAGAAAACGATATGATGAACAGTCTTGGCCGAACCCTGCGGGGCAATATTTACAAGACCTACCGCATCCTCGAACGAGTTTTTACAAACCAGGATCCAGTCCGAGAACCGCCTCCTATACGATTGCCATAATAAGCTCATTGGGTATAATGGAATTCGGCATGTTGGGTTACTTTCGCGTGACCTAACTAAACAATAATAAACTTAACTTCCGCATAGAAATATTTTTCCATGTCTAGTTTTTTGATTTTATAACCACTTTTCTTGGTAAGGGTATCGTATTATGAGTAATTTAGCTGGCAACCCGGACATTTCCCGTGATGAAATTGTCGCCAGGCTGAAAAATGAACTGGTAGAACTCCTCGCCCTCGAGTCCTCTGATGAGATTAACGAAGATACACGTCTTGTTGAAGACCTTGATATTGATTCACTGGGTATGGTTGATTTGGTCATGCAAGTTGAAGACTGCTTCGATGTTGTATTGCCGACAAATTCAGATTTGAGCAAAATAAAAACATTCCGTGACGTGGTAGACCTTTTATGTAAACCACAGTCCACCGGATTGAATTCGACCGCGATTAACTAAGCAAATTTATGGATACCAAACCATTTTCGCCCAGTTTCCCTTCGCCCGACACGCTGGACAAGTTTTATATCAGTGGACGCAAAATGTGGCCTGATCTGGCGGAGCTTAAGGATCTGAAATTTGACCGTTCACGCGTTCCGGACGATGTGGTGCAATTTATGCGTAGTACGGCATTGAACGAATATGGTGTCGCCCACTATGTCGGCAGTTACCTGAAAAGTTATAACAACGACTTTAAATTGCGCATGTGGTCTGCTATCTGGGCCGCCGAAGAATACGTTCACTACGTGGTTTTAAGACGTATGCTTGAAGGTTTGGGCGAACCACTTACAGACGAAGATTTCATCGGCCTTGAAAAAGGTGATTTCGTCAATAGTTATTCAGAATATTTTGAAAGCATCCTGATCGATCCGGATATCGACAGGCGTATGGTTCAGCTGATTTTCGGCGTCATCCAGGAATTCGCAGCCGTTATTGCCTACACTGCGGCAGGTGAAAAATGTAATATCCCGGAAATGCGAGCATTATTTAAACGAATTGCCCGTGACGAAACGCGCCATTTCCGTTTTAACCAGGTTGCACTGGAATCTTTATGCAAAAGCTGTAGCGATGAAGAACGCGCCATGGTATGGCCCCAATTTCGTGCTATCTGGGGCAATTTGCAAATGCCACAGGAACATATTGAATACTTTGCCGACCTTGATATGGGAACAGAGTTATATACCGGATTGTGGAGTGGTGAATTAAAATCGCGGATGATCCTTCGTATGACACAATATTTCAAGAAATTTCGTCAGCCAATCGCCGCAGTCGCCGGGTAAATCTCGTAGCATCCTGGTCGAGCCGTTCGATACCGTCGTCGAAAACTCGTACTCGATGAATAGACATTCCTTTCCGTTTAAATTCAAAACCATCATTCTCTTTCCATCCAATATCGATTTCGCCGCACACATCGGTAACATTCTAATCACACCCTATGGAACCTAAGCAATCTACTGAAAGCCGAGTTCACTATGACACCAATCCAAGGGTGTTTGAATTAATGCTCGATGCAAATATGAACTATTCCTCGGGTTATTACCTGAATGATGATGATGACTTAAATACTGCTCAGATCCAGAAAATGGATAAGATTGCCGCGATCTGTGAAATGAAACCTGGAGATAAACTCCTGGATATAGGCTGTGGCTGGTCTGGGCCCATGCTGTATTTTGCCGAGCGCTATGGTTGCGAAGCAACCGGACTCACGGTCAGCGAAGTACAAAAAGATTGGGCAATGCAAATGGCCAAACAGCGTGGATTGGAACAACAGATCCACATCAATATCTGTGATGTCATCGAGTCTGAATTTGCCGACGATAGTTTTGACCAAATCATATTTCTGGAAAGCATCATTCATATGCAGGCCAAAGACAAAATTTTCAAGCTTTGCCAGAGAATATTAAAACCAGGCGGAATCCTTTTTGTGCAGGAAAGTTGCTACGATAAAAACTCTTTAACGGAAAAATATCGAAATGATCGCGGGTTTCTAGCCGTTGACCAGACTTTTGGTTATACCGGAGCGATGGTATCGGGA
The DNA here is from genome assembly GCA_964528035.1 of uncultured Methylococcaceae bacterium. Taxonomy (GTDB): domain Bacteria; phylum Pseudomonadota; class Gammaproteobacteria; order Methylococcales; family UBA1147; genus CAZGQY01. Next base: position 9,872 of record CAZGQY010000077.1, on the reverse strand, counting down.
GGAGAAATGTTTCGTCTAATGGAAGAAGCCGAGTTGCTACCCGTGTATCTGGAAAACATTTCCACTCATTATCAGAAAACACTCAGCCAATGGGCCGAAAACATGGACGGACATGCGGTCGAATTACGAGCTGCAGCTGGAGATTTTTATGTGCATTTTCGGCGCTATATCATGTTGGCGCTGGCAACCTATAGAACCGAAAAAACCCTGTGTCATATGATTGCGGCACAGAAAACACCGAACGGTTGGACGCGAAGAATAAAAGGTTAAAGGTATTTATTCAGCATGACCTGCTTTTAGGAGCGAGGATTCAATAATATACGAATCTTGACTTGTCTTATTGTCCGTCTTCTGCGTTGTAGCAACAGTTGCGTAGCCCGACTATGCGCCTGTTGCTACGCCTTGAAGACAAACAATAATCCTGCGTCATTCTTTCGCATATTATTAAAACCTCGCTCCTTAGCGTGCAAATCCTGGATTATTCAGAACGCATGAATACTTCCCTGTAAGCACTGCTGCAGATACCCAAATAACCAAAGACTTGCAGCCACTTTTTTTAATTTCAGCAAATAGTTACGATTAAAAGCAAATAAAACTATTATTTCGTTCTGGCTGCGTTAATAAACGCAAGGCAACAGAACCAAAGATGGCTATACACGTTTCAGACAATTAATTGGCTTAACCCCTAAATCTCAACAACCTGATATAAATTGCTTTCATGAATACTTCTTCACGCGATATCTGCATAACCGGCATTGGTATGGTCACGCCACTCGGTATCGGCAGAAATCAGAGCTGGGAAGGATTTTGCGAAGGCCGATCGGGAATAGGACCGATACGCTACTATGATGCCGACCACGAACCGGTTCAAATTGCCGGTGAGGTTGCAGAAAATTTTGACGAAGAGTTTACCAGCAAAATCCGCCTGCCCTTTCGCAACCGTTATGCTCGATTTACTCGCCTGGCGCTGTTTGCAGGTCAGGAAGCCCTGAATGATTCCGAACTTGACCTACAACATGAAGATGTAACCCGAATCGGAGTGATAATGGGTGTTGCTGCGGGTCCATTACATTATATGGGGCCGGTCGAGGACTTTCTGCGCAATGGATCAGCAGAAATGGACAAAATCATCGACCACCATTTTGTCGTTAAAACCATGTTGAACGCACCCACCAGCATGCTAAGCATACGACATGGACTGGAAGGACCCTCAACGACAGTGAGTGCAGCCTGTGCATCGGGTGCTCATGCCGTCGCCATGGCGATGTCTTGGCTGGATAGCGGCCAGGTCGATGTGGTATTGGCTGGCGGTACTGATTCAACGGTCACCAAACATACCTTATTGGCCTATTATCGAGCAGGCGCATTATCGGCGAATAATCAAATGGGTTCAGCCGCAAGTTGTCCATTTGACCAAAATCGCAGTGGTTTCATTATGAGCGAAGGCGCCGCCGTGATGGTACTTGAATCAGGTGAACACGCTCGAAGAAGAGGTGCCGAAGCCTATTCCCGATTACTGGGATCGAGTCTTGTCAGCGAGGCTTATCAGTTGGCCGCACCCCGCAAAGATGGAGACTATATGGCCCGTTCAATGCGTCTGGCTTTAAAGAACGCTGCGGTTACCCCAAGCGATGTCGCTTACATTAATGCACATGCGCCCTCTACCTCTCAGGGTGACGCAGCAGAAGCCAAGGCCATTCACACCTTATTTGAAGATCAGACGGGAAAAATAGCCATCAGTGCGCCTAAATCCATGATGGGGCATCCTATCGGTGCATCCTCTGCTATTCAGATCGCACTCACCGCAATGACTATAAAATATGGTATTGTGACACCAACAATCAATCTGGAAAATCAGGATGCTGAAATTAAGTTACCCTTTATTCCCCAAAACAGTATCGAATTACCTGTCGGTGTTGCGCTATGCAATGCTTTCGGGTTTGGCGGCCACAACGCAACAATCGTTCTCGGTAAATGAGTTTTGACTCAGAATCCATTTAATCGTTATTTTATTTGGAGAATTTATCATGGACATTAGCTTTGACCGTGAAGACGAACGTTTTCACGCCGAGCTTAGAGAGCAGGTTCAAGGCTATTTTAAGTCAACAGGCCTGTCCACCTACGCCAATCGTGCAATGTGGTTGAATACTATTTGTATATTTTTGTTTACTTTTGGCTGTTATGGATTGATTTTAAGTGGACAATTCAGTGATTGGGTGATGCTGATGCTGTGTGTCGGCATGGGTATTGGATTCGCTGGCTTCGGCGCTAGTATCGCTCACGACGCAAGCCATAACGCCTATTCCCAACACCGCTGGGTAAATCGCTTATTGGCGCAGTCCTTAAATTTAATGGGTGCAAACGAGTACAACTGGCACATCAAGCACAATATCCTGCATCACCGTTATCCCAACATTTATGAAAAAGACGAGGACGTCAAAATCAGTCCTTTAATGCGAGTATCACCCTCAGCAGAATTAATACCTGCCAACAAATATCAACATATTTTCGCTATTCCCGCTTACGCGACGGTCAGCCTCAGCTGGCTGTGTTACGATATTATTCAATTTTTTGAGTTTGAAAAAATACACGGCAGAACACTGGATCACCCCAGACAACGCAAGGAACTGGTCTATCTGGTCTCATGGAAGTTATTCTATTTTTTTTATATTTTATACATACCGTACGTGGTTCTGGCCCTGCCATTCTGGAAGATTCTGATTGGCTTCTTTGTCATGCACGTAGTACTCAGCATGATTATTGTGCTGGTGTTTCAGGTGGCACACCTGATCCGGGAAACTCAACACGGCATTCCCGACTCCGCTGGACACATTTCTGATAGCTGGGCCGTACATCAAATAAAAAGCACTGCAAATTTTGCCTGCAATAATCGCTGGCTGACACGCTATGTCGGTGGACTGAATTATCAGATAGAGCATCATCTTTTTTGCGGAATTTGTTCGGTGCACTACCCGGCTATCCGGGTTATAGTCAAAAAAACCTGCGAAAAATATAGCGTACCTTATTTTGAACACAAAACATTTGGGTCTGCTTTAATATCGCATTTCCAATATCTTAAACAGATGGGAACATTGCGCCCGGTGACCGGATAGATACATAATAGCCTTGCCCACTAAAGAGCGAGGTTTTAATAATATGCGAAAGATTGACGCAGGATAATTGTTTGTCTTGAAGGCGTAGCAACAGGCGCATAGCAGGGCTACGCAACTGTTGCTACAACGCAGAAGACGGACAATAAGACAAGTCAAGATTCGTATAGTATAGAATCCTCGTTCCTAAAGAGCGAGCCCCCAAATTCTAATAAATCCAAGGTGTATAAATGCGCTGTTTACTAATCTGGCCAAGATTTCCCAAAACATTCTGGTCCTTCGAAGCGGTTCTTGAATTAGCCGGACGGAAAGCTCTCGTCCCTCCTTTGGCGCTCACAACTGTAGCGGCACTCCTGCCGGATTCCTGGGAATTCAAGCTGGTTGATCGGAATATACGCCCGGTCACAGAGGCTGAATGGAAATGGGCTGATATCGTATTATTTTCCGGGATGATCGTTCACCGCAGCGACCTGGTTGAACAGATTTCTATCGCCAAAAAGTATGGAAAACCTGTGGCAATCGGAGGACCCTATGCGACTTCCTGTCCTGACGAACTGGAAGCAGCGGGGGTGGAGTATTTGGTGCTGGACGAAGCCGAAATCACCTTGCCTTTATTTTTAGAAGCTCTGGAGCGGGGCGATACTCAGGGAGTTTTTCACGCCAATGGTGAAAAACCCGATGTTACTTCTACGCCAATACCCCGTTTTGAGCTGTTCGACCTGGATGCTTACGATACGATGGCACTCCAGTATTCAAGAGGCTGTCCCTTCCTCTGCGAATTCTGCGACATCATTACCCTTTATGGCCGAAAACCGCGCACTAAGACTCCAGAACAGGTACTTGCCGAATTAAATTACCTGTATGAATTGGGTTGGCGACGAGGGATATTGGTCGTCGATGATAATTTTATTGGCAATAAAAAGAATGCCAAAAAAATGCTTCGAGAACTTGAAAAATGGCAAAAACAACATAATTTCCCATTTCAATTTATGACCGAAGCATCACTGGATCTGGCCAGTGATAAAGAACTTATGCGTTTAATGGTCGCCTGCAATTTTGATTCGGTGTTCCTTGGAATCGAGACACCCGATGAAGACAGTCTTAGCCTGACTCGGAAATATCAGAATGTGCGTAACTCAATGGTTGAAGGGGTTGCATCAATCATTGAATACGGCCTTCGCCCAATGGGTGGATTTATCGTTGGATTTGACGGAGAAAAAAAGGGTGCAGGTACCAGAATCGCACAATTTATAGAATCGACCGCCATTCCCACGGCGAATTTCAGCATGTTGCAGGCACTTCCAAATACCGCCTTATGGGATCGTCTTAAAAAAGAAGGTCGACTGCTTAAATCCGATAGTGATATTAACCAAACATCAATGACCAATTTTGTTCCACAGCGCCCGGTAGAGGAACTCGCCCGGGAGTACGTAGAAGCATTTGCAGATATTTACGACCCAATCACCTATATAGATCGTGCATACCGCTGTTTTTTAAAACTTGGCGCTCCGGTAAAATTCAGTAAGATGAAAATAATTTTACCGTCACTCTATGAACTACGCGCACTGTATATCATGATGTGGCGTCAAGGGGTTATACGCAAAACCCGTTGGAAATTCTGGCATCATTCAATCAGTATTTTAATTAAAAATACCGCCGTATTACCGCACTATCTTTCAGTATGCGCACAATACGAACACTTTATTGATTTCAAAAATGTTGTACGGGAAGAGATTGAAGCACAATTAGAAGAACTGGAATATTTTGAAGAGGATGTTGCAAAAGTGGAGTATGTGACCTGAAAAACTGTCTAAGCGTTAACAACCAACATTCATTTTTCCGTGTCACCCGGATTCCGTTACACTTCATCCAGGCGACTAATTTGCCTCGTAGCAATCGTAGCCTGGATGAAGTGTAACGGAATCCGGGGCGACGTCAGCTAAAATAGGAGCGCCCGCCTAACCCCCCTACAACAAACTTACTAAATACATCGGTAGTTCGCCATCCGGGCTTTCCTGTAGTGCGCACAAACATAGTTTTTCTGAGACCAAAAGTCAGTTCGATTTGCAAACCTTTTCCAGATTGCCCACGATTACAGATATTGGTCACTCCAACTCCCTGGCGACTGGGGCTTGGATCGTCGCAAGCGTAGAAACCCTGATCGCGAAGTGAGTCGGCAATGATACGGCGTAATTCCTGATCCAGGCCACCGAAATAAACGGCCCGCTCCTCTCCCCGAGCGCCATGAATCGTAATCACAGAGCAGGCTTTCTCGACCATTGAAATCGCCTTAGGTTCATCAAAACGATTACTTGTGATATGCAATACCCGGTTTGGTTTTAAACCTGGTTTAATTCCATCAAAGCAATAACAGGAATGTTCACAACCCGCTATAGCAAGAGCGATCTGAGAAGTACCCCGTTCAATTTTTCCACCGTGAGGTGCGAGAATCAAAACATTACTCACACCAGAATATGCAGAAATTCGATAATCCTTATCCTCTACTTCGACGACACTCAACTCAGAAAAATTCGCATAGGCGTCCATAGTTACTGCCTTTTTCTATTTAAACGAGTTAGGATAGCGAAAGCCATTACTTGATATAATTTTTACACACCAGCGTATAACCCCCTATTGAGAAGTAGGCTGAAACTCAGTTCGTCAATTGTAGCGATAGCTACACAGACTGCGAGACTATGGCACAATACAATTATTCAGTCGGACACAAGTCTTATAGTTTTAAAGATTTAGTCGACGTACTGGCAAAATCTTCACCCGCTAAAAGCGGTGACTATCTGGCCGGAATCGCTGCTCAAAGTGACGAACAGCGTGTTGCGGCGCAGATGTTGCTTGCAGATATACCATTAAAGCGATTTCTTCAAGAACCATTGATTCCACCCGAATCCGACTCGATTACACGACTTCTATTCGAGCAACACGATATTGAAGCATTTTCCAGTATTGCAAATGACACAGTAGGCGAATTCAGAAATCGTTTACTCAGTTACCAAACGACAACGGAGAAATTAGCTCATTTAGCGCCCGGGTTACTGCCGGAAATGGTCGCAGCAGTCAGTAAAATTATGCGCAACCAGGATCTGATTCTGGTTGCAAGCAAATGTGAGGTAGTCACCCGTTTTCGCAGCACCATTGGTCTTCCCGGAAGATTATCGATACGTCTGCAGCCAAATCATCCCACTGATGATGCGCAGGGAATCGGTGCATCCATACTCGATGGCCTCATGTACGGCTGCGGCGATGCTGTTATCGGCATAAATCCGGCCACTGATAGCGTTGATCGTGTAAAACGGCTACTCACTGGCCTGGACGAGCTAATCCAAAAATTTGAGATACCCACACAATCCTGCATTCTTGCCCATATTACAACTCAGCTCGAAGCACTACGCCAGAATGCACCTATAGATTTGATTTTCCAGTCTATCGCCGGAACTGAAGCCGCTATGACTAGTTTTGGCATTAATTTACCATTATTAGAAGAAGCAAACCAGGCAGCCTTATCGCTGAATCGCGGCACAGTTGGCAATAATGTTATGTACTTCGAAACTGGACAGGGATCGTGTTTGTCGGCTGAAGCTCACCATGGCATTGATCAACAAACTTTAGAAGCCAGAGCTTATGGCGTTGCGAGAAATTTTAACCCACTTTTAGTAAATACCGTGGTGGGCTTTATAGGCCCGGAATATTTATTCGATGGCAAACAAATTATCCGCGCAGGGCTGGAAGATCACTTTTGCGGAAAATTGCTTGGGATTCCAATGGGGTGTGACGTCTGCTATACCAACCATGCGGAAGCCGATCAGGACGATATGGACAATCTTATTACTCTGCTTGCCGTCGCAGGATGCAATTATTTTATGGGCGTACCGGGCGCGGATGACATTATGCTCAATTACCAGTCCACGTCTTTTCACGACTGTCAGTATTTGCGACAGACATTGAATTTAAAACCGGCTCCCGAGTTTGAAGCATGGCTAATCAAAATGGGGATCGTTGATGCAAGCAATAACTTGCTGCCAACTGACAATCTACATCCACTATTACAAGCAATGTAGTATTCAAAAAGAGAGCTGAATTCAGTGAAAAAAACACTATCGATAACCGATCCCTGGTTTGACCTAAAACAACATACCTCTGCCCGTATCGCTTTGGGGCGAGCGGGTGGAAGCCTTACTACTGCAGAGTGGTTAAATTTTAAACTCGCCCATGCCCGGGCTCGTGATGCTGTACAGTGTGAATTTGATTGTCACGGATTAATTAAGCAACTCCAACAGCTAGGTGGAAAAGTCCTGCTTGTCCAAAGTCTGGTAAAGAATCGTGCTCAATATTTGCAGCGCCCGGATTTAGGGCGACGCTTAAATAGCGAATCAAGATCTATTCTGGAAGATAAAAAGCAGTCATCAGATTTAGTATTTATTGTCAGCGATGGTTTATCTGCCACTGCTGTACATGCCCACGCAACAAATCTTCTAAAATTATTGCTACCCAAATTGTATAAATCGTCCTGCTCTATCGCCCCTTTGGTCGTCGCTCGCTTTGGTCGGGTCGCGCTACAAGACGAAATCGGTGCTTTCCTAGGTGCGAAAATAGCCGTCATTCTTATTGGTGAGCGCCCGGGACTGAGTTCTCCAGATAGCCTGGGAGCCTATCTTGTCCACCACCCACAAAGCGGCAATACTGATGCCAACCGAAACTGTGTTTCCAATATTCGACCCTTGGGACTCGATTATGAAAAAGCGGCCGATACCATTTTTTATTTACTCACTCAAGCCAGGCAACGAAAACTATCAGGAGTAAAATTAAAAGATGACCGACAACTATTGAACGCAGGAGAAAAGCCTGATGTGGAATAACTATTCAAATGCATTTACATCAAGCCTCAACAGCTGTCTCCAAACCACCCATTCCGAAACCATCATCATTAATTTGCACGATTAGCTCTGAAAGCACCTGATCAGCCTGATCGGTCTGAATTTGGCAGGTTCCCGCATTGGCGTGACCACCTCCGCCGTATTTCAAACACAATTCACCAATATTTGTCTTCGAACTGCGGTCAATAATGGATTTTCCGATCGGCAGGGCAACGTTTTGTTTTTTCAAACCCCATAAGACATGGATCGATACTTTAATCTCCGGATAGAGCGCATAAAGCATAAAGCGATTGGCAGCGTATATGGTTTCTTCATTGCGAAGATCCAACACGCCGACATGGCCGTCAATTCGTATACAACGATGGATCTGCCCAACGGACTTTACCGAATGTTCAAAATAAAGCTCTACACGCTCGACCACATCCGGCAGACTCAATATTTCATCGATACTGTGTTCTTTACAATAATCGATGAGTTGCATCATTAACTGATAGTTGGAAATCCGAAATTCCCGAAATCGCCCCAATCCTGTACGGGCGTCCATCAGATAATTCAATAACACCCAGCCCTTTGGGTGAAGTATTTCATCTTCACTAAACTGTGCGGAATCTCCTTTGTCAACAGCATCCATCATCTCATTCCAACGCGCAGGAAAAACTTTCGAACCCCCATAGTAATCGTAAACCACTCTGGCAGCAGAAGGCGCATCAGCGTCGATAATGTGATTATCCGGTTTTTCACCGCCGCGTCGCATTATTTCACTTTCGTGATGATCGAATGCGAAATAACAACCCTCTACATACGGAAGATTTGTAGTCACATCATTTTCACCGATATCAACCTTGCCATCCTGCATATCCTTAGGATGAACAAATAAAATTTCACCGACCATGTCCAGCTCTTTAAGAAGAACGGCGCAAACCAGCCCATCAAAATCACTCCTCGTTACCAGACGGTACTTTTTTTCTTCTACCATGGTGAATCCTCCGAACAATTTAACTATTTTATGCAAGCTAACCGATATCGAGCTTTAAAACGACACTCAATACATAATAAGCTGGCTAATGAACCTTCTATTGAACATAGTCAAATCCCCTGTAAAAGCAAATCATCATGAGCATTATCGTGATAGATAGAGGACAGTTTCACACTACTACCGAAGATGGTATCGAAGTTCTAAATAAAACCAGGACTATTCACCTCTTTAATAAATAAAGTAAAAAACAAGCTCAATACTATAGTCTAAACTAATTGTTTGATAGACCACTTAGATTCATTTAATGGGTCGTCTAACCAATCAGATGCACAGTTAACAACTGAATATTACGAGGCGTTTATGAATACAACAATTATGGTCGGATACAATAACAAGTCATTTGGCAAGAAAATGCGATTGATGAACATGTTTCAATCTGTCGCAAATGAATGTGAATCTGACTCTATCGGTTTACAGAAAAAAGTCGCTGGATTATCCGATTCTGAAGGCGAACTAAGCATTGTCTGGGCCGAGCTTCCCAGCCACAGAGAGCTAAATGCTTTTAGCCAAGCATGGAGCAATTTAGGTGAAAAAGAAGAATGCGTGACCCACGTGTGGCTTGGATTGCCAGATAAACCACTAAAGCAATCTGTAAAAGCAGACCACAAAACACTGAATGCACTGTGCAAAAAAATTGCGGACGCCTATCTACACGAATACCTCCTCGAAAGTGGAAAATCCAGTGGGAAAGCCGAAAAAACAGCGGTCTTTGAAGGCAAAGATGTGGATAATAAATATGAACCCGAATGGAACCCAAAAGCCGAATCTATTGAAAACAGCGCCTAAGGAGCGAGGATTCAATAATATACGAATCTTGACTTGTCTTATTGTCCGTCT
>CAZGQY010000076.1:0-17991 GCA_964528035.1 uncultured Methylococcaceae bacterium | reverse complement strand
GGTGTTCACAATGCGCCAGAATCAGTGTTCATGTTGGGACAGAATATGCAGCTGCTTCCTACGCTGGTAAAAGGAAAAGGGGGCAATCATATTTAACTATATGAAACGCTTGATATAGGCTCATTTCGTGGCCCAAACCCACAAATATTGAATACGAAGTTGATACTTAGCAAGCGACAAACAAAGATCGCAACGTCAGACTCCTTCAACCGGTGACTCCCGTTGGGATCGAAGTCTTTTAAAGCCGTGACCAAATCAGTTTCAAACTTTACGAATCGCTCCAGGATTTTCTGCGATCTTGACATCAGTGGTCAATAATATAAACCCTTCAACATCTGCTTGAGCAAGAGTTAGCAATAGCTAGACGTATTGAAAGTGCAGATGAAGTTGAAATAGAGGAGTATTATGATAATTCGGGAAAAGGAAACTTTGGTTTAAAAGGCGATGAAGCTGGTATTACTCTTGGTGTATCAGGAGAAGGACGCAGAGTAAGCAAAAGAATATATAAATTTAAAGGTTGTACATCTATTGAGAGAATTCTTGAATTATCTAGTAGGTCAAAAACTTAACAAAAAAATCCAGTCGACCGCTGGCAGCGCCACTAGTTTTCAGAGGTCATTTTGTATCATAGTTCAGTGTGTTTGCAGAGTTCATCGTACATCTGCCAGCGGCCAGTGAATTTGGCGTTATGTTTTTGAGCTAACGGGTATTAGTGCAAGATGATCTACAAATGGTATAAAATCACGATCGTTAAAGAGAAGCGGTAAATTATTTTCAATGCAGAATGTTGCAATTATTACATCATTTGTCTTTCTGATAGTGACTCCTTTTTTGCGAAGAAATCGAAAATTCTCAGCACATTTTTCAACCATTTTATGTCCAAACATTTCATATTGCTCTAATAGTGCAAGGAGAGTCCTTGTTTTGTTGTACTCTCGTTCGGCTTTTATACCTTGTAGAATCTCTAAAAGAATTAAGTCGCCTATCAAAACTAAGCCATCAATTAAAGCTTTATCCAGAATATTTGTCAGTGAATTTTCTTTACCGTTCAAATAGTCAATCCAAACGCTGGTATCAACTAATATCATTGTTGATTCTCATTTCATCTAAGTTGCCTTCCCATTTTATTTTTCCACGCAAGCCTCGTATTGCTTGCTGTTTTTGTCGAAGTATTATTAATTTAAGGCCTTGCTCTACAACATCTCTTTTTGTTTTCAATCCTGATGCTTTAAGGGCGTGCGCCATTAAAGCATCATCAATTACAATATTTGTTCTCATGAGTATTATGTGTATAATGATTTAGATTATACACAGTAGCATGAGTAAAAAAACATAACAATAAAATCCAGCTAACCGTTGGCAGCGCAGTTCGTTTCCAAAGGTCATTTTTATATCAAAAGTCAGTGCTTTGTCAGAGTTCATCGTATATCTGCCAACGTCAGTTGATTTGGTCGTTAGCTGTAATAAGTAATTGTTGATTCAAACTGGTTTTGTACCCCTCGGTTCTGTTTAAAAATGGAGAAATATATGGAAATTCCTTCAATACCACCTCCTGAAACCTCTAGTGAGAGTTCAGGGCAGTTTCGACAAAAAATTCAGTTTATGTATTACGATTTAGGTAATCGTGGAGTTTGGCGAAGTACAATGGCACCACCAATATATAAACTTGCTTGGCTTACTGGTTTTCAGCTGGTTCCTCCTCTATTTGCAAAGTTTCGTCAGCTTGCTGCTTTTCAAGGATCAGCATGGGGAGTTTTGTGGGCATTCGTTATGTATTTGGAATCTGGAGGCCGTGCTGACTTAAATGCGTTGTTGGAACTTGGGAATTTTTCTGGAGTATTTTTTGGCTTGTTTATGGCGGTTTATTTCAAGGTAAGAGCTGGAATGCTCAACCTTCCTAGTTGGGATGTATATGGTTATGCCTAGTTGGTTCTACTCTACCTTTTTAGAGCGTTGACACACTATTTTGTGTTTATACATGAGTAAAATTACAGCTCACAAGACACATCAATCTGACCGGCGAAGCGTGAGGGGAATCGTAACTGCCAGTGCTAAGGCGGACGGGAGCTAGGATGGACAAAGCGAATGCGGCGATGTAATGGAGTCGATACGGATTCAAGATTTGTCCGGCACGAAAGTGAGCCCACGTCCATGAGGTGCTTCGTTGCGAGAGAGTTTAGAGAACCGATTTTAAGAAGGAAACGCAAATGACGGCCTTTGGGCTGGTGCCCCTTCTGGCATAGCAATATATATTATCGGCTGTAAATGCGTACCGCAAAGGTTGACTATTGAATTAATTCGGAAATGCGTTTTATCGGAGTCGGTTATTGGTGGTGTTGCCAGGGTTTGGCCAGGGTTTGGCAAGTGATTCTGCGAGCAACAAGCCGTAGGCGGCCACTTGCAGGATGTGACCTTAACGCAAAAACCGGCGAGACCATGAGTAGTGGATTGATGCTGGCATGGTATTTTGACGGAGCGCAAAATCAGCTAGCCTCAAATCGATTGCGTATATCCAAAAATTTTCTCCGCGGTGAAATTGATTAGGCATGAATTTGCGGTGGCTTGATCAACGACTCAGCCGGAATACCCAGGCCTTCGTGCAGCCGCCAGATCATCTTCAACGTCAGAGAGCGCTTGTGATTCAGTATCTCGTAAACGCGATTACTTTTGCCGATCATCGGTTCCAGGTCTTTTACGGTTAAGCCCTTGCGTTCCATTTCGAACTTGATCGCCTCAACAGGGTCAGGCAAATCCATCGGGAAATGATTGGCTTCATAAGCCTCAATAAGCGTGACCATGACATCCAGCTTTTCACCGTCCGGGGAGTCTGGCTCAGCCATCATCAGGTTTTCGACTTCTTTTAATGCCGCGTGGTAATCGGCATCCGTTTTAATTGGTTTTATATTCATCATCAGTTCTCCGACAGTTAAATGGTTTGCACATCAATCTTGTCATACTGCACATGGGTACCAATAAAACGAATGTATACAACCTTGTAGGCGTAATTGATCCACACGACAAGTCGATACTTGTTGCCCGCAATATTGAACACCACACGACCATCTTTAAGGATGCTGGCATTCCTGAAATCCTGCTTAACCTCGGCAGGTGAGCGCCAGTCAGCATGCAAGGCATGACGGTACCAGGCCAATGTTGGCTCCCTGGCATCCTGATATTCCGGGTTCTCTTCCCAGAAGACTTTCAGCGTCGACAGTGCGATGATTCTCATGTATCCGATATACTAGTCCCATAACGGGACTTTGGCAAAAAAAAAGGGGTCATTCCTTTTTTACTATATAAAACACTTGATATAAGCTCATTTTTTGCCCCAAACCCACAAATATTAAATACGAAGTTGATACTTACCAAGCGACAAACAGAGATCACAATCGCCAGACTCCTTCAACCGATGACTCCCCTTGGGATCGAAATCTTTTAAAACTGTGACCAAATCAGTTTCATACTTTACGAATCGCTCCAGGATATTCTGCAATTCCCGCTGAAAGAGTAAAGCGGTCTATATAGCTCTCAGAGCCCTATAGAATAAAGTTTTCGTAAACTTTTATTCCTAATTTCAATATTATACACGTGATACTTAACGTTTTAGGTGAAGGCAGATGTCAAAACAGGGTTTTCGCCAGTCTGTTAGCATCCCCGGATTGCTTAAGACAACAAGACAGGTATTTGAGCAAATACCGGACAGTCAATCGAATAGCTCCATTTCTCTCGCGGATCACCTGATGTCAGGATTGGCTGTTTTTGGGCTCAAATACCCATCGCTGTTACAGTTTGATCAGGACAGAAATGTGGATCTCACTCGATCCAATCTGAAAACTCTGTACGGTATTAAACAAGCCCCTTCTGACACCGACCTTAGAGAAAGACTGGATGAAGTAGACCCTGCCAGTTTACGTAAAAACTATACTCAGATACTTCAGGTCTTGCAGAGAGCTAAAGGACTGGAAGGTTTTGCTTATCTGGACAATCACTATCTGTTATCACTCGATGGAACGGGCTATTTTTCATCCAATGAGATTCATTGTGATCAATGCGGTGAAAAGCATCATCGTGATGGACGCGTGAGTGACTACCATCAGCTGCTCGGGGCTGTACTGGTTCATCCTGACCATAAAGAGATTTTCCCGCTGGCACCAGAACCCATCTTAAAACAAGATGGTTCCACTAAAAATGATTGTGAACGCAATGCCGCCAAACGGTTTCTCGATGATACACGGCGCGAACATCCCCACATGAAGTTCATTGTGATTGAGGATGCCCTGGCATCCAATGCGCCTCACATCAAGCTGCTTCAGGCATTAAACTATCGTTATTTATCGGGTGCCAAACAAAGCGATCATAAATTCCTGTTTGACTGGGTCGATCATACATCAACGACGATGACCCATGAACAGGTTGATGAGAAAGGGGTTATACACCGTTTTCGGTATCTTAATCATGTCCCATTGGATGATGCCAATTTTGAACTGGAAATTAACTTTCTGGAGTATTGAGAAATTAAACCGAACGGCAGAACCACCCATTTTTCCTGGGTCACGGATATTTTGATGACCCAGGATAACCTGATGCCGTTAATGCGCGGTGCAAGAGCGCGTTGGAAAGTTGAAAATGAAACCTTTAATACCCTGAAAAACCACGGCTATCACTTCGAACATAATTTTGGTCATGGTTACCACCACTTATCCACGGTAATGGTTCACTTAATGATGTTGGCGTTTCTAGTGGATCAGATACAGCAGCGTTGTTGTGGGCTGTTTAATCGTGCTCTGGATAAAGCACAAAGTAAGACTCGATTCTGGCAAAAGATACGCAATCTGTTTCAAAGTTTTTTAATTCCGCATTGGGAAGCGATGTACCTGGGTATCGCCAATGAACTCAAGCCGATGGTGATTCCATACAATACGTCGTAACAGACTGACTATGACTGAGTTGTTTGAGGTGAGGTTTTTCAGGGTAAAACCAGGCCGAATAAAAAAGACAGGTAATGACCGGTATGGCTTTCTACCCCCTGAATGTTTTCTGATTTGTATAGCAAGCTACTTTAGTAAAAAAATATTTTTAGCGGGAGCGGCTGTCCCCGTAGTACAACTCTTGATAAGCTTGCCATAATATGACAAGCTTATCGTAATTAAGTATTGTGTCCCTGGAACTCCATTTCCACTGCGCTTCCTGTTCGCCAGCCATCCGCACCTGCTCTCCCCGGTATTACAGGTGATTCTCCGCGCCCTTTCAACTTTTCTGATTCAACAAGCCGGATTGAAACGCACCGAGGCGCAGACCAGAGCCGCTACCCTCATCCAGCGGTTTGGTTCCGCGACTAATTTCAACATTCATCTACTAAGTGTAACTACACGCCTACGATTCCGCGCGTGACGCCAAATTCGGCATTCAACGGTATATCGATTTTTACAGCTGACAACGGCCCCATTCGTCACTGGACAAGCAAACTCCGGATGAATTTTACTTTGTCCGATTGCCGCAGCAAGAGAAAGTCGCCTAGCGCTGTGGACTTGTGGACAAAATCGCTACGCGATTGTTGACCACAGGGCCCACAGCTCAACAACAATTTTTTTATTTTAAAATTTATAAACGGCAGAAGATCACTAAAAAACCAGTATAGGTGTTCAAAGAAAGGAAACCATCTCTAACAGGAGAAGTGGATCCCATTTTCTATACAGCTCTCCTAGG
Source organism: uncultured Methylococcaceae bacterium (assembly GCA_964528035.1). Taxonomy (GTDB): domain Bacteria; phylum Pseudomonadota; class Gammaproteobacteria; order Methylococcales; family UBA1147; genus CAZGQY01. The sequence goes on along the minus strand of CAZGQY010000076.1, from coordinate 12,285 downwards.
AGTTATTTTCCACAAAAAGACAAGGCCCGACAAAAAAATCTGCTAATTAGCTTTGTGCTGGATCTTTGCATCCAGTGCAATCGTTGCAAAATGTATCTCCGCTGCATACTTTTAGGAAATCGCCATTACAATTATCAGTATCGCTATTGCAACCGCTGCAGCCACCGGAATCATCGCAATCAATACAACACCGAAGGATGGCGTCCACTCCTTCAGGTCCAGATGCATAGTCGTTGCCAAAAAGTGGCGATGTATTACCGCGACCATCGATACGGAGCATGCCTTTTAGGTTCATTTTCTGAGTGCCCTCACGAACATGAGCCACATCATTGTTAAAGTCACAAGTTAGGTCGTCATACCCGTCGGATGGGCCTAAACTGTCGAAATAACGCTTGTTAGGACTGCCAATATCTTGTATTTCACACGATGGTTCGTTGTCCTTACTTGTTGTTTTAACGCGACTTGGACACCAAAAGGAGTGCACGCCCAGATTTAGTGAAAGAGGATCTACTTTTACAACATCGAAGTTTCGAGACCCAAAGATAGTCACAACGATTGCCGCTTTTTTTTCTGTATTGATTATGTTCGGATGGTTACCGGGATCGATGTTGATATGAACTTCAGTGGGCAGTTCGGTAGCCTGTGCTGTCAGCGCGTAAACGCAGCATTGTAGGATAAACATTAGCGTCGTTAATAAGGTTTTCTGTTTCATAGCCGTTGCCTCTTGGTGTTGCATTAAGTTTTAGGGAACCGTGTAGTGATCTATGCGACTCTAGGGTAAAGCATAAGAATGACAAACCTCCGTTTCGCCAATTCCAATAGCGCTAATAACTTTAGTAATAATTCAAACAATTTTATAGAACATATCGCCAATACTATGAGGCTTTATTTGAATAGCATACCTTATAGACTGGCTTCGTTTCCTTTTCCAATGTATGAGAGAACTGTCAAGGTGAAATTGGATCGCTTCGAAATATTGATTTGATTTACCTTCGACGTCACCTTAATTAATGCCATAACCCGGCACTAAACTCTAGGTAATATTACATTGATAAAGAGAAAGATTTGTTGTAGAAGGACCGAAATTCGATACGTTGTCAAATTTGTCCAATAGTAGCCACCGAACCGGAAAATACCAATAGATGCGTTCAGCCAAGTCACTTAAAGAATCCCACGGGGTTAATAAGACAGGTCCGCTAACAGGCATTCTCGGATCAGCAGCGACCGCTGTTGATGGTTGCATGTCCAACTTTACGCCCTGGGCGTGCTGCTTTGCCATAGGCATGAAAGTGAATGTCTTTTTGAGATAAAGCGGTATTTACTTCCGGAATATTGCCAATAAAATTGATCATTGCCGAAGACCCCTTTGCTTCGGTAAATCCCAGCGGAAGGTTGGCAGCAGCTCGAATATGATTTTCACACTGGCTGATTTCAGCGCCATCTATAGTCCAGTGACCTGAATTATGCACTCTTGGGGCGATCTCATTTGCCAACATTTTCTCTCCAACCTGAATTATGCTAATGTTAAAACCCCGACATAGTTTAGATGCGTGAGAATCCAGTCGATATAATTTTCTGCTGCTGCCTGCATTGGGTCCCCGAGCTGGGCAAAAAGTACTGACCCTGAAAACCGTCCCCAACCCAAAGATACAGGAATCGCTACAACCCGCAAAATGCGGTGTCAATGCTGAAGGTTATAGCCTGCATGCCGAGGTACGCTGCGCTATGAATCAGCGTAACAAGTTAGAACGGTTGTGCCGCCAGATCACCCGACCGGCCATTGCCAACGAACGACTTAAACGAAACAGCGCCGGCGATCCCCTTTGGCCATCATCTACCCGAAACCTGAAAAATCGTCGGAATCACGACTCTAGTGTTCTTTTGAAACTCCTAAAATACCCATTTTTCATCCGAGAACGTCACATTCGACAACTTACAGGTCCTTCCGTGCATTTCCAATTCATCAAAAAGGGCGTTTATTCTCCTTATTCACTTCCACGCGTGCCAGTATTTATTGGACGTTATAGATTTTTTGAAATCGTTAGATTATTTTTTAGCTCTTCTGAAAACGGTTCTTTCCCAAACCAGATATTAAAATACGCTAGGCCAATCTCGGGATCATCGAGTGTTGCCAACAGAGAGTCATTCAGATGTAGTTTTAACCCCGCTTTTGCATCGTAGATCAGATCATAATAATCACCCTGTTTAATATCTCGATAGGCCTGGTTAAACTGATTTATCTCCAATTTCCAGGTTTCATATTTTTTCCCCAGGTTAATTTCAAGATACTCTTCCGAAGCTTCTCGGAACGCCTGGGCGGGAATTTCACGTTCATACACGAAGCGAAGTCTTTTAGTAGATTTATCAAATATAATATTTTTTGCCTTGCATTTTTCTTTATATAAAGCGGCATAGCCTACATTAAATAACCGAAAAGCTTTAAGTTCGGCACGAGCGCAACGTTTAAGCAAGGATAATTCAATGGGCAAATTATCCTCATCGGCTATAGCGGTCAGGGACGACAGTAAATAAACTAGAATTGCAATTTTTAATGTAAACCATTTTTTATCCAATTGATCACGTCTCCTAGTAGCGGTATGTGTTGAAAAAAACCATTGGAACTATCCCAATAGTCTTGATGCAGAATAATTTTTCCCTTTTTGTTGAAGCGCAAATGGCTCATACCCAATGAACGAACGTCGCGACTCACTCCCAAAACCTCAAATTTTGTTTGCATATCCCAATGCAGGAAAATATCGTCACCTTTGGTCAAAATATTCAGCACTTTAAAGTCTATCGACCGCAATTGCTTTTGGGTGGCCTCAAGATAAATAATTAATTCTTTGCGCTTCCTCAATGTGACCAGAGTATCGTTAAAATAAAAATCTTCAGCATAGGTTTTTTTTACCTGTTCTGCCGCGGATAGATGTTTTAGATCTTTATAGAGAGCGACAAAGTTATCGATCTGCTTATCCAGTTTAATTTCATTTGAGGGTTGGTACAGGGTCAAATACTCATCAATCGGGGAGGGTTGTTTCGAGCTACAACCCGATAACAGAATAATTAAAAATAGAGTTTTTTCCATGCTCCCGCTCATCTTTCTTCGATTCTTTAGTATTCACCAGCCAGTGTGATTTTTACGTGAACGTTTTGGCTAAAACCTAAAAAAATTATTTGACTCTAAATTAGTCGCTTGGGCTAGAAATTGTCCGCATCGATTTTATTTAGGGCAAAACGTTCACAAAAAAATCACACGTCGTTCTTTAAAGTGACGGCAACAAAAAAATAAAAGTATTGAATACGGGAAGCTGCTCATGGAAAAAACGAATTCAAAACATACGAAAAAAAATATTATATTACGATGGATTGATAACAATGCTTCGGAAGATGAAGCAAAAGACATTGAAGGAATAGATTGGTTGCGAGTAATTCCTTTTATCTTGATGCACCTGGCCTGTTTTTTTGTCATAAGTGTAGGTTGGAGTCCAGTAGCAGTATGGGTGGCTGGAATCTCGTACTTCGTTCGAATGTTTGCCATTACCGCGTTTTATCATCGTTATTTTTCCCATAAAGCCTTTAAAACCGGTCGTGTTTGTCAGTTTCTATTTGCCGTACTCGGAGCAACTGCTACTCAGCGTGGGCCAATCTGGTGGGCTGCTCATCATCGAAGACATCATTGTTATTCCGATCAAGGTCAAGACGTGCACAGTCCAAGAAAGGGTTTTATCTGGAGCCACATGGGCTGGTTTTTGAGTTTGAAAAATTTCCAAACACGTGAACCATGGGTGAAAGATTTGGTTAAGTATCCAGAGCTTTGCTGGCTTGATCGCTTTGATATCGTGGTGCCGATACTATATGCCTTTTCTTTGTGGGTATTAGGAGACCAACTCGCAGTTTTTTATCCTGAGTTAAACACAAATGGTTGGCAAATGTTGATATGGGGCTATTTCATATCTTCCATCGTGCTCGTTCACTGCACTTTGATGGTTAATTCTTTAGCCCACTTATATGGTACTCGTCGGTTTGATACCGGAGATGACAGTTGTAACAATGCATTTTTGGCGCTGATTTCACTTGGGGAAGGTTGGCACAACAATCATCATCATTATCCGGTATCTGCAAGGCAAGGCTTTTATTGGTGGGAAATTGATATCAGCTACTACCTGTTACGCTTAATGGCGTTTTTCGGCCTGATTTGGGATCTAAAAGGTGTTCCTCCAAAGCGTTTGCTTAAAAACCGGTTGCCCCAGGAGCAAATATGAACATTGCTATCGTAGGTGCCGGTATATCAGGTATTTATGCAGCACATTATTTAGCTAAAAAAAACCAGGTGACACTCTTTGAGGCAAATTCTTATCTGGGAGGACACACCGATACCCAACACCTATTGTTAAACGATCAAAGCTTTGCGGTTGATACAGGTTTTATTGTGTATAACCAACACAATTACCCTTTTTTTTGTCGATTTATCAATGAACTCAAAGTCAGTTCGCAGCCTACGGACATGACGTTTAGTGTCAGTGATGCAACCACCGGATTGGAATATAACGCGACAACAATGGATAAACTGTTCTGCCAGCGGAGCAATGTATTCAGTCCAAAGTTTTATCGCATGATTCTGGATATTATTCGATTTTATAAACAAGCTGGGGAATTATTAAATAGTGACGATGATGAATTAACCCTAGGCGAATATCTCCAACAAAATCATTACAGCCAATTTTTTATTGACAACCATATGCTACCGATGGCTTGTGCGCTATGGTCTGGACCGCCCAATGTAGTAGAAAAATTTCCAGCGCGTTATCTGGTTGCTTTCCTGAATAACCATCAAATGCTGCAAATTAATGAACGACCGCAATGGCGGACAATTCTCGGCGGTTCTCATAGTTATGTCAAAGCATTTCAGCAGCAATTTAAAGGCACTATTCGTCTTAATAGTCCGGTTAAAGCAATTCATCGCGATAAATCGGGTGTGACGATATCAACCACGGACGATGATACCCATTTCGATCAGTTGATATTGGCCTGCCACAGTGACCAGGCGTTTAATTTACTCAAAGATCCTAGCACCGAGGAAGCTCAAATTCTGGGAGCAATTACTTATCAACTAAACGATACGGTTTTACATACCGATCGAAGCTTGATGCCGAAACATTCAAAAGCTTGGGCGAGTTGGAATGCCCTAAAATTGAAGCGCTCAGATCAGCGATGTACTGTGACCTATTACATGAATCTATTGCAAACTTTAGAAACCGCCGAACCATTGTTGGTAACTTTGAATTGCACCGATTTGATTGATCCAGAAAAAATACTGGCACAAAGGGCCTACCATCACCCTGTTTATACCCCTATCAGTCTGGCTGCACAAAAAAGGAGACAGCTAATTAACGGAAAAAACCGAACTTATTATGCCGGTGCCTATTGGGGCTGGGGGTTTCATGAAGACGGGGCTAAAAGTGCTCAGGAAGTTGTTGATTTGTTGAATACGGTTTCATGAGTAATTTACAAAGCCATTTAATGCTCGGTTGGGTAAGGCATCGACGGGTTAAACCTAAAGTACATAACTTTCGCTATCCCGTGTTTATGACCTGGATCGATCTTAACGAGTTAGATTCAGTGGTGAACACAAGCAAATACTGGTCGCAGGAACGCTTTAATTTGGTCAGTTTTTATCGGAAAGATTATCTAGGTGCGGCTGATCAGAGTTTGGATGCAGCAGTAAAGCAGCGAATTCTGGAGCAAACCGGAGATGAATTTTCAGGCCGCATTTGTCTGTTAACTAATTTGCGCTATCTTGGCTTTGGTTTTAATTCGGTCAGTTTTTATTTTTGTTATCCAGAAGATGCCGACAATCCTCGCTACATTCTTGCTGAAATTACCAATACACCCTGGGATCAGCGTCATTGCTATTTGCTGGATACAAAGACCAGCCCGCAACAAAATTATTGGTCTTTTGCATTTGATAAGGCTTTTCACGTATCGCCGTTTAATCCGATGAATTGCCATTACAACTGGTATTTTAAACTGCACTCTAAAGCCGTCACTATTCACATGACTCTGCAACAAGATCAACAGCATTATTTTGATGCGACTTTGTGCCTTAAGTCGCGCTCACTGGACAAGCGAAGCATGCTCGCAACTCCGTTGCGCTATCCGTTAATGACCTTGTCGGTGATGTGCTGGATTTACTGGCAAGCGTTCCGGCTATGGCTAAAACGCTTACCTTTTCACGACCATCCTGATCAATGAATCACATCGAATGAGGGTTTAACGATGAATGTTTCTACTGAAACGATAAGCAATAATCCAGGACCTATCGACCTACTACTCCGGAAGGCCTTTGTAGCCAAACTTGGAAAACTTGAAAATGCCCGACTGCATCTAACCGACCCACTTGGATCTTATATTTTTGGCGACGAGTCAGAGCTTGGATTAGTTGCTAATTTGAATGTAACTGATGTTGATTTTTACCGCAGAGTCGCGTTAGGGGGTTCGATTGGTGCCGCCGAATCTTATATTGATGGGCAGTGGCAGGCCAATGACTTGACCAAGGTGATTCAGATAATGGTTCGCAACCGCGACCTATTGGATAGCATGGAAGGTGGTCTGGCAACTGTAGTTAATAAATTGCTTGCGATGTGGTACCTGGGTAAGCGTAACTCCAAGGAAGGAAGTCGTAAAAATATTGCTGCGCATTACGACCTGGGTAATGACTTGTTTAAATTATTTCTTGACCAGCACGGTATGTACTCATCGGCGACATTTTATCACCCAGAGGTTACCTTGGAAGAGGCTTCTACCGCTAAGCTAGAACGTATTTGCCAAAAACTGGATTTATGTAAAACCGATCACTTATTAGAAATAGGTACAGGTTGGGGCGGTTTTGCAGCCTATGCTGCCAAAAAATATGGATGTAAGATTACCACCACAACCATTTCAAGGGAACAATATCACGCGGCACAACAGCGAATGAAAGAAGACAATGTTGCTGATCGGGTAACTGTGGTAATGCAAGATTATCGTGAGCTGAAAGGAAACTTTGATAAGCTGGTTTCAATTGAGATGATTGAAGCGGTTGGACATCAGTATTTAGACATATATTTAAAGCAATGCGCAAACTTGTTAAAAAAAGACGGGCTCGCGCTAATCCAAGCCATTACAATTGAAGACTGGCGTTATTATCAAGCTTTACAGAGCGTTGATTTTATCAAACGCTATATTTTCCCCGGCAGTTTTATCCCTTGTATCAGTGTCCTCTTAAAAAGTGCAGCTCGTAGTAAAGATTTACGCTTAATAAATCTAGAAGATCAGGGTGATAGTTACGCACTTACCATGAGTCACTGGTATCAGCGATTTATGAGTCAATTGGAACAAGTTCGTCAGTTGGGTTACAACGAAGAATTTATTCGTATGTGGGAATTTTATATGGCCTACTGTGAAGGCGGTTTTAAGGAAAAGTCCATTTCCAGTATCCAATTACTGCTGGCAAAGCCCGGAAATCGCCGTCGACAATGGTTACCCTGCCATGCGGTATGATTTCCTGATAAATATGATTTGGATGCAAGCCCTATGGTTTTCAGCAGTACTCGGAGCAGCCGATGAATTAGTATGGCCGGCTTTAGTCGTTTTGCTGCTTTTCGCCAGTTGGCAATTACAACCGATGTTTAGACGAAATAGTGATATTCGATTAATCCCGATTTCGATAATTCTCGGTGTCGTATTGGATAGTACCTGGATCAAGTTGGGCTGGATTGAGTTTGCTGCCCCAAAACCAATAAACGGTTTTGCCCCGTATTGGATAATCGCCTTATGGGCCGGTCTAGCGTTAAATATTAATCATTCGATGGCGTGGCTAAAAACACGATTACTGGCGGCTGCTTCTATCGGTGCATTGCTGGGGCCGTTTTCCTATCTAGCTGCACAACATCTGGGGGCGCTCCGAGTTATTTCAGAGTCCTGGGACTGGTTTTTTGGTCTGGCTTTGAGTTGGGGTTTGGTAATACCCTTTTTGTTGTATTTAGCGGATCACCCGTCAATAAAAAAGCAAGGGCAAGTCAATGTCTGACTTACTGTTAGTTGCCCTTGTGAGTAGTCTGATAATGCTATTCGCCTGGCTTTGGCAACAAAAATACCAAAATGCCGGTATTGTCGATGTAGTCTGGGCGTTCGGTATGATGCTGGCTGGATCGTGGTACGCATTTAATGGCGCGGCGCCGTTGACCCTAAAACTTGTATTAGGGTGTCTAAGCTTTGCCTGGTTCCTGCGTTTAGGGCTGCACTTATTAAAACGTGTCAAAACCGAAAACGAAGACGGGCGTTATCAGACTATGCGGAAGGCTTTTGGCAAGCACAACGCAATAGGATTTTTAGTTTTTTTTCAATGTCAGGCAGGATTTATCTGGTTTTTGTCATTGCCCTTTTGGGCCGTTGCACAAAACACACAACCTCAATTAATAATGATTGTTGGCTCATTGGTCATCGCGATATTGGCGTTTTGGGGGGAAACCAGTGCAGATCGGCAATTGGCAGCCTTTAGAAATAATCCTGCAAACAAAGGATTGAGTTGCCGAGAAGGTTGGTGGCAGTATTCACGACATCCCAATTATTTTTTTGAATGGCTGCATTGGTTTGCTTATCCACTTTTGTGTGTGGGTGGTTCATATTCCTATGTAATATGGCTTGCACCAATGGTCATGTTTTGCTTTTTGTATTTTTTTACCGGTATTCCCTTTAACGAACGACAAGCATTGCAAAACCGGGGTGCCGACTACCGCCACTATCAACGAATCACCAGTGCGTTCTGTCCTTGGTGGCCGAAAACCATAAATAACCCAAGTAACGATGAATAATTATTCAGCGGTTTTGACCGATAACATACGACTCGGAGATTTTTAATGAGTTTAATTCACTTAGCAGAAAACAGAATATTGCCTGATGTATTGGTTCGTCTAGGCATTCGATATTTGCTAAACCAACGTCGGCAGGAACAATACGCCAATAATGTTGAACGCCAAAATCAACAGTATCGTTTGTTACTGGATGAACTTCGACAAAGTCCAATAGCGATTGAAACAGACGCTGCTAATCAGCAGCATTATGAAGTGCCGGCTGAATTCTTTCGCTATACCCTTGGTGAGCATTTAAAATACTCCTCATGCTATTGGAATGAGCAAACCGAAAATCTTAAACAAGCCGAAGCGCAAATGCTTAGGCTTTATTTGCAACGAGCCGAATTATCAGGCCAACAAGATATATTAGAGCTAGGTTGTGGCTGGGGATCACTTAGCTTATGGATGGCTGAACATTTGCCCCATAGCCAAATTTTGGCAGTTTCCAATTCGAATAGTCAGCGGGAATATATTCAGCAACAAGCAAGGCAACGAGATTTAAACAATATCGAGGTGATTACCAGCGATGTCAACAAATTGATATTGAATAAACAATTTGATCGAATCGTTTCGATCGAAATGTTTGAGCATATGCGCAATTATGACAGCCTTTTACAACGTGTTGCCGGTTGGTTAAAGCCGCAAGGTAAATTGTTCGTGCATATTTTCTGTCATCGGTATTTGGCCTACCCATTTGAAACCGACGGTGACGATAATTGGATGGGGCGCTATTTTTTTACGGGTGGATTAATGCCAGCACAAGATACTTTAATGCACTTTCAAAAATATATACGACTGGAAACGCAATGGAATTTATCCGGAATCCATTATCAAAAAACTTCAGAAGCCTGGCTGGCAAATGCTGATCAAAATAAGCGGGAAATACTTGAGCTGTTTGCTCGGACTTATGGAAGAGCACAAGCGAGATTATGGCTCCAGCGTTGGCGCATATTTTTTATGGCGTGTGCCGAATTATTTGGCTATCGAGATGGAAACGAATGGATGGTCTCCCATTATCGTTTTATAAAGGCTTGATCCTTTATGACCCCTCGGACAGCTAAACACGGATTGCATTACAAACTGATCCGGGTATTTTTATTACAAGTATTACTCATCAGCTTGGCTACCCTAATTGCTGTGTTTGCTGCCGCCAAGGTTGTTGAAGACGTATTGTTAAAACAGGCATTAGAGGGTGAAGCCAGCTATTTCTGGGCATTATATCGGCAATACAAGAATGTTCCCCGTCCCAACACTATGAATATGCAGGGGTATCTCGCGGTCGATAGCGATTATTCAGAGGTGCCCCCAGAGTTGCGCAGCTTAAAACCAGGCTACACCAGAACTCGTCTCCAAGGTCGAACCCCGATTGTCTATGTCCAAAACCTTAATCAATCGCGCCTTTATCTAGTGTTTGATGAAGAACAGGTAGCCGGATTATCGTTTTATTTCGGTGTCGTTCCTCTTACTTTGGTGCTGATTTCGATTTATCTGGTCGCCTGGCTTTCTTATCGTCAAACCCGAAAGGCTATTTCTCCATTGGTGAAATTGGCACGTCGCGTTGATCAATTCAATATTCGCGAGCAAAGTCTTGCCGAACTTGATCTAAATGATTTGCGTCATGAAACTGACAGCGAAATTCTAATTTTAATTGATGCGCTCGATCATTTCACTGAACGCATGGAACTGTTTATTGAACGTGAACGTAATTTTAGCCGTGATGCCAGTCATGAACTCAGAACTCCACTAACAGTAATAAAAAGTTCATTAGCTTTATTACAAAAACGTGCCGATTATCAGGAAAACGAAAAAAAAGCGCTGGTATTAATTGACCGAACTTTGTGCGACATGGAGACTTTGATTGATGCACTGTTATTACTGGCAAGGGAAGAATCTGCCCCTTTGCCTGAGGACGATATTTTAATCAATGATCTTATCAGTAACCTGGTTGAACAATTAACCCATATTATGGCTAAGCCTCAATTAGATTTGAAAATGGAAGTTAATTGTTTATTGACAATAACGGCTCCGGAAAAAGTATTGAGTATTGTGTTCGCTAATCTATTACGCAATGCCTTTACTTATACCGAAAAGGGAATAATTTTAATTAGAATAGAACAACACAGTGTCAGTATCAGTGACAGCGGGGTGGGTATAGATAAAGAGCAACTACGCCAGGTATTTGAACCGTTTTATCGAGGATCCCACGATAAAAAAGGACACGGACTGGGGTTAGCCATTGTAAAACGTTTGTGTAATCGCTATGGCTGGTCATCGAAAGTGCACAGTAAACCCGGAGAAGGAACTTGTGTCAGTGTGAATTTCCCTAATGCGCAAGTACTAAATAGTCGTCCTTGACGGTTTCAGGGCTTGCTCCAAAAAATGCATTAAGGGCCTATTCCTGGTCGACTTAATTATTAAATAACAGATACTTATCTTTAGATTAATTTCGTGTAAAAACGGATATGGTCACCATCAGATGGCGAAATATATTTCTCGTTATCTGGGTGCAATGAGTCTGAAACCAACTCCCTGGTGAGTTTCGAGTAATGCTGTTTCGAAGTCTTTATCAATTGCTTTTCTCAATTTATAGATATGGCTTCTTAAGGTGTCGCTGTCACGAAGAATATCTCCCCAAAGTTCATTTTCCAGTTGATTTCGGCTAACCAAGTGCGGTGATTCACGCATCAGAATCCGTAATATTCGTAGACAGGTAGGAGAAAGATGAATGTCCTGCCCTTGACGATTTACCTGTAGAGTTCGTGTGTCAAATATTAAATCATGGACAGTATAAATTGACGCATCCACTTCTCCTCGTTGACGCCGAATCATCACACTAATTCGAGCTTCCAATTCCGGCATATCAAATGGTTTGACCAAATAATCATCGGCTCCCTGTTTAAAACCCTGTAATTTGTCATCCAACTGATCACGAGCAGTTAACATTAAAATCGGGGTAGATAAGCGAAAATCGTTCCTAAGACGTCGGCAAATTTCGAAACCGTTTATGTCGGGTAACATAATATCTAAAATAATCGCATCATAACTTTCTGTGCTTGCTAAATGCAATGCAGAGACACCATCTGGTGCATAATCCATAATAAACCCGCCACTTTCCAGATACGCGCCCACGGCTTCAGCTAAGTCGTTATGATCTTCTATCAGAAGTAAGGTTGCGTTCAGCATCGGCTTCTAAATTTCAATTCTCAAATTAATCATAAGTACAAGACCACTTAAGCGAGTCGCTACCTCGTGAATGATTTTGGGACGTCCCAGTTTCCAAAATCGACTCGCCTACGCGACAACCATTATTGCCCCGATCCGCCTTGCGTCCCCGTGCTGCTTCGCCACACCATCGCAAGCTCGGCGCTGGCTACGCAGCACTCCCTCAAATGGC
>CAZGQY010000075.1:0-18210 GCA_964528035.1 uncultured Methylococcaceae bacterium | reverse complement strand
TTTCGTCAATAATCCTTTTGAAGCGGGGCAAAAAATGTATGCCAGTGGCGATTTGGGACGCTGGGCGTCAGAAGGCCAAATGGTCTATTTGGGACGCAGTGACAACCAGGTCAAAGTACACGGCGTGCGTATTGAACTGGGTGAAATTGAAGCGGCCATAAGCAACTATGCAAATATTGAAACGGCTGTTGTAACCCCATGGAAAAGCCAGCAATCTTGCCAACAGGACCATTCCTATTGTCTGCTTTGCGGGCTGGATGGAAACCATCCTGATGCTCACCTGGATGAAAAGCAAATATGTCAAATTTGCCGCTCGTGCGAGACGCAAGCGGATAAAGCCAGGGGTTATTTCAGCAACCTGCAGGTTTTAGAAGAGATACTCGCCAGGGCACGCGCTGCTAAAACCGGTAAGTACGACTGTATGATGCTGCTTAGCGGTGGCAAAGACAGCAGTTATGTACTGTGTAAGCTGGTCGATATGGGAATGACACCCCTGGTTTTTACCCTGGATAACGGTTACATCTCAGAGGGCGCCAAGACCAATATGAGACGCCTTGTCGACCAGTTGGGTGTTGATTTGCATGTGGGTCAAACCGCAGCAATGAATTCTATTTTCGTTGAGAGCCTGAAACTACACAGTAATGTCTGCAATGGTTGTTTTAAGACGATTTATACACTAAGCATCAAGCTGGCACATGAATTGGGAATTGGCATTATAGTCACTGGATTATCCCGAGGACAAATTTTTGAAACTCGCCTGGTGGATCTATTTCGCCATGACATACTCGATGCAAAGAAAATTGACCAGACCATTATCGAGGCACGCAAAGCCTATCACCGCACTGACGACGTGATCTCCAGTCAAATGGATGTGTCCCTGTTTCAACAGGATAAAATCTTTGAATCCGTACAGATTGTCGATTTTTATCGTTATTGCGATGTGACTCTTGAAGAGGTATTGATTTACCTCACAGACAAAATCGGCTGGGTTCGACCTGCTGATACTGGACGTTCCACAAACTGTCTGATAAATGAGGCAGGCATTTTTATTCATAAAAAACAACGCGGCTTTCATAACTATGCCTTGCCCTACAGTTGGGACGTACGTCTGGGACATAAACAAATGCACGCTGCACGTGAAGAACTTGATGATCAAATTGATGTCGACCGGGTTCATGAGTTACTCACCGAAATTGGTTATCAGGATGATGCAGACCAATTGCTAACCACGCAGGAAGATCGTTTGCTGGGCTTTTACGTGGCCCCTATCGAATATTCCGAAGACGAAATACAGGGATTTCTTCAATCACAACTTCCAAAAGAATTCATCCCTGCTCATCTAATCCAGTTGGAAAGTCTGCCTCTGACCAAAAACGCGAAGATCGATCGCGATGCTTTACCGGTTCCAGATCGGGTTAATCGAAGAGAAAACACCGATTTCGAAGTACCTGAAACATCACTGGAAAAACAACTGGCTAATATCTGGGCCAGCGTTCTAAGGGTTGATCGTGTTGGCCGTAACGAAAATTTTTTCGACCTGGGAGGTGATTCCATACTCAATATTCAAATTGTCGGCCTCGCACAAAAAAATGGCCTGGCGCTGAATCCGCAAATGATATTTGAGTATCCCAGTGTTGCCGAACTGGCCAAGGTTGCCGGTACCATAGAAAATGCTCAAATTGACCAAGGCCCGGTCAGCGGTGATGTGGCCTTGACGCCGATTCAACATCGCTATTTTGAGGCAAATCCGGAGCAGTTCTCGGATTATCAACAAGTCGTTCTTTTGGAATGCATCCGGCCATTGGATCCGCAGGTGCTACAGCAGGCACTGGATAGCCTCATCCTTCACCATGATATGTTACGCGGAAGCTTTCACAGACAAGCAAACCAATGGCGGCAAACGATCAAGGTCGACAACACAATAAAATGCAATCTGCGGCGCATAAAATTAGCCGAAGATATTAATCTTGAAATAGACTCAGTACTCGACAAATTTAACAATCCGTCAAAACCATTATTTTCCGCTGTTTTAATTGAAAACAGGAATGGGCCGGATTTTCTTCTACTGGCGGCCCACCATTTGATTGTCGACGGTGTATCCTGGTGGATATTATTGGACGATTTACAATCTGTAATAGACCAGATCAGTGGAAATCAGCCTGTTGAATTGCCAAAAAAAACCAGTTCTTTCCAGACATGGTCGGCTGCACTGATCGATTATGCAAATTCAAATTCGGTCAAAAACGAACTGGAATATTGGCTGCAAATGGGGGGCAAGCAGAATTTACCGTCGGATTTCGGTGTGGAAACTGAAACGACAGGATTTACCGAAACGATTACTGTTAGCCTCAATAGTGATGAAACACTCCAGTTACTGCAACAGGTAGCAGCAAAATTTCATTGCCAGATTCCGGAATTATTGATAACCGCTTTAATGCAGGCGCTCCACAATTGGACTGGCAGCAACCACTTTTGTCTGGACATGGAAGGTCATGGACGTGAGCCTATTTTTAAACAGATCGATTTGTTACGCACGCTCGGCTGGTTTACTTCAGTTTTTCCCATCCGATTGCAGTACGCCCCTTCACAGCGATCTGTCGAAAGACTTCGCTCAGTCAAAGAACAAATGCGCGCAATACCAAATCGTGGTATCGGTTTTTCTATACTGCGCTATTTAAGCGAAGATTCCATTGTGCGTGATCGTTTAGCCTGTTTAGCGGACCGGCAGATTTTATTTAACTACCTTGGGCATTGGGATCAGGCGCTGGCGCATTCAGCGCAGTTTTGTTTCGCTCAACCTATAATGATAAAACGCAGTCCCTCAGTCAGGCCTGTTTATCCTTTGGAAGTTGATGCAATGATCTATCGGGGTTGTTTACAGGTAAATTGGGTATATGATGCAACACAATTCTGTACAGCAACGATCAACGAGACGGCAGATCATTTTGTTGAAAGTTTGCGTAGTTTAATTAACGACGCTTCCTCGTCTGGCGAAACCGGTTTATCGCCAACTGATTTCCCTGAAGCCGATCTTGACCAGGCATCTCTTGATTCCCTGTTGTCTGATTTTGGTGATTTAGAATAGGTATTACATGGCAAATTCAAACATTGAAGCCGTCTATCGTCTTTCTCCAATACAGGAAGGCATGCTGTTCCATTTTCTAAAATCTGGCCAATCGGGCGTTTATTTCGAACAGTTTAGTTGTTTGCTCAGTGGGCCTCTGGATGTGCACCGGTTTAAGGCCGCCTGGGGTCAGACGGTGCAGCGTCATCCAGTTTTACGCACGTTATTTACCTGGGAAGGTCGTCAACAACCGCTGCAGCTTGTACGCCCCGCCGTGGAACTGCCGTGGTCTCATCTGGATTGGTCCGAACTTTCAAAGGATCAGCAGCAATCGCAATTCAACGGTCTATTGCAGCGTGATCGGGATCGAGGCTTTGATATTGAGCAAGCACCCTTATTTCGACTGCATCTCATCGATTTAGGCAAGCACTCAGCTCGTCTTTTATGGAGTTTTCACCATCTGTTACTCGATGGTTGGTCAATGCGGCTGGTCATTGATGAAGTATTGCAGCACTATCAGCAATCAGAATCTTATAAAAGCATTGAAATTAACAATCCACCACCTTATGTTGATTTTATTCGCTGGCTGGAGCGCCGAGACCCATCCGAAGAAACTCGATTCTGGCAAAAATCTTTGGCGGGCTATCGAAAAACCGCGCGAATTCTACCCGATTGTTTTCGTGAAAATAAGGGACAAACCGCCCCGGTATTCACACAGTTAGCTGTGGAGCACAAGCAACGCCAGCGACTGGAACGATTCGCCAAATCTCAGCGCTTAACTTTGAACAACTTGATGGTGGGTGCCTGGTCTCTTGTATTATCCAGATATAGCCATTCGAATGATGTTGTTTTCGGCACTACGGTCTCTGGTCGATCCCTGGATTTGGATGGAATAAACAGTATTGTCGGGCTATTTATTAATACTTTACCCTTTCGCTCACAAATCGAGCCATCCTCCTCAGTAGTCGACTATCTGCACGATATACAGCGTCAACAAACACAAATACAGCGTTTTGAACAAACGCCGCTGACTGATATACAACGCAATAGCGATATGCCGCCCGGTACTGATTTGTTCGATAATATTTTAGTTTTCGAGAATTTTCCGCATTCTAAATCAACCCAGGCGTGCGATCTGACACTATCGGAGACAAACTATGTCGAATACAGTCATTATGATCTTGCCATACTCGTTGTACCCGGAGAGGAATTTCAATTAATTGCCGCACATGACAGCTGTGTTTACAGTATCGAATTCGCCCGACGTTTACTGCAACAATTGTTGACCGTAGCGCTGCAAATGAGCCAACCAGAAAATTTAACGCTGGCAGATATTTCGATGGTGTCAGATAACGAACGCCAGTGTTTGTTACATAATTGGAATAGTACCGATTCCGATCTGCCAGACACTGAAATTATTCATCGCCTAATTGAACAAAACGCCGTCAAATACCCCCAGTCTGTGGCGCTAATCTTTGATACTGAATCAATAAGCTACGCTGAATTGAACAGTCGGGCCAACCGCCTGGCAAATTATCTAATAGAACACCAGGTCGAAGATCAGGTCGCGGTGCCTTTTTTGTTAAAACGAAGTCTGGATTCAATCATTGCTCTCGTTGCTATTCTTAAAGCAGGTACAGCCTATATCCCTCTTGATCCAAATTTTTCCGAAGGACGTGTAAAAGCAGTTTACGATGATCTTTGTTCGCACTCTGTTCAGCAACAGTTCCTCGCAATCTGTCGTACAGAGACAATCGACGCTTTTTCACAAACCCAATTTGAAGCCATCTGCCTGAACCGGTTGGAATCAGAGATTGCTGGCTACCCTGATACAAACCCGAACTTAAGTATCGATTCCGATCAGCTTGCCTACATCATCTATACCTCCGGATCAACTGGGCGCGCGAAAGGTGTAATGATCAGTCACCGTAGCCTGTTGAATTCAAACCAGGCAAGGTTTGACTATTATTCTGAAGATATAGACAGTTTTTTGCTATTGTCTTCTTTAGCCACCGACAGTTCCATCGCTGGCCTTTTCTGGACATTAACCAGCGGTGCTACGCTGGTGCTGTCTCGTGATCGAATCGAGCAAGATATCTACGCGCTTGTGGACTGCATAGAAAAATATCGGATTAGTCACCTGCTTTGTCTTCCTTCGCTTTACCAGTTAATTCTCGAACACGCGAAAAGCGAAAGTTTAAATAGTTTACGAACCGTTATTGTCGCTGGTGAAGCCTGTCATCGCGAGGTTCTGACAAAGCATTGCGAATATCCAGGAGGCGCTGCTTTATATAACGAATATGGCCCATCTGAAGCCTGTGTCTGGACAAGTGTCGAGCGACTTGATCAATTATCGGGAAATCAACGTATTGGTATCGGTCGACCCATAAATAATCAACGCTTATATATCCTCGACTCGCAGCAAAGATTATTAGCTATCGGTGTTGCTGGAGAACTGTGTATTGCCGGGACAGGTTTAGCGCAGGGTTATTTTAATCAACCCGAAAAAACCATTACCAGCTTTGTCGACAATCCTTATGATGAAAATAATTTCAGACGACTTTACCGCAGTGGCGATCTGGTACGTTACCTGGGCGATGGCCGGATCGAGTTTCTGGGAAGAATCGACGAGCAATTGAAAATTCGTGGTTTTCGTGTTGAATTACAGGAGATTGAAGAAGCATTAAAGCGCCATGATGATGTTAATGAATCGGTGGTATTGCTCAACAGTACCATCAACGATGAGGAAGAAAAGCTGTTAACAGGGCTGTCTAATCTCACGCCGGAACATGCTGAGCAGTTAGTCTCTGGTATTGAGACAATGGATCCCCTGGAAGTTGCAACTGAATTGGCAATGATATCCACATAAATCATGATCCGCCGAATCAAACGACATCGCAATTTTGAGATCAACCTGCAAATAAAAACAGAAGATTTCATTGACACACCACGTGAGGCGCAACGAAATTGGTTGTTGAATACTGCTTTGGGCGAATTTGCAGATAACCTTAACGCTCTGCATCAACTGGCCTCGAGATTTGCAAGAGGCAATGACGATTTGCCGATGCATGATCGAAGTCAGGCTGATTTATCTGACGAAGAAATCATGGAAGACTGGCAGATACCCCTTATGGATAAGCTGGCGCAATTGGTCAGCGACAAACAAGGAGATTTGTTAGAAATTGGATTTGGCCGCGGGGTCGCATCGGATTTTATTCAGCAAGCCGGTGTAAAATCGCATACTATCATTGAATGCAACGATGCTATTGTAACTCGCTACGAAAAATGGAAAACCAACTATGCCAATAACGATATACGCATGGTGCATGGCTTATGGCAGGATGTCATCGCTGATCTTGGGATATTTGACTCAATATTTTTTCATACCTACCCTCTTAACGAAGTCGATTTTGTTGAACAGATCGGTAATAGTGTTACTTTCGCAGAACATTTTTTCCCGGTAGCCGCCTCGCACCTTAGAGAGGGTGGCGCATTCACCTACCTATCTAATGAGATGGATTCGCTCAGTCGTGGTCACCAACGTGCCTTACTACAGCATTTCAACGAAATTAGTATCAGTGTATTGGAGGGTTTGAATATCCCGGACGAAGTGAAAGACGCCTGGTGGTCAGACTCCATGGTTCTTATTAAGGCGATCAAATAAATGTTTTTAGCTATTTTAGAACTTTACTATGAGCGATAACCTCCGCACTCGTTTGCAAATGCTCTCGTCAGAGCAGCGACAGTTACTCGCCCAACGCTTACGAGCCATTGAAAAACAGCATGATGTTCAATCTTCCACAACGACTGATACACAACAATTGATCGCATTTGTAAGTGGACCAGAGATTGATGATGAGGTGAAACGAGATTTACGCAACTGGCTGGAAACGCAAGTTCCCGGTTACATGTTGCCGCAATCGATCGAAGTACTAGAATCGATTCCGCGCACCGAGACAGGCAAGATTGATCGTATGTCATTGCTGCTGGCAACACAGTCTGAGCAACAATCAGACGACAATAATTTCGCGGCACCGGGTAACGATGCAGAAAAGATTCTTGCATCGATTTGGGAAGACGTACTTGGAATGGATTCAGTCAGTGTACATGATAATTTTTTTGAAGTGGGCGGTGATTCTTTACTGAGTATCCGAATACTTGCCCGGGCAAGGCAACAGGGCCTGAATATCAGTGCTGAACATTTCTTTGCCCAGCCGACCATTGCCGGACAAGTGGCTGGCGCAGAACAAAGCAGTCAGATAAAGATAGAGAGTGGTTTAATAAAAGGCCGTGCTCCACTTTTGCCTATCCAACATTGGTTTTTTGAAAAAATAACAATCGACCCACATCAATGGAATTGGTCGCTGTTGCTGTCGATGAATAGTGATCTTGAATTAAACTGTATTGAGCGCGCCATTCAAAAACTATTACACCATCATGATGCACTGCGTTTAAGTTTTGAATTCAAAGATAATGCATGGATACAAAGCTTTAATCAACCCGGTATAGAAATTCCTCTGACTGTCGTTGACTTGCAACATCAGTCAGAAAGTAGTTTGCTGACAACAATTAATCAGCATGCGGATAGCGCCAACAAAGAATTTGCACTCGACCGAGCACCATTGCTGCGGTTCGTGTTATTCCGTACATCCCAAGGCAGTTCTGATCGTTTATTGTGTGTTATTCACCATCTGATCGCCGACGGTGAATCTTTGCGCATACTGCTTGAGGATTTTGCTCGCCTGATCCAGCAAATCACTCACCAACAAACATTGAGCTTAGCGCAGAAAACCAGTTCGTTAAAGACCTGGGCATTAGGGTTACAATCCCATGTTGAATCTGATGTAGTAAAAACTGAAATTGCATGGTGGCAGAATCAAACTGACAAAAACTTTCAATTGCCAATCGATTTTCTAGACAATGAAGCGACCAACCGAGTCCACACTATTGACACCGTGTCATTACAACTGGATCCCGAAGAAACCCATCAACTCCTGCGAGACGTACTACAGACTTATAATTCTCAGATAAATGCAGTGTTGTTGACTAGTTTAAGTTTTGCATTGAATAACTGGACAGGCTGCGAACGTGTTTTTGTCGATATGGAAGGCCATGGTCGTGAGGCGTTGTTTGATGATATAGATTTGTCACGGACAATCGGTTGGTTCACGACTGTGTTTCCACTGGCGTTGGCTTTTGATCACTCCATGGAGGCGGGGGACTCCGTGCGCGCCATGCAGAAGCAACTGGAGCTTTTGCCGGCCAATGGAATTGGTCATGGATTATTGCAATATTTGTCTGCTGATTCATCGCTCAGATCAGAATTTGCGAATGCGAATTCCACTCAGATTTGTTTTAATTATCTGGGCAAAGTCGAAAAACAATACGGCACTTTCAGCATTGAACAAATGCGCTGTGGTGAAGCACACAGTCTCGACGGCAATCGTATATATTTGTTGGACATCAATGCGCAGATATATGAAGATTGTTTGCATATCGATTGGGCCTACAATGACACATTACATCGGCGGGAAACCATCGAAAACCTTTGCAATAATCAGTTGAAGTGGCTTAAAAAATTGATCACTGAGAGCCAATCCAGTAATTCTCGCTCCCCCACCCCCGACGACTTTCCCCTTGCAAATTTAGATCAGGAACAACTCGACGGATTGTCGCAGTTACTTGATCAGATTGATGACTGAAACCGAATCAGCGCCACGCGATTTGGGACAGCAGATTGCCAGTGGTGCCGCATGGGTAGTCGCTGCCCGCCTGGCAGTGCGGTCTATTGGTTTGGTCAGTACACTTATACTGGCGCGCTTGTTGGTACCCGCAGATTTTGGCTTGATTGCACTGGCAACTCTGATTGCAGCATCTGTTGAGCTATTAAGTGCTTTTAATTTTGATGTCTGGCTTATCCGTTATCCAAACCCAACCCGGGATCACTACAATACTGTTTGGACTTTAAGTGTTATCCGGGGGGTTATCACCGCTTTTATTTTACTGCCGCTTGCTTACCCGGCCTCGTTGTTTTTTGACGAGCCCCGACTGGTGGAGGTTTTACAGGCGCTTGCTGGTGGCAGTGTACTGCTCGGATTACAGAATGTCGGCGTCATCAATTTTCGCAAACACCTGCAATTTGACAAAGAATTTCTACTGCTTGCAATAAGTAAGTTTGGCGCATTTCTTGTCACGGTATCTGTAGCCTATATCTACCGCAGCTATTGGGCTCTGGTCACTGGGATCATCAGTGGTTACGCATTGAATTTCGCTCTCAGCTATCTGATGCATAGTTACCGTCCAAATTTTTGCCTTACCCACGGACGTGAAATATTTAATTTTAGCAAATGGTTGATGTTAAGTAACCTGCTTGGCTTCGTTTACGTTCGTGCTGACACGCTTATTGTTGGAAAATTATTAAATGCCCAGACGCTCGGCTTGTACACTGTGGCCTATGAAATATCGACACTGGCCACCAGCGAACTGGTGGCTCCGATCCGTCAGGTTTTGTTACCGGGCTATTCAAAAATAAGTAACGACCTGGCGCGGATGAAAACTGCGTTTATCGATGGCCTGGGTATTATATTACTCATCGGTATGCCCTGCAGTCTTGGTACCGGGTTGGTGGCCGAACCACTGGTTCGAGTGTTATTGGGTGACAAATGGTTAGAAACCATTCCATTGGTTCAGATTCTTGTACTCTACGGCCTCAGTTCAGTCGCTATGGCCAATCTAAGTCCGTTATTATTGTCACTGGGGCGTACACGACTTATTTCACGTTTATACGGCCTGGGCGTTTTAATATTGCTACCAGGCTTCCTCTGGGCAAATCTGCATGCGGGTATATCCGGTGGTGCCTGGGCATTAGGTATCTGCAATAGTTTGCTATTTTTGATTAGTTTGATGGCAACGTTAAGAGTATTAAAACTTTCAGTAAAACCGCTGATTAAAGGGATTTGGCGAATTGTTATTGCCAGCATGTCTATGTTGCTTATTGTTCTTGCGGCACAGCAGACACTCATGCAGAATCTCGCACCGATAATACAGCTGTTCTGTTATGCACTGCTTGGCTGTTTGGCGTATATTGCCAGTTTGCTATTACTATGGCGACTCTGCCATTACCCGGACGGCGCTGAAAAAATTGTTATTGAGTATATTAATAAAAAACTCCGGCTGAATCGTTTATTCTTGAGTATCAAAAACAGACCTTTTAATGTCGCCGATGGGAATGAATCAAAGAATTGCACCACCGGTGTGAAGCAACAACCAATGAATGCCAATCAAACCAGCGTAAACGGTCTATCGGTGATTCCAGCAACTCTCATCACTTTTATCGAGCGACGTCCATTTCTTCATTTATGTGCTCGCGTGAGCTTGTTATTGCTTGCTTATATTTTGTTTGAGCGCTTTGTCAGCCAGATTACTCATTTATCGGAATCGGCCTATCAGCAACCCTGGTTATTGTGGATACTGCTAAAGAATTTAGAAATCTTCAAGCTGGTGTTCGTTATTTTTCTGTCTGTATTTCTTATCCGTTATGGCAATTTAGTTGCTTCCTGGCAAGTGATGCCATCAAGTCAATTGATTCGCGGATTTATTGTTTTTCTGGCCAGCATTATGGCCTGGGCATTTGTCTGCCAGGGATACAATTTTTATTTTGGCCAGACCTATTTAATGGATCGCTTATCAATATTCATTCTAGTACCACTACTGTGGTGGCGGCCAGTATTTATTTATCCCTTTATCGTTTTATGCTATCTGTTTATGTGGCAATGGGTAACCCCTGCAATAGGAGGAAGTATATTGGCGCACAAGCTGCAGGTGATAAAGATACTCAATCTGTTTGCTGCAGGCTGGGCATTACAGGGTATGGTGGGTCGCAGGCGTTGCGATGATTTGTTTTTTCTGGCTGGATGTTTATTGGTCGGCGCCTACTGGGAAGCCGCGCTGGCGAAAATTGAGCTGGATTGGCTTAGCTATGGGCATTTAAGCCATGCGCTTTTGGCCGCATACGCACATGGATGGCTAGCAATACTCGATCCTTCCGTAGTCATCGAATATGCCCATTGGCTGGATGCTATAGACTTGCCTATGCAGGTTTTTGTATTGCTCATCGAAGCAGGTTGTTTGTTATTTTTTCTGCATCGCAATTTCGCTGTGTTTCTTTTGCTTTGTCTAAGCTTGTTTCATCTTGGTGTTTTCGCCATGTATGGCTTTTTATTCTGGCCCTGGATTCTGCTGAATCTGGCGCTGATCACAATACTGCTGAAAACAGGTAGTAACACGGATTATCTTATTTTTGACTCTAACCACCTGATCGTTTCTGTACTCTTGATCGGGTTTGCCAGTCATTGGGCTTCGCCGTGGCCTCTCGGTTGGTTTGATACCCGTCTGAGCTATACGACCAAATATACAGCAATCGGTAAAAGCGGCAAACAATACCCACTATCACCGAGGTTTTTTGAACCCTACGGTGATGTTTTTACCCTGTCTTCCTTTTCATATCTTATCAAAGAACACAAATTTCTTGCCGGTCCATATGGAGTTTCCTTCAACCGAGAAGTCGCTGATAAATTAATTGAACCCCTGAGCACAGATCAAGTACTGACATTGGAAAAAGAATTAGGAGATAATCGTTATAATGCAGCGCGAGCCAACAGCCATTACGCGTTTTTGCGTCGCTATATCAACAACTGGAATCAAACTCAGGATAAAGTTTTTTCCCTAAAAGGCCTAGGGCCACCGGCACAATTTTGGTTTATGTCAGATCAGCCCCTATTTGCTGGCAACGAGCCGATTAGGCAGGTTATTATCACCGAAGTCACACAACAGTTCGACAATGAGTCGCTTAGAACAATTCGCAGACAAACAGTCGCTTTATTAGATATACCGTAGCTATTCAGCGAATCTTTTATTTGATAATGCAAGCAATAGGTTGTTTGTTCTTGAAAAACCCAAAACCTGTTTAATAAACATATATGGATTGTATATGATTGATTACGACTATGACCTTTTTGTAATTGGCGCAGGCTCCGGAGGGGTTCGTGCAGCACGTACCGCTGCTGGCCTTAATGTGCGGGTTGCGATTGCCGAAGATCTTTATTTAGGGGGGACCTGCGTTAATGTTGGATGTGTCCCTAAAAAACTATTCGTCTATGCATCACACTATCGTGAAGAATTTCTTGCCGCGCAAGGCTTCGGATGGTTAGAAAACAACCCACAATTCGATTGGTCTCATTTAATGAGTCAAAAGAATAAGGAAATTCAACGATTGCAAGGCGTTTATGAGAATTTGCTGGTAAATTCCGGCGTTAAATTGATCAACGGCAAAGCCCGTTTAATCGATGCCAACACTGTACGCGTGGGTGAGCAGGATTTTAGTTGTGAACGCGTATTAATTGCTACTGGTGGTTGGCCATCGGTACCCGATATTCCCGGAAAGCAGTATATTGCGAGTTCAAATGAAATTTTCACGCTGGATTCACTCCCGAAACGAATATTGATTGTCGGAGCAGGATATATAGCGGTTGAATTTGCTGGCATTATGCACGGACTGGGTGTTGCAACAACACTTTGCTATCGCGGCAATAAGCTACTTAGAGGATTCGACCAGGACATCAGAGATTTTATTGCTTCTGAAATGCTGAAAAAAGGAATTAATATCCTGTTCGACACACGCATTGAGACAATTGAACAAAAGAATGGTCATTATCTTGCACTTGATCAAAATGACCATGCGATAGAAACCGATTTTGTCATGTATGCCACGGGCCGAAAGCCGAATACTGCCGGTTTAGGTCTTGAACAGCTTGGCGTAAAACTTGATTCAGACGGCGCGGTAATAATTGATAAAAATTATCAAACCAATATACCTTCAGTTTTTGCCCTGGGTGATGTGACCAACCGCATCAACCTGACACCCGTTGCTACTGCAGAAGCCATGGCACTGGTCAGTAAACTATATTCTGAGCAACCAAAAACAGTCGATTATGACAATATTCCAACAGCAGTATTTAGTCAACCTAATATCGCTACAGTTGGATTAACCGAATCCGAAGCAAGAAATCGTTTCGACGATGTTGATTGTTATAAGTCCATTTTCAAACCGATGAAACACAGCTTATCCGGTATCAATGAAAAGACTTTAATGAAAATGCTGGTTAGACGCAGCACAGAACAAATCCTTGGTATACATATGGTCGGTTCCGATGCGGGTGAAATCATCCAGGGTATGGCCATAGCCATTCGAGCGGGCGCTACCAAGGCCATTTTCGATTCTACCATTGGTATTCATCCGACTGCCGCTGAAGAATTTGTCACTATGAGAATACCTTATTAATTAATAAGGATATTCAATTGTATTAAGCCAAAAAACGACTATAAATTAAATATTAACCCTATTGATGTATTGAGACTTTAGTTTTTTATCGGATTTTAATGACGCTGTGATCCAAGATAACTTATAATTATAGTCTCAGTAAATATTTAGCTTTTCCGATAGTTATGGATTACTCTGAAAGCAGCATTTACCAAAAGGCCCACTGTCCCCATCTCAAAGGCAGTCATGCCTGTATCATCTTCAGCGATGAACGCGAGCGCCGCACTTCAATCAAACATTTCATTAAGAATTCTCTGGCACAAAACGATATGTTCCTTTACGTCGCAGATACTCATGTATCTTCGGCGCTTGAATGGCTTCCATTTCGTCCGGCGAATTGTTCAGAAGAATCTTATGGCCAGTTTAATATCCTGAATTCCAAACAGGTCTATAGCCCTTTTGGAAACTTCGCCCCTGAAGATATGGTGACGCATATACTTGATTTACAAAGGATCTCAGTGGAGAAGGGCTATCGTAGTTTTGCAGGAACTGGAGAAATGTCGTGGGTGAATCGCGGATGGCCGGGATCAGAACGTCTTATCGAGTACGAATTACTGTTAAACGAATGGGTCAAAGATTATCCGTCAACGATATTATGTCAGTATGATCTGAATCTATTCGATGGCGAAACCATTTTGGATATTCTTAGAATTCATCCGATGCTACTGGTTAACGGGCAAATTCTGAATAATCCATTCTTTAAATCGCCGTTCCGGAACCAACCCAACGTAATACCAATCTCACCGATAAATAACCAGATTATTGCAGAACTGATGTTGGTTCAAAGTCTGCTGTATGCCTTTTCATGCACACAAAAAATTGGCGATTTCGTCAGTAGTGCGGTAAAAAACGTACCCGGTACCCGACAATGTACCGCTGAATTTACCGACAATACACAATCCACCCCTGTGGAAAATTTTACACAAACATCCAAGGGTGGCGAGCAAACCAAATTTAATAACCTCTCACCGTTTCGAACTGTTACGAAAAATGATGATACATATTCCTTCCCGTGTATAACAGCAAACCATCTATACGGACATTTGCATGTAGAAGTGGATGAAGAAAAACGATTTGAAGTCTATGAACCCTTTATACAAACGCTCGCAAACTCGGTTGCGACCACCCTGGAAAATCAATGGCAGCGTCATAGACTGGAAGATGAAATACACAAAAACAAGGTCACTGCAAAACAACTGCAAAAGGTAAACAAAAATTTGCAGCAGGATGTAGCCAAACGGATACAAGGTGAAAAAATAATTTTACACCAGGCTCATTACGATCACCTCACAAACTTACCCAACCGATTCCACTCATTAGATCGTCTCTCCCATCTTCTAACGGAAGCCCAGCGCTGTGATAATAAAATTGCCGTATTATTTCTTGATCTGGATGACTTTAAGAAAGTGAATGATACTCTGGGCCACGAAACAGGAGATAAGCTTCTTATTGATGCCGCTAATCGATTACGCCATATAGTCCGTACGGAAGATACCGTGGGGCGACTTGGTGGGGATGAATTTATTTTATTGCTACATGGACTTACAAATTACATCGACGCAAAACCCATAGTAGACGAATTACTCAATCAATTTAGAACCCCTTTTACAATCAATAACAGAGGATTGATTTTGACTGCAAGCATTGGAATTGCTCTCTATCCAGAGAACGGTGACGATGCTTCAGAACTGTTGCGTAATGCTGATTCTGCTATGTATCACGCAAAGAAGCAGGGGGGTAATACCTATTCCTATTTTACCGAGAGCATGAACCACGAGGTATCCCGCAGACTTGCGCTCGAAACACAGATATGCGGCGCACTTGATCGCGGTGAATTTGAAGTTCTCTACCAATCTAAAATTGATATTAAAAGCTGCAGGATTATCGGCGCAGAAGCGCTGCTCCGCTGGTATAATCCGGCGCTGGGTCATGTATCACCCAAGGAATTTATCCCGGTTGCTGAACAAACCGGCCTGATTACACGATTAGGGCAATTTGTATTGACTGAGGCACTGAATAAGACGGTTCACTGGCAACG
Source organism: uncultured Methylococcaceae bacterium (assembly GCA_964528035.1). Classification (GTDB taxonomy): domain Bacteria; phylum Pseudomonadota; class Gammaproteobacteria; order Methylococcales; family UBA1147; genus CAZGQY01. The sequence goes on along the minus strand of CAZGQY010000075.1, from coordinate 2,730 downwards.
AAGTCTCACCGATAATTTCCATATAGCGGTCAACCTGTCACCCTGTCAGTTCCGTGACCCGGAGTTAGTGAGCGTTATTGAAGAAACCATTAAACAAACTGGTATTTTGGCTACTTCTGTTGAATTGGAGATAACCGAGGGCGTATTAATGAGCGGTCACAGGGATGTAGAAAAAGCTCTGGCAGCATTGAGTAATCTGGGTCTGAGTATCGCAATGGATGATTTTGGCACTGGATATTCTTCGCTGAGTTATCTGCGCAGCTACCCTTTTAATGTACTTAAGATTGATCGCAGTTTTATTAACGATATTACAATTGATCCGCGTGACAAAGAGTTGATTAACGCGGCTATTGCCATGGCACACGGGCTAAATTTAGAAGTTGTGGCGGAAGGCGTCGAGGCTAAAGAGCAATTGACAATACTCACGGAACTAGGCTGCGACTATGCACAAGGGAATTACTTCAGTAAACCTTTGTCTGCTGCAGAAATGAGTACATTATTGGAACGATGTGAATAGATTGTTTGTAATCTGCTCAGTTTTTAAATTCAGGATAGTCTCAATCTCGCGGCTACAGGCGAAGATGCGGATGACCTCAATACCTGTTTTTTATGGTCTGTAGAAAATCAAAAAGTTTTCGATTGGGAACTTATACAAGCCGCAATATTCTTCCCGAGACACACCAAGCCCTGGAGGACTTACCGGCACATTGCATTTTTGTTTCAGTATCCCCATATATCGAGATACTGGTTTTAGGCAAACCTGCGCCATAAAATCTTTGATTTCTTTCAAATCGGTTTTGGAGATTGGTGTAAATTTAGCGGTTTCCATGAGAGCAATATCCTTTTAAAAAGACTCTGTTCACGTTTATTGGCTACCATCAACAGACGCGAACAGAGCCAACATTATTATATACGATGTTATTTGTGGTATGGAGCGACTGAACTACCAGCATTTATACTATTTCTGGATCGTTGCGAAGGAAGGCGGTATCACACGGGCATGCGAAAAACTGCACCTGGCACAACCCACCATCAGCGGCCAGCTGGCGGTATTCGAGCGGGCGATTGGGGAAAAGCTATTTAACAGAGATCGGCGTAAGTTGGTGCTTACAGATGTCGGTCGCACCGTATTCCATTACGCGGAGGAGATTTTTGCACTTGGGCGGGAACTGACCAACACCCTTAAGGGAAATGCTAGCGGACGGGGGCTGCGGCTCAACATCGGTATGGCGGATGCCCTTCCAAAACTGATCGCTTATCGCCTGATCGAACCGGTATTGTGCCTGCCTGATCCGGTGCAGGTTGTATGCTACGAAGATAAAGCTGAGCGCTTATTGGCAGAAATATCACTGCACAGCCTTGATTTGGTATTGTCGGATATACCTGCTACTCCTTCGACCGGAACCCGCACATTCAACCATCTTTTAGGAGAATCCGGTGTCGCCGTGTTTGGCATACACGAAATGGCTATGCGCTACCGCGCAAACTTCCCATCTTCCCTCAACGGTGCGCCGATGCTGCTACCGACGTTGAGTACAGCGTTGCGACGCTCTCTGGATCAGTGGTTTGATTCCGAGGGTCTGTGCCCCAACATCCGAGCGGAAATCGAGGACAGCGCATTACTCAAGACCTTTGCCAGAGCAGGAGTAGGACTGTTTGTCGCCCCAGTCGCTGTGGAAACAGAGATCCGCTATCAGTACGGTGCCGAAATAATTGGCCGAATCGATACGGTGCGCGAGCGGTTTTACGCGGTTTCCGCGCAACGAAAATTGAAGCATCCGGCCGTGCTGGCCATCCTCGAAAATGCCCAGGCGGGATTGTTTGATGTGTTGGAGACTACTCACGAGCAAAGCCTAACTAAGGAAGCAGACTAAAAAAAGAAATACTGAGTAAGGAGCGAGGATTCAATAATACATGAATCTTGACTTGTCTTATTGTCCGTCTTCTGCGTTGCAGCAACAGTTGCGTAGCCCTGCTATGCGCCTGTTGCTACGCCTTGAAGACAAACAATTATCCTGCGTCAATCTTTCCCATATTATTAAAACCTCGCTCCTAAGCGAGTCGTAACCTCGTGCGTCACGGCTCCACATAATACTTTGTAAACGCTACACCAGGACTGCTTCAAATGGTGGAACGGTATTTCGAATGTTATTTTATGTCCCCTCTGGCGCTCCGCACGAAGGGTTGCCATTATGACTTGCGCCTGGCGCGGACTACCCACCGTCGCGTTTGCTTTCCATGGCTGGCAGCTGTGGACTAAATCCCATAACTTCAAATGCATCGTATTTTACGATTATATGAATCGTTTTATCCTATTTTACTATACTAATAAATGCCAGTATCCTTTATATTTTCATTAATTTTCTAAAAGGAAAGCTCCTGAAATACTGCCACAAGGAATCCACTCTTTTCAAACCACCCTACTCGGTTCCCAGCAGAACACGACATCAAGTCTATCATCGTCTTTTGCCGTGCCCGCCGCGACGCCATGAAAGGACTATCGGGACGACCGCAAAGCATGGAGTTCCCGTCGTTTTCCCTTTTTTTATTGTGTTCAACGCATCCTTCATTATTGGAGAGGCAATTGACGGTAGCTTTTTTATTTATTTAGCCTCAGCTCAATACAAATTAATATGAGCTCAGAAATAAACGAGTTGAATTTAAACTCATAATAATGTCGAAAATTTTCGGCCGTCAACCGTAAATAGGAATCTATAGATGCCAAATTTA
>CAZGQY010000074.1:0-18438 GCA_964528035.1 uncultured Methylococcaceae bacterium | reverse complement strand
ACACTACAGAAGCCTGATTCCTATGGCGCAAGAACATCGTAAACCCATTTTTAATCTTAGTTCTGCGGATGGCGCTATCGGCAGTCATGCCAATGCCGTGCAGGATGCAAAAAAGGATTTTAAAAAGCTCGCAAAAAAAATTGAAATTGAAATGGAACCATAAAAACCATCAAACTGGATACGTTCAAACACAGAGCAAGCAGTCACGTTTTGCTTTGCCAACCCAACCAACGAATCCACCAAACACTTATAGTCGCAGCCCAAAGCATCTCTACGCTAACACCCCAGCTATTGAAGTAACGTGGCGCAGAATGCTATGTCCTAAAAAGCATCAATCTTGACCATAAAACATCAAGGTGATAATGTTCCCCCAGCTTCGGTTCCCCATACGGGGGAAGCAATAGGGAACAGGGTATAGATCCACAGACTTTCTTTAGTCGCTGGAACAAAGCCCTGGCTGACCCGCAACTGTATACGACGAGTATTTATCCGAATTTTTGCCACTGGGAAACCGGGAAGGCCGGATAAACGCATTGACTCGTGAGCCAGGAAACCTGCCGCTGCAAGTATCACCCTTCCGCCGATCGAGGTTTATTAGCGGGACGGAAATCCGTTTTCGGTGATGCGCATAAAGTGCTACATCCGGATTCAATCGTTTCGGCGTCGAGCTTGTTTGTTCATGACTGCCGAAACAATCAAAATCCACCTCGTTTCCAGGATGCCCAGGCACATTATCTGTCGCCGGAAACTGCATGCGTGTTTTCTCGTACATCTTCTGTCGGCGTTTGCAACGTTGAAAATATGAAGATTTGTATGCGTACTCTTTTTAGAAGGCCACCCTTGGCCCTTATGTCCATTCCCAACCATTTTGTTTTCGCCTTATGCGCAGTTTCTTCCTTTTCGCTATCGGCAGCCGAGGAACCAGCAGAAAAGCTTCCGGATATGGTTGTCACCGCAAACCTGGTTCCCACACAGACTACACAGACAGGTAGTGCGGTGACGGTGATCACTGCAGAGGAAATCGAACAGCAACAAACAATTTATGTATCGGATATCCTGCGCACGGTTCCGGGAATCGCTGTCAATCAATCCGGCGGAAGATTCGGTGCTTTCACTCAGGTTCGCATCCGAGGCGCCGAGGGAAACCAAACATTGGTTCGGCTCGATGGAATCGAACTAAATGATCCCAGTGGCGGTTCGGAATATAATTTTGGAAATCTATTGGCTGAAAATATTGAACGAATCGAGATTATTCGCGGCCCACAAAGCGCATTGTACGGAAGTGATGCGATTGGAGGAGTCATTAATATTATTTCCAAAAAGGGCGAAAGCGGACTGAAAGTTAATGCGAAGGTCGAAGGCGGTTCTTTTGGTACTCATCAGGTGGGTGGTGGAATTAGTGGTGGTTGGCAAGAACATTTCGATTTCTCAGCGGGTGCGACAAGCTTTGTATCTGAGGGTACTTCCATTGCAGAGAATTCAATCGAAAAAGACCGTAATACCAATGTAACCGCTTATGGAAACCTGTCTGTTCATCCATTGAAAAACCTTATGCCTTCTCTGCAAACCCTGGAAATCGGTCTCAACGGACGATTGGTTCGGTCAGAGCTGCAAACCGATGGTTTTCAAGGCGGCATTGGAGCCATTGATGCCGATAACGAAAGCAATGTCCATCAAAGCTACGGCCGCATATATTCAAAATTGAATCTGTTCGAGGACACCGATTGGATTCAATGGCAACATCAGCTAAGGGCCACGTACTCGGGAAACAAAAGAGACAGTTTTCAAAAACAACAACTCAGCAGTGAATTTGACGGGTCGAGCAGCAAATATGCCTATCAGACCAACCTACTTGTGGATACGCCTGCGCTGGCGCAAAGTAACCACGCGCTGACTTTTTTACTGGAACATGAACGTGACCAGGTTCGTACATTCAGCGCTTTCAGCAATATCGACCGCAGCATTGATACCACCAGTTATATTGGTGAGTATCGCTTGGGTTTATTCGACCGATTGTTTGTATCCGGCAGTGTGCGTCATGATAATAATGACAAACTGTTTGAAGACGCTACGACCTACCGGGCAACGTTTTCCTATCTAGTAAAGGAAACCGCGACCCGAGCGCATGCGAGCTATGGCACGGGAGTGAAGAATCCGACCATTTTTGAACTTTTTGGCTTCACTCAAAACTTCCAGGGTAACCCTGACCTGCAACCGGAAAAAAGTCATGGATGGGATGCCGGGATTGAACAAAAACTTCTCCATGAGCAGATCACTCTGGACGCGACTTATTTTAACAACCGGATCGAAAGCCTCATTCAAGGCACCGGCAGATCGGCTATTAATTTATCGGGCCGAACCCGGATTGAGGGCGTCGAAATCGCCTTGCAGACCCATATTACCGAAGGACTGGATTTGACAGGTGCTTATACCTGGACTTCGTCGATGGATTCCAACGGCAACCGACTGGTACGCCAACCCGAGCATATAGCCAGCGCTAACTTGAACTACGGCTTCCAACTGTTTGGAAATCGGGGTAATGTAAACTTCGGTGTCAAATACAACGGCAACCAAACTGACTTTGCTTTTGACCCATTTTTCAACCGATCCATTGTCAAATTGGATGACTACACACTGCTGAGCATAGCAGCATCATTTGAAGTCTACAAAGGTGTGGAATTATTCGTACGGGGCGAGAACCTTCTGGATGAGGATTACCAGGAGGTGTTTACTTTCACGACGCCGGGAGTCGCGGTATATGGCGGCTTACGTGCCGCATTGGGCCCTTTTTTTAACTAAAGTATCTTTCAATTGGAGCCTAAATATCCCTCTGTCCTTGCAGGATGTATAAATCTCGAAACACATGCGATGCGCATGTTATTCATTTTTTTGGTTCTTTTTATGACAGAACCGATCTCCGCGAAACCCCAGCACATAGTCTCGATGAACTTGTGTACTGACCAGTTGCTGATGCTGCTGGCCGACCCCGACAAGATTGCTTCGGTGAGTTATCTGGCAGCAAAGCGAGAGGCCTCAATGATGCACAAGCAAGCGATTGGACTTCATCAAAATCACGGGTGGGCGGAAGAAATCCTGTTACTAAACCCTGACTTGGTTCTCGCCGGCTCATTTACCTCCCGCCCCACGGTTTTTTTGCTGAAACGGCTGGGTTTTAATCTGGTCGAAATCCCGGTCGCTGCAAACATCGAAGACATCCGGCGTAATCTGAGAACGGTGGCCGAGGCAATTGACGAAACACAAAGAGGTGAATATTTGATCGATGCTTTTGACCGGCGTCTTACGGTAGTGACTGCGTCAATCACTCAACCGAGACCGGTCGCCACTTATTATCGGCAAAACGGGCTGACGTCCGGGAGTCATACCTTAAGTGGAGCAATCATGGAAGCATCAGGCTTGGTCAACCTTGCCGCACAACAGGGTATTTCCGGAAGCGGCCACTTCGCCCTTGAGAGTCTAATTTCACTGCAGCCAGACATCATCGTCATGCGCCGCAAGCACAACCGAAAGTACTCTGTTGCCAGAGGAACATTCCAGCACCCCGCGTTCAGAACCTTTGCGGGTAATCGATTAGTTGTTCGTATCCCTGATCAGTTGTGGGCCTGCGGCACACCGTTTGTCATAGAAGCCATCGAACACCTGGCCTATACCCGACAACAATGGCGGTCGCATAGAGCATTAGAGGAAAACCGCCGATGACTCTTCGAAGACAGTTATTTCGATGGTTTCCATGCGAACATCCGATCTTGTTTGCCGTGCTGGTTTCCCTGACTCTGCTGACTTTCCTGGGATCACTGCTGGTGGGCCCCTCGACCGTTGGCTGGCAGGAGCTATCCGGTATTCTATCAGGCAATGAATCAGATCCGGCTCATTTGATCCTGCTGGAAATTAGGCTACCTCGGGCCATATTGGGATTAATGATCGGTATCACCCTGGGTCTTGGTGGCGCAGCCTTACAGGGTTTTCTGCGCAATCCTCTTGCCGAACCCGGTTTAATCGGTGTTTCGTCATTTGCATCCTTTGGAGCGGTAATCACAATTTACACTGGACTTTCGGGACTGTTTTCGCTGGCTTTACCATTAGGAGGCATTCTGGGGGCGCTGGTCGCGGTCATTCTAATACAACTGATCGGGGGTAAAAATGGCGGAACCCTGCGCCTTATTCTTACCGGGATAGCGATCTCCAGTTTTGCCTCAGCATTAACATCATTAGCGCTTAACCTTGCACCCAATCCCTTCGCCGCCCTTGAGATCATGTTCTGGTTGATGGGTTCTCTCGCAGACCGCAGTTTCGAGCATGTCTGGCTTTCAGCCCCCTTTATGGTTATCGGATGGAGCCTCCTCCTGGTTTTGGGTAGAACTCTTGATGCGCTGACTCTGGGAGAAGAAACTGCGCAAAGTCTCGGGGTTAACCTTAGCCGGGTTCGCACACAGATGATCGTAGGCGTTGCACTATCCGTCGGTGCGGCAACAGCGGTTTCCGGCAGTATTGGTTTTGTCGGCCTGGTAGTTCCTCATCTTTTACGGCGGTGGGTCTCACATAAACCAAGCACCTTGATTTTCGCCAGTGCATTGGGAGGAGCCTGCCTGACTCTCACCGCAGACATCGCAGTTCGTATTCTTTCACCCGGCCAGGAACTCAGGCTGGGTGTATTAACCGCACTCATTGGAGCACCCTTCTTTTTATCCTTGATCCTGAAGATCAAAAAGGATTTACCATGAAACTTCTGAAAGCCACCGATATTTCAGTCAAATTCGAAAAATCAACGATTTTAAGCGGGATCAATTTCAGCATGGAGTGTGGAGAACTGGTTGGGCTAATGGGCCCAAACGGCGCAGGAAAAACTACCTTGCTGCGCACTCTGTCCGGCGTGTTGCCATCAAATTCAAAAAATATACATTTTCTAGGACAAGGTCTAGCGGAAATCAGTCGAAAGCAATTGGCCCGCAACATGGCTTATTTACCACAGGGGAACCACAGCCACTGGCCTATTTCAGTCGATACTCTGGTGATGTTAGGCCGCTTGCCTCACCGAAGTCCATGGAGAGGCCCGTCTAAGAATGACCATCAAATCGTAGCGCAAGCACTGCGCGTATGCGATATCAGCCAGCTAGCTGATCGTGCTGTGGACACTCTGTCCGGAGGCGAACGAGCCCGAGTGATGTTAGCGCGTGCACTGGCGGTTGAACCCCAGTTGCTGCTGGCCGATGAACCGGTAACCGGGCTGGACCCTGGTCACCAACTGGATATCATGGAGAAATTTGCCCAACTTTCGCATTCGGGAATGGGTATTGTGATCGTGATTCATGATCTGACGCTCGCGGCTCGTTATTGCCACCGATTGCTTCTGCTGAGCGAACACAAGATCATCGCGCAGGGTAAACCGTCCGAAGTACTATCAGCAGAAAATCTTGCTCGCTGTTTTGAAATCCGTGCCCATATCGGATCCACTCAAGGCAGCCCGTTTGTGGTGCCTATAGAGAGATGTCAATTGTCCAATCGAGAACTCTATCATGTCAAACCTTGAAAAAATCAGCGCCGTTCTTCGAAAGCACCTAAACTCACCTGCCAGCAGTTTCAGCATTGGCTCATTCGGCGCCATCGCCGAATTTAACCGCGACCGGGTAGAACAATTAACCATTGACAGATCTGATCAACTCACGATTGCAACGAATCGCGGAGCCATTCGTATCGTACTTGATAAAGATGTACAGCCGCTAGCCTATGAAACCCTGAGTAGCAACCCAGACCGGTGGCAACAGGGTGTCGCTTTCTGCCTGCCGACTGCAGCCGCAACCAGAAGTCGAAGAAATGCAATCACCGAACTGGGACCGGATCGCGATGCCCTGCATAAAGTGGATAGAGAAGCGATCCTCTTTGATATGGGCGTCGCTGCCGCGAATATCGATTTCTGCGTCAGAACCGATGATTTATCACTAATAACACTGCTTCGAGAAGCAGAAGGTCAATCCTATCTGAAACTGGCCAGTACAGTCTGGAATGCGGTGATTCAAACGAGCCCCCCAAGGGTCGTTATATCGAATCTGGGCAGATTCGAAGTGTATCAACCGATAGGCGTTACCAAAACTCCAGAAGGTCCGCATACCCATCTATTGCCAAAGCTTCTGGCGAGCCACAGAACCCATTCAGCCAATATTCCGATACCGAGTCATCTCACCCCCAGCCTGACTATTCACCCACCGAATCCACTGGTCGACCAAAACGGACAGTTTGTACCTTTTAACCTATCCCACTACAAGAATTTCAATGAGATCTTAGACCAGTGGGGATCACCTGATTACATCACAGAAAAAAGAGATCTAATACAAGCCATCTTAAGTGGAACCATTCCTGGTGAATATCCGAAACCAGAAAGACGGATTACTCGTGCAGCGCTGCGAATTACTTTGCGTCAACTACACCAACAAGATAAAGCAAATCCGCATGTCATCAACTGGCGCCAATATTTCAGTGATACGAAATCTATCGAATAATTCAACATCGCAGAAATACTACGCACCTATCCGGACAGGGCGCTTGCAGTGTGGATCGGCTTTATTTAATCGGATTTTCGATCTTGCGGAGTCAGATGGCCTCTACTCGGCAAAATTTATTATTAGGGTGCAAACCCTTGATTATTTGGAATAGGTGAGACCCTTCATGTTAGCTCTGATGAAGCAGCCAAAACAATCAGGCTGACAGCCTTCAAAAAAAAGGTCGAAATATGATTAATCAATATACAAAACCATGATCATTCCAATGCACCCAAACAGGACTCATGGATCGATGAAAATACTCGTTTTGATTCAGCATCCGAAACGCCCTCTGCAGAAAGACCCTCTTCAGTTTTCTGGATTATCTGACGCAGAGTCTGTTCCATTCTGTTACATCGTTCCGCAGAAAAATTGAACTGTCCGTTTTTTATTTTATTTTCGGTTTCCCGGATTCTATTAATAAACTGCTCCATCAAAGATTTAACCAGCGGCAAACATCTATTCAGAATACTATGTAGTACATTATCATCAACAACCAGTATTTCTGTATGCTCGGTCGCTTCTGCAGTAGCTGTTCTGGGTTCCCCGGTAATAATAGCCATTTCTCCCAAAACCTCTCCCGGTTTCATAAGGCTGACGATTTTCTGCTCCTCTCCATCTTGAAGAAAGAGCTTTATTCCTCCGGAATTTATGACATAAGCATGTTTACCCACTTCCCCGGCATTGAAAATAGTTTCACCTTTTTCATAAGTTACACGCTGAAAATTTCTAAGTTCTCGAGCTAACATCGAATCTCACCCATCAGTATTGCGTTTTTATCCAGAGCGACAACGTGTAAATTTTGGATAACCATTAAGGATACTCTCCGAAAATTTAAAGCCTCTTAGTCGCCTATACGTTTAACTTTAGGACAAATACAAAATTTTGGTGGCTATTCTCTTTTTTTTTATTTCGAATCGAAGAAAATTCATCGCCCTGTTTGAATATTCTTGAGACTTTAACAGCATAAATTGCCCTTCTGTTTCTTCTTCGTTCTATACTGTATTCAGCTCTAAATACTAGCAATGACCTTTAATGCATGATTCTCTGAACAATCTTATCAGTCTGGCCGGAAATATCCTTCTGGGAAAACAGCACCAAATTAAACAGGCTTTATGTTGTGTTCTGGCAGGTGGGCATTTATTAATCGAAGATATTCCTGGCGTGGGTAAAACGACACTTTCCCATACTTTTGCAGAATTGCTTGGACTTGATTTTCAAAGAATCCAATTTACCAGTGATTTATTTCCCGCGGATATTATTGGCGCCACAATATTCGATGCAAAAAACCACGAATTCAAATTCCATCCAGGGCCTATATTCAATCAAATGGTACTCGCAGATGAAATAAACCGCTCCACCCCAAAAACACAAAGCGCACTGCTGGAAGCCATGGAAGAACATCAGGTCACCGTAGACGGCAATACCCTTTCACTTCCCAATCCATTCTTCGTTATAGCAACCCAGAACCCGAATTATCAGATCGGCACATTTCCACTACCTGAATCCCAACTTGATCGATTTTTGATGAGTATTCAATTGGGTTATCCAGGCAGGCAGGCAGAAAGATCGTTGTTAAAAGGTAAAGACCGCCAAAGCCTGATGAAAACGCTTCCTGTCTGCCTTCCACCCCAACAACTGGAGCAGGTACAATCCCGCGTGTTCGATGTTCATGCCTCCGAACCACTCCTGGATTACCTGCAGGATATCGTTGACTATTCCCGTCATTCCACAAATTACCAATTAGGTCTTTCGCCACGGGCGGCCCAAGCGCTTCTACATGCCGCAAAAAGCTGGGCTTTTCTAGATAACAGAGACGCCGTTTTTCCCGAAGACATTCAGCAAATCCTCCCCGCAGTGGCCGGTCACAGACTTCGACAAACACAGTCGTCCACTGCCTCGGCGGAAGACGTGGTGGCTCCAATCCTGGAAAACGTTTTTATACCGTGACAAATTACAATTTAGTGCACTTAGGAGCGAGGTTTTAATAATATGGGAAAGATTGACGCAGGATTATTGTTTGTCTTCACGGCGTAGCAACAGGCGCATAGCAGGGCTACGCAACTGTTGCTACGCCGTGAAGACGGACAAAAAGACAAGTCAAGATTCGTATATTATTGAATCCTCGCTCCTTAACACTTCAACAAAATTCTAACCGCTGCAAACACTATGAGCCTGTCACTCTCCGAAAGATTTAGCCTGGATCGCTTTTTTGTCGGCGAAAAACCGGCAAGCGATGAAGTCACTCTGTCTCACAATAGAATATTCATTCTGCCGACAAAATCAGGCTTAATGTGTGGGTTATTACTAATCATCATGCTGATGGCGTCTATCGTATACAACAATAATTTAGGCTTCGTACTTACTTTTTTTCTGGCCGCTATTAGCCTGACATCCATTTTCCATACCTTCCTGTCGATGACCGGGCTATCAATAAAGGTGGGGAAATCCAGCACTGTTTTCGCCGGAGGATGGGTTAGCTGTGCATTCCAGATAACGAATAATTCAACTGTCCCCAGAATACATCTAAACCTATCCCTTCGACACGCCAAAGTAGTATCTGTCGACCTGCCTGCCTATTCAACCGCTACGCCGCAAATAAACTTACGCACTCAGCACCGGGGTTGGCTATCCTATGGCACCTTAACTGTTTTCAACGACTACCCACTAGGGCTGTTCAAGGCCTGGTCACCAATAAGGTTCCGGCAAAAAATTCTGGTATACCCGCAACCTGCTGACTACCGTTTTAGCATGGCCGATTCACAGTCTTTGCCGGACGGTACTGAATACTCCCACCAGGGAAATGATGATTTTGTAGGTTTGCGACCCTACCAGAGCGGTGAATCTCTTCGTCATATACATTGGAAATCATTCGCTAAAGGTCAGGGTGTTAATAGCAAACAATTCAATAGTGAATTTTCATCAGAACTCTGGCTGGACATTGATCAAACACCCGGAAATTCGCTTGAAGATAAAATCAGTCTTTTGTGCCGAATGGTTCTCGACGCAGAAGCGTCTGGTATCCGTTATGGATTGAAATTGCCTGGTTTTTTAAAAGCACCGGACAAAGGAAATCAGCATCACAGGGAATGCTTAAAGTCTTTAGCTCTGCTATAAATTTATGCACATTTCCATCTGTTTATTTAACCGGTTTGCAAATTGTTGCAGCCAGGTTCAGGAAGACGTATTTACGCAACGCCAACAGTCAAAAGCTTGCACCTTAATCACTGAACAAACTGCTCGATGAAATTTTTATTTCATACAGGTCATTCGACAAAAACATGAAAACCTTAGTCCATAATAATTTCGACAATAAAACTTTGATATTTGTTATCTTCGTGGCTGCTTTGATAACACTGCCCCATGCTGCTCATATTCCCGCTCCTGTGTTCGGTTTCTTTGTCGCTTTATTCAGTTACAGGTTAGCTGGAATTAAGTATCCACGAATGTTACCTGGCGGTTTGCTGTTATTCCTGATTACATTGACAGGCATAATCCTGATTTACAGCCAGCATAAAAGCTATCTTGGACTATTGGCGGGCACAAGTTTCTTTATAACGACACTGGCGCTTAAGATCCTGGAAATCAAACATCGTAATGAATTCTACCTGGTCGTGTTTTTATCATTCTTTGCCGCCATTACCCAGTTTCTTTTCAACCAGTCATTACTGATGGCAGCCTACGTACTGTTAGTCACCGGATTATTGACAGCCGCACTGATAACGATCACTTTAAAAAAGCGGCTGAACATCAATGCAACCCTCAAGTTAACTGGCACATTGATGTTACAAGCATTACCCATTATGATCCTGATGTTCATTCTGTTTCCCAGAATACCTGCACCTAATATCGCTCTACCGCTACCGCAAAATGCTGCAACGACCGGTCTTAGCGATTCGCTGCGACCCGGCCAGATAAGCCAATTGAGTCAATCTTCAAAATTGGCATTTCGAGTAAAATTTGACGGCGAGCCTCCGGCTCCGAAACAACGCTATTGGCGTGGCCCTGTATTCTGGAAATTCGATGGTCAACAGTGGGACATCATTAAAAAGCCATTAGGTATCGCTCACGGCAACACATTTCTGAGCAACGCGTACCAGTACACAGTAACATTAGAGCCTCATGGACAAAAATGGCTGTTCGCATTGGATATTCCATCGAATTTACCCCATCGGATTCGTCAGACTGCTGACCTGCTGCTAATGGCTCGAAAACCAGTAACACAGCGAAGATCATACACATTAACCTCTTATACCCAATATAAAACTGGCCAGCTAAGCGATTGGGAAAAAAAACTAGGTTTGCAGATACCTGCAACGCCTGACCAGCGTATCCTTAGCCTGATCAGCCATTGGCAACAAGGCAGTTCGCAGACAGAAGCTATCGTTCGACAAGCCCTGGATTTTTTCAACAAAGAAACATTTTTTTACACCTTGACGCCCCCTCTCTATGAAGAAAAACCTATCGAATCGTTTCTATTCACCGGACGACGCGGATTCTGCGAACATTACGCCACTGCATTTGTATATTTAATGAGGATTGCGGGTATACCTGCTCGTGTCGTCACTGGTTATCAGGGTGGTGAATTCAATACGCTCGGACAATTTCTCGAAGTCAGACAATCCGATGCTCATGCCTGGGCAGAAGTATGGTTGGGTGAAAAAGGCTGGGTTCGCATAGACCCAACTGCTGCAGTCGCACCTGAACGAATCGAGCAAGGCATTGGTTCCGTTAGCGGTTATGAATATGACCGCTTCGAATTTACCAATACAGATTTAGCTGGACTTTCCAACCTGGTGTTGAATTTACGTTTTGCCTGGGCGACGGTTGATCACGCATGGCACCGATGGATCATTACCTATAACGCTGTCAGCCAAAATGAATTTCTATCAAAACTGGGAATTGACGATATCCAAAGCATGGTTTTCATCCTGGTTGGCACAGTTATGATTACGCTGGCATTGAGTTCGATTGTAATCCTATACAATCAGAAGAAAAACCTCCATCAAGCTGTGATTCTATACCAGCGTTTTTGTAAAAAAATCTCGGCAACCGGTTTAACGAAAACAGCGACTGAAAGTGCAGGCGATTTCGCAACCAGAGCGATTGTTCGGCGTCCGGATTTAAGCAATCAAATACTCTCCATTACCGCACTGTATCAAAATATTCGATACGGGAAAGTCTCGGACGCTGCAGAGATCGTTAAATTGAGAAAAAAGATCCACAAGTTTTATACTTAATTTGAGCTATTAAGGTAACAACTTGCCCCCTAATCGAAACAGCCCTCTATGGGTGATCTGTGGAGGAAGTGTATGCGGCAGGGAAGCCGCATCCAAGCCTACAAGGATGTATTTACGGCGTCTTCCGAAACAGATCACCCATAGAGGGGCGAGCAGTTACCTATTAAGTAAGTTTGCCACTAAAACCATGAGCCATTAATATTTAATGACAAACAGACTAAAAGTCCCACTCAATCAACTACCTCTACAACTAATATCACACCCTCAACACCCACTACTTTGACTCGAGAATCCTCGGGGCAATCCGCCCCCTTGATCTTCCACAAAGAATCATCGACCTGAATTTTTCCTCGGCCATTAACAATCGGCGTATCAAGAGTAAATACCCGACCAATATATTGTGCACTGCGTCGATTCAGCGTTGGCACATCACTTTGCTGCGGATTTTTGGACAAATGCCTTCTCCAGAACACCACGCTCACAACCGAAAATACAGAAAACCCAAGTACCTGATATTCCCAAGCCAATTGTGGAATAAACGCAACAATAGCGCCGATAATTGCCGCAGCAATCCCCATCCACAAAAAAAACGAGCCTGGCGCAAATAATTCCAGGATCACCAGCGCAACAGCAAATATCCACCAATGCCAGAATTCAATCGCAATCATTTCCATTATTCTATTTCTCTTTTTTTCCTAAAGCCTCTTTTGCCAGATCCGCGACTCCAGCCAAAGCACCAATGACACTACTGGATTCCAGAGGCATCATAATCAGTTTACTGTTCTCCGCCATAGCAACACCCTTCAATGCTTCTATATATTTCTGCGCAACAAAATAATTCACTGCCTGAATATCGCCACTGGCAATCGCTTCTGAAACCACCATAGTTGCTTTGGCTTCTGCTTCGGCCTGGCGTTCACGTGCTTCCGCATCCCTAAATGCCGATTCTTTACGCCCTTCCGCATCCAAAATAGCAGATCGCTTTTCACCCTCGGCCTTTAAAATTTCAGCAGCCCGCTGCCCTTCGGCTTCCAGAATAGATGCGCGTTTATCTCTCTCCGCTTTCATTTGCCGGGCCATGGCGTCCACCAGATCTCTGGGCGGTGCGATGTCTTTTATTTCGATACGGGTTACCTTAATACCCCACGGCGATGTCGCGTCATCAACAACGTCCAGCAACCGGGCGTTGATATGATCCCGTTTCGACAATAGCTCATCCAGATCCATCGAACCCATCACAGTACGGATATTGGTCATCACCAGATTCAAAATCGCATTAATCAGATTATTGACTTCATAGGCAGCTTTTGGAGCTTCAATCACCTGAAAAAAAACAACGCCGTCAACAGTAACCATGGCATTGTCTTTGGTAATAATTTCCTGGGAAGGCACATCCATCACCTGTTCCATCATATTCAACTCGTGTCCAATACGATCAACAACCGGCACAATAAGGTTTAAACCCGGATGCAGGGTTCCAGTGTATTTGCCAAATCGCTCAACCGTATACTCCATTCCCTGTGGTACCGATTTAACACCCATTAACACAAGCACTACCGCAAGAATCAAAAAAACAATAACAAAAGCAGCAAATCCACTCATTTTAATCTCCTCTTCGATGGTAATATCTGGTGGTCAGTTTGACACAGAATGCTTTTTCAGGCGAATTCTGCAACCGGACCGCGTACAGATTATTTCGAATCTTTTAAACGAACAATTCAGTCTGTGTTCCCACGGCCTTCTAAGAATCGACTATCATTAGATGACTGTTTCGAGTATAGACTGTAACATTTAACGCGTTGAACAATTATTCGAGGAATTATCATGAAATGTCCCGCTTGTAGTAACACTCTAATTGAAAAAACGGTGGGAAACATTACCGTTGATATTTGTCAGGGTGGATGCGGTGGCATCTGGTTTGATCAATTTGAATTAAAAAAACTGGATGAGCCACACGAATCAGAAGGCGAGGAATTATTGTTGATCGAAGTGGATGAAAATGTTCAAGTCGATCACAATGAGCGCAGGCATTGTCCAAAATGTGAATCGACACTTATGCTAAGACATTTCTATAGCGTAAAAAGAGAGGTCGAAGTCGATGAATGCCAAACTTGCGCGGGTTACTGGCTTGATTCCGGCGAATTGAGCAGTATACGCAAGCAATTTAATACAGAACAGGAAAGAAAAGACGCCGCCAGCGCCTATTTCGACGATATCTTTGGAACCCAACTCGCAGCAATGCGTGCAGATAACCAGGTAAAACGGGAAAAAGCCCAAAAAATAGCTAACGCATTCAAATTCATTACGCCCAGCTACTACATTCCCGGCAAACAGGACGGCGGGGCTTTTTAGCTTCGGAAACTATATCACTTGTAGTGGCAGTCGGAATCCGGCAGCCAGCATTTCTCGGGCAGTCTGCCTATACGAGAAGGCAATTTTAGGATAAACAGTCATCTATCTAGCTAATGACTATGCGCTCTGATTTTATGCTCCTCTGCTGTCAAGCCGTGAAACCACTCTCCAATTTCAGCGCCGATTCCGCCGTTGCCATGCGAATGGCCCGCTACTGCTGGTAATTCTTCTCTGGGTACAGCATCAACCGCGACACCATATTTGTAAACCATCAAAGCCCCTCTATCCGCTCCCAGGCTCAAATTTACAACAATTACAATACCTATAAAAATCTGGATAAGACGAGCAACACCTGTAGATTCCTCAATCGAAAATATTTTCCAGGTTGAGAGTAGCAGAGACAAGGCCAATACATTAAGCCCATAGTCCCGATGCTTTTGCATGAGCCCATGAACATCTCCTTCGTGAAAAACATGTTCCGCGCCAAGAAGCCCAACAACTGCAGATACCAAAGCCCCAACAGTACCCAAATATAACATCCATTTTGCAGTGATTCTTAATTCTTCACCTTTGCTAAACACGCTGCAAATTTCAACAATAAGGTACATTGTTAGCAAGGCGATTGGAAAATGTACAAGCACTGGATGCACATTGGCCATTTCCCCAAGCGCAGGGAAATATTGCATAAAAAATTCTTTCATAATAGTCATTCAATATTGATTATCTAAGGAGGATCGCGTTTCCCGGACAACACATCTAGTGTTGCCGAGCTCTCTCCGGACGAGACGAATTATAGCTCTTTTGAAGAAAGATCTTTTCGACAAATTGTGACATCCCTTGTTTTTCACCTAATTTTTCGGCAGATACCGAAAACCCGCAACCACTAATAGCCGCAAGACGTCTCATACCCATTCGGCTATGGCTGGATTTTCCCAGGGAGATCGTATAGATGCACACTCGCTTTCTATAATTATCTCGAATATCGAACGCTGCTTCCATTGCTGAAGTATCAATTTGACCATCACTCAAAAGAATTAGAGCCGTATTACCTTTGAGTCCGGAGATATCCTCACTCGCCTCATCCAGAGCATAATCCAGCGGGGATCCCCCACCCACACACTCGATTGTCGCCAACGCATTGGTAAACGAATCCTTTGAATACGGTCCCAACACCAGCCGAATTGCGGAAAAACCCCAATCCTGGCAGCTACCAAAACCATAAGTCCTGATGCCAGCGTTTAAATTAATCGACGGAATAGCCTGATTAAAACGTCTAAGAATTTCTTTCTCTACTTCAAACAGAGTTGGAACTCCTGAGCTCTCGAATGCTTCATAAAGATAGCGTTTCTCCATTGTTGACGAGGTGTCCATAATGACCAAAAAATTTTGTGTTTTTTGGATATAAGATTCCGACTCCAGTTTATCGTTAATATCGACTGACTCGAAATGGTCAAAGGTTACTGGCGTTCGTTCGCTGGCACACCCCAATAAAAGGCCCATAAACAAACTGCATACCGGTATAACCGAACAATAAAATGTTTGTCTGATAAATCGCATATTTCCAGATCGTTAATAAAGTCAGTTCAATGTTGAACCACTCAATATCTACAACAGAAGCTTTGATAGTCAACGTATCTTATCAAAGTTCTCAGGTCATTGTTCATAAGAACAAAACCCACATAAAGACATTCTGCAACAGTTTCTACCCGCGGACATTGTGCTCGTACTCTGTTGAGCTTGTATTGACGAGTCTATCAGCCAAAAAGCGACCAACTGCCTGTAACATTCGCCTGAAGTCACCTAGTCCTGCGCTCCCGCAGCTAACAGCTGACCACTTCTCAACCAAGCTGCCCCCCAATACAACAATGACGAAGTACTACTCTGTGGAATAATCCAAAGATTCAATGCATCTTACATCATTATTCCTGGGGTTATTTACATAACGACTTACGGGTGTAATAGACAGGCTCTCTGAATCGCTGGGCTTCAGAAATTCGCAGAAACCTTCTATTGGTGTTTGCAACCAGGCTTTCAGGTGATTCGCAGCAAGTATGACCGGCATTCGCTGATGAATGCTCGCCATAATATTATTCGCTCTCGTGGTTAATATCGTACAAGACTGGATATTCGTGCCATCTGAAGGATCTCTCCAGTTTTCCCATAAGCCGGCAAACGCAAAAGGGCTTTGGTCTCTCATCGCTATCAGATAAGGTTGCTTGACTGTACTATCTGGCAGAGACTTCCATTCATAAAAACCGTTAACCGGCAGGATACACCTTCTCATTTTTGCACTGTTACGAAAGGCCGGTTTAGTGCTCACCGTTTCCGAGCGCGCGTTGATCAATTTATATCCAATGGATTTATTTTTTGCCCAGGACGGTATCAAACCCCAACGCACTTCCACCATTTCAAGAGTCCCGTTAATTTCGGAATTTCTCAGAATTGGCACACTTTGGGTCGGCGCAACATTATAGCTCGGCGCTAAATCAGCAACGGCTGATTTCAACTCTGCCGTCAAATCAAATGCACTTGCCCAGGCTTCGGCATCTGGAATTATATTATATCGACCACACACTCTTAAGCTATTTCCATTCTTATTCTTTTATAAAATTCCATATCCAGATGATTGGCTTCTTCAATCTTTTTTCGCGCAGACAGAGGGACCTCCTTAACAGAGGGTCGGTTTTCAGTAACATTGAGTTTTGCGAATCGATAGTCTCGACGAAGGTTTGCCAATTTCCTCAATTCTTGCACGAAGGAGGCAAAACGATCCACAAACCCGACAAGATCGTATTTTTTGCACGCGTCCACTGCTTTTACAATTGATTCTTCGGGATTTCGCTCAGCTTCAACGAGTGTAAGTCCGGAAAAATGAGTTGTATACCAATTGCATAATTCACCACTTAAATTAGCCGCTGTATACTCCTCAAGACTAATTCGAGAACCCACGATTTTCGAATGCAAATAGTGATTCGGCATACGTTTGGCAAAATAATAGTGGGAAACGATGCGATCCACAGGCTCTCGAAGAACGGTAATCTTAATACAATCTGACCGGGCATAATCGATCAGGCTATGCGCGTAATGCCCCATTACGAGATTAAATTCGTATCGCTTATCTTGGGGTAAGGATTTAAAATTTTCTAATGACTCGCCAGCATTCGCGCCAATTATAGAGAATACCCTTCTTTTAGGATAATGGGCCTTAAGGTAGGACGACAGAGATGAACCTGCGCACTTTGGAATGTGGTCAAAAAGAATCCTGTTCGGTCTCGATTCCAATGAAATTTGTCGAAATTCCTTTTCCAGCTCCTGGCCTATAGTTTTCGCCATCCCTAAAATGGTTTTCATCGTATACTCCGTCAAAGTCGTATGACGGGTATACCAACCGATAAGTAGCCATCAGTATTGTTGCACTCGCTTGACACACGCAATCCAACGCTCGCATGCCGGGTAACTGAACACTTCTCGACATAGTCTATCTCCCAATACAACCTGAACAGAGCACCAGGAAGTCGTCCGAGAATAGAAGTCGTCACGAGTAGAATAGGTTTTAAGAACATTTTTTTATTGCAAGAGGCGGATATCAGTTATCTTTGATGTTTTTAATCGGGAAAATGGGCAAAATCCTACTTTTCCGCAGCAGGCTCAGTGTTCTCGGACAGCGTCCGAAAATTAACAAGAGCCGTATTATTGCCTACAAACACTTAAGTTTCCAGCCTGGGATTCGTTCGTTTTAGGATAATCCTTATGATGTTCAATCAACGATAATGGTCAGCAATCAACCCGATCCAGGCTATTTTTCAATATCTTATTTCCACAGAAACAAGAAACCATCTTTATCCAGCACAGGCAAATCCTTAGAAGCAGCATCTGGCAAATTTGTTTATATGAACTATTTTATTAAGTCTGAATTGAATAAAAGTGTACTCCAATGAAATGTATGCGATATATAAAATCGGCTATCCTGTTAATTTTACTGCCTGCCTGCAGTAATCCAAACACCCCGGTCACTTTTTCTGTGCGCAATAAATAAATTGCTTTTTTACTTTTTGAATATAACCGAGCAAAGAGCAGATTCCAGTTCATTTTGTTTATAAGGTTTACTTAATGCACCACTAAAACCATATTCCTCATAGTTCGCCATCACCGGATCAGTCGAATAACCGCTGGATACCAGCACTTTAACTTGCGGATCAATCTGCAGCATTTGTTGCATCGCGTCCTTACCGCCCATGCCATTGGTAATGGTCAGATCCATAACAATGACATCGATTTTATTATTCGTCCCTAGT
>CAZGQY010000073.1:0-18444 GCA_964528035.1 uncultured Methylococcaceae bacterium | reverse complement strand
CCTGTTGCTACGCCTTGAAGACAAACAATAATCCTGCGTCAATCTTTCGCATATTTTTAAAACCTCGCTCCTTACAGCGTCCCAAATTCTCCTATCCCAGTCAAATAATAATATCTACTTAGTCATTTTGGAGTATAGGATACAAATCTTTGATTGCCAGAGTTATAGAAACACAAAAAAGAATAGACGTTGAATCTCGAGGAATGCCTCCTGGGTAATTTAGAAACAACGCTCAATAAAGATGAAACAACTTCATTTGAAAAGCTAACAACAGAAATCTACGATAAATTGGACTATCTGTCACAGATGTTTCCGCACATCAACCAGCGAAGCCGCCAATCCAGAGTCTTCCGGATTTAACCGAACAGCGGTCTCAAGCGCTTTATCGGCTTTGCGCCATGATTTACGAGCAATAGCTCTTTTCGCTTTATCAGCAAAGATCCTTTGTATCAGTTCAACGCCACGAATGGCCTCTTTATTCGAAGGTTCTATTGCAAGCACTTGCTGGTAAGTTTCAAAAGCATTATCACTTTTTGGGATTGACAATCGATTACGTGCAAACTGAATCTTGGCCTTTGACAATAATTTTTCAGTATCAGACTTCGTTGCATCCTTTCTGATTAGGCCATTCCCTGCGATCGATGAAAAGCCTGCAAAATCGGTTTGTTCTAAAGAAGGCTGGTGTGTTTTATTAACTGGCTGCTTCGCTTGACTAATATCCAATTCGGCTGGCAGTGTCTTAGTAGACGCATTCACTTTTGCAGTATCAGTAGATTTCGAAAGTTCAGCACTATTGACCGCTTGCTCAGAACCTTCTGAATACTCAGGCGTAGCGACCCACTTGAGTCCATTGCCCAATAGTAATACAACCACTGTAACAAGACCAAAATCGAAGAGATAATTGACAAGCTTGGCACCGGGAGTCGAGTAGTCTCGCATAACCAGATCAAAATCCGAGACAGACCGCAAAACTGGTCTGATTTCATCAGTTAAAGCAGATGCCATGGCAGGCGACAATTTAGTCGGTGGTATATCTGGAGTTTGCGGTTCGGGCTTGACAAGATCGCCACCAAAACCAACAGACTTATCGTTGCATGCCGAGTCATTCAACATCTGAACAATCTCTTCGAGTGTTTCCCCACCGGATTCAACTGATTGTTCGTTAACTATACCCTCCATTTCGGTTGCTCGACTTGGAGCATTCGATTTTAAGGATAATAAACTTCCTGATGCACTTTTGTCCAAAAAGCAAAACTTTGTGGCTTTTTGGATCACATCATCAGAGATTAGTGGAATTTCTTCCAGACTCGCCAGTAACAGGCTACTGCCACACAACTTATTTATCCGCCTGGGAATACCGCCCGAATATTCAGCAATACTGCGTATTGCTTGGTCAGTAAAAAGTAGCTCCCTGGAACACTCGACAGATCTTAGTCTGTGAATGATGTAGTCTTTGATTTCACTTTGATCTAATCGGTTCAATTGCAAAGTTTCACGAATTTCACTTTTGTATGAACAAAAGCGTGGTTGTTCCAGTCGTGACACCAGCTTCGGTAAGCCGATCAAAATCAGCAGTGTAGGTTTTTTTGCTGCATTACGTTGCGATACCACAGACAATATTTTTGCAAGAAAATTATCATTGACACTATCGGCATGATCTAACAAAAATACTGTTTTGTCTTGGTTGGTTTCGTGACTAGGTGTTCTAGCTCTTGATTCTAATTCCAATGCCTTGGCTGCATGATTAGGTGCAGTTACCGAAAATTGCCCAAAGGAAGTCAGATCTCTGAGCCAAATATTCGGATGCTGAGAAACAATATTGTCAGATACGCGTCCAATCAACCATGATTTTCCAACACCCGTTGGACCTACTAATAGTGAGACACCGGTATGCTCGGTGACTTGTTGGTTTAATCGTTGCTCCCCGAGCTGAAAGCATGCGTTGGGAAAATCGCAATCCGCAAGCGAAATCGGGCTAAAGGGATCTGTTTTTAAGCCGAAAAAGTTACAATACATACTGACCTTAAGTCCTTATGGTGGACAAACCTCAGTGAACGAACCACTACAACCGATATCGATCCAGAAAAACTCGCTAAAAATTCCTGGCTGTTTCAGTAATCGATCGTCCAGGAATATATTGTGGAGGATATTGAACGATCCGCGTCTGGCAGTACAATTCATACCAGTGAACTTTAGAGCCTGCAGCACTATTCTCCAGAGTAACTTCTATTCTGGAATGCGGTTTTCAGTAGCTTTATTAATGGTGAATCCAAACAACCAGGCAGGGTATTCGACGCGAACAGATATTTTTCTCGACTAAGTAAATACCGAATTATATTATTCATCGCAACGCCTCCAAGAATATTAATCATAGTCACCAATTTGGCGCCCTATACCTTAACTTTGATGTTGCGAACCAGGCATTCTGTCGAGCGCAGATCACTACTAATCGTTTGTCCAGAATATTCCATACCAGCCATACATAATTGAAACTCTGGAAAACGAGTTATTATATTGCATCTGAAACTATTAAATATTGCTCCAGTTACTCGGCATGTTGAAGTAATTTTTTATTCTTGTCTATATTTAAATTTCATAATATTGCATCCATCGCTTATGTCGATATTGGTCAAATGTTCCATTGGTTTTCAGCCAATTGAATACGTTCTTAAGATTGCCTTATATATTCGCACCTAAGCCTGATCCTGGAAGAATCAGACATGATGACAAAACCAGATGCGAAAGACTATTGCCGATGAACACCGGCGCAACAGAATGGTGGGTTTATCACATTCCAATTTAATATATTTCCGAAGTATCAAAAAAATGTTCGATAACTAATCCTCTTTAAATAAAAACTAGAATATACCTATTACTTCACCCTCTCCTTTTAGATTCCAGCAGTTTTGGTTTAACCATCGACAGTTAACAAAGCAACATATAGATTTGAGATAATTGCGTCGGCTAGTTATACCATCTTACTTATACCGACAGCAGTGCGTACTTTTTGTAATAAAGGCACACTATATTCACGCGCCTTTACAGCGCCTTCCTGCAACTTCTTTTCAATAAAATCCGGCGATTCCATCAGCTCGTTATATTGTTGGCGCGGCTCAACTAACAAGTTATTCAAATATTCAAACAGAGCTTGTTTCATTTCGCCCCAGGCTATGCCATCAGCGTAACGTTGACGCATAAGCTGCAATTCTTCTTTTGATGCAAACGCCTGATAGATACTAAACAAGGTACAGGTATCAGGATCTTTCGGTTCACCAGGTTCCAGAGAGTTTGTCTTAATTTTATTAATCAATTTACGAAACTTCTTTTCAGGTAGAAACAAAGGGATCGTATTATTATAGCTTTTACTCATTTTGCGACCATCAAGACCAGCCAGTGTGGCAGTATCTTCCCCAACCACGACTTCTGGTAATACGAAAATATCGCCGTAAATATGATTAAATCTACCGGCAATATCGCGCGCCATTTCTAAATGCTGAACCTGGTCTTTTCCGACAGGAACTTTATTCGCATTAAACATTAATATATCTGCAGCCATTAGGATTGGATAATTGAATAAGCCCATTGTCACTGCTTTATCGGGATCTTTTTCTCCACGATCTTCGTTTTCCGCCACCGCTGCCTTATAAGCGTGGGCACGATTCATCAGGCCTTTGGCTGTAATACAGGTTAGAACCCATGTTAGCTCCATTATTTCAGGAACATCCGACTGGCGGTAAAAAACAGCGTTATCTGAATCCAAACCCAGGGCTAACCATGTCGCCGCAATTTCCAGGCTGGACTGTTTTACACGTTCAGGTTGCTGACATTTTATCAGCGCGTGATAATCTGCCAGAAAATAGAAGGGAATAACATTTTGATCCAGACTTGCTTCAACGGCAGGACGAATTGCACCCACATAATTACCCAGATGAGGTGTGCCTGTTGTGGTAATACCAGTAAGAACCCTTGATTTACTCATTTAATCGTCGCTTGTTTTCTCAATAAAAAAAAGACACTATCCCAGAAAGGATCGCGAATAAAACGCGTACGATAGTGGCAGGGTCTTCTAAAATCAAGGGAATCAGGAAATTAGAAATTAAAAATGGCGCAACCAACCGGAGTGAATTTTTTTGTGGATATAATCCCTTAGGAGCGAGGATTCAATAACATACGAATCTTGACTTGTCTTATTGTCCGTCTTCTGCGCTGTAGCAACAGTTGCGTAGCCCTGCTATGCGCCTGTTGCTACGCCTTCAAGACAAACAATAATCCTGCGTCTATCTTTCGCATTTTATTAAAACCGCGCTCCTTAGTTATTTAGGTACTGCAACCAATCAATTACAGAAAGATTTATAGGATGTCTTCCGCTTGTCCTGAGAAATCAAGATTTTTGCATCATTCACAATATCTGAATTAATCAGGGACACGTTATATACTCATGCACCCAAAAATGTAATAGACTCGATATCATCCAGCAACCAGGTGCGACTGAACGCGTTGCATGGCAGTTGAAAGATCCTTGTCGTCTGGAGATATCTTCAAAGCATGCCCGTAAAAAATTTCTGCCTGGCTCCACTGCTGCTGAATTTCCGCTTCTAATCCCCAACGCCGATAAAGTTTCTTTATATGTATAAGATCATTCAGAGTTTCCAACTGTTTGTTCACCAATTTAGATATTTCTTTATACGTGTCGAGAGCACTATCGCCATTACCTCCTATCAGGCGATTAGATACAATCTGGCCTTTCGCGCGTTCCAGCATCGATTGAATCTGACTATCCTGATCATTCGCAGCAGTATCACTGAGCGGTTTTTCCTCTTTCGTCAATACCTCGGGTTCGCTCTGTAGTTGCCGAACTTTTGTTGGTTCAAAATGGTTCGTTACCTTTGGAGTCTCCAATTTTTCTTTCTTTATCTGCGACAAAATACTCATACTTTCTATATTCTCCAAAAATACACCGCTTAATCCGAGTAATAACAATCCCGACACCGCGGCGTACACAAGCTTTGACTGAAAAATTGGCAATCTAATTCGGCTTGTCTGTGTCTGGTCTGATTCACGACGAGCAAATACCTCGGGAGTATCGGTCTGAAAATCCGGTAAAGGAAGACCTAATTCTTTGTAGCGATTCTCTAAATCCTGGCTATTATCACAAATATCTGCCTTATCGCCAGGTATTTTGGCATTATCAATTTCTATTGGTGGAGAACAAAGAACTGTAGAATCATCAAAAATATCAGCAACTAAATTATTGGCTGAATCTTCATTTAATTTATGTGCAGTATCGGTCGATAAATTGGCATCGCCGACCGATTCACAAGTATTTTCATTATTTTCTTCACGTTGAAAGATACAATGTCTGGCTTCATCGTCGACGATTTCTGAAGTCACTTGTTGCCGGTCTTCGATACTAACATTCAATAATGACAAGCCACACAGCACATTAATAAGTGCCGGATTCCCTTGCGTATGCTTAGCAATACTCTCTATAGCCTGGGAGGTAAACAAAGGAATGCCTTCATACCCGGCCAATTTCAGTCGATGATCAATAAACCATTCGATTTCCTCTTTCTGAAAATCACCCAGCGTTACTCGCGCACCAACCATATCCCTGTAATTAGCCAAATATTGATGCTCAAACAAGGAGGAAAGAGACGAAGGCGTACCTGTGAACAGTAGTTTTAGAATACACCCTGTACCGTCGCATCTTTTTGAAAAAGCGATAATATCCCGAACAACATCAACAGGGATATTGTCGACATCTTCCAGAATCAAAACCCAATTAAACTGTTCACCACTCCGATCCGCTAAGAATTGACTGAGTTGACTACACTTCTCTGCAGTGGAATGTTTGTGGAAATCTGATTTCCGCCAGCCAACACTTGACCAAAGTAATTCCAGAATTTGTTCGAAATTATCTATATGACTCTGAGGAAATACAAATTTTACATTCGCGTCAGTATTACAGGCGATAACATGCCGCATTAGTGATGTTTTCCCGGTCCCTTTTTCTCCACTCAAAAAGGTTAGGTTTTGTAAATTCCTGAGTGCTTCTACCAAATGTTCACTGGCGTGACGAGCACTGCTACAGTAAAAAAAATCTTCCGCTTTAATTTCAGAATCAAAGGGTATCTGTTGGAATCCAAAATAATTTGCATACATGGCGGTGGCCTTTCTAAATTACTGATAATTTGATCAATAAACACTTTTGCCCAGTCTGAAACGAGTCGTATTTATTCTGTTCAAAGATTCATCTCTGGCTTGGCGACTGGTTTCTACTGTATCAAATACGAGACATTATTCCTGTGAAGTATTCACGCAAGATCAACACCAATCTCATAATGCAGGCTACGAGTCCCTACGCCCATTGGTTTAGCTGCTAACCTTTATACAAACCGTTGCAAACCGAACACCGCCACAAAGCACTAAACACGTGAATTTTTTGAATACAGCTTTATCAGGAAACTATGTACAAATCTTATTTCGGATTTCGGCAAAACCCATTTGGCAGTGACCTCGATTTCGATCCGTTTTTCTTGAACTCTAACGTTCTTAATATTAAATCGCGATTACTCCGAGCGATTAATGACAGACACCGATTGATGCTTTTGACCGGAGAGTCGGGAACGGGGAAAACAGCCTTTCTTCGCTTCATGTCGGAGAATACTGTTCCTCCGTCAAGGATTCTATTCCTTGACCACCCGTGTAAAAATTTTGACGAATACATCGAATATTTTTATTCACATTTCAAGCTGGGCATTAATCAGGATGATTTTCTCGAAAAATGCAGTCGGATACGAAAATTTCTTCGTTCTCCCAGATCCGAACAAAATCAATACGTTGTTATCGCAGTGGAAAATGCGCAACACATCACACCAGAAGTACTCCAGAAACTAATCACTTTAGGTGACTTTAAAACAGGACTTGCGCTCCAGTTTATTTTGGTTGGGCCAACCGAATTACAGCTTGCCCTGAGGCAACATTCCAAAACCTATCTAGCCGACTTAATTACTTGCTGGTGTCAGTTAACCAGCCTGTCCGAGCAGGAAACCGGACGATTTATCAAACAACGGCTTCGAGCCGTTGGCTACAAAGGAAAACAGTTATTCCCGGCAGATGCCGTTAGACGGATATATTTCTATACACGAGGCAATCCAAAACTGATAAAAACTCTTTGTGGTTTTGCTTTATTAAACATCAGTCTGGAAAATTTCAGGCAAGTCTCTGTTGGTACAATCGACGAAGTTGCAGGTAGCTGTATTTTTCCAGACAATTCATCAATTACAGCTTCAGCAGGATCGCATGAACCACAAGCAGTAACCTCAAACATCCAGGTAGAATCGATACTAAGAAATACCCTTAGCGACTCCGATCCAACGGTAGTTACCGCCGATATCACTCGGTACAATGAATTAGGCATTCCCACACCTAATTTCAAATCCAGGAAGCGCAGCAAATTAGCAAAAAATGGTCAACGACCACTTAACACAGGAAATTTACATTCAAATCGGTGGCATAAGTTATTTAGGCGTGATTAAACCATCAACTGTTATCAATAACTGGTATGAAGCTGTTTCCCTTGAAAGCCAGAATCGATCTATATGCTTTGACTCGTTATCTCAACCCAGGCGATAATAAAGCAGGTACTTCACATTGCACTATTAGCGAAACCCAGCGCACTAGTTGGTTTTATACTAAAATTAAGTATAAATCGCCTCATTAAATATTGAGGTTTGTCTTTGTTCAATGATACCAGGAGGAACTAGTGATGCTGGAATATAGCGAAAAACGAACCTATATTCGTATGGAAACCGATTGTGATATGACTTACAAATTTCCTCAATCGGATCAAACTCACCATGCCAGGTGCATAAATTTAAGCGGCGCGGGAATTCTATTCAATACACAGGAAGCTATCGAACCCGGTCTGGCGGTTGAAGTATGTGTCACTCCGCAAAATAATGTGACCCCGGCAATGACCGCATTTATCGAAATATCCCGCTGCAGTCCTATTGAAAACGACCAATATGAAATCGCCGCATCGATTAAAGGCATCAAAGCAGATTAAGGCCTACTGGCATGACCACATCGCTGAATAATTACTCAACCACGCATCATGTTTACGATTACCAAAGAAGTTTATTTTTGCTACGGTCACCGCCTGATGAAACATCCTGGAAAATGTCGAAATATCCATGGACATAGTGTCAAAGCAGCCATAAGTATAGAAGCAAATAGTCTGGACTCCCAAGGTATGGTTCGTGATTTTTCCGAGGTTCAGCAAGCGGCCTCAAATTTCATCGATAAGCACCTGGATCACAATTTTTTACTCCACAAGGACGATCCGTTATGTAAGATTCTTGGAGAAAATAACGAACGTTTCCTGAGTATAGAAGAACATCCGACTGCCGAAGTCATTGCTCGTATGATTTTCCTACATATGAAATCCAGTGGCTTCGCGGTTACTCATGTAGATCTATGGGAAACTTCAAGTGCAAAAGCATCTTATCGAGCTGATTAGAAACCACCTTACACCCCCCTTAATATCGAATTTTTTACACTCTAATAAAGGTCGTTTAGCAACACGCAACCATAAACTGATCAACAACGGGCTATCAAAAATATTCAGTTTTTTTTGATTATTTCGTTACGCAGTTTTAGTATTTGGCGCTGTAAATCTAATTATGGCCCTGAAACCTATTTCTCCCAACGAAAAGTGTTATCCCGCAACAGCAAAGACTCCATGTATATCCTGAATCCTGTTAATAAGCCCTATTTGCTCAATGAAATATACGAATCCAATTTCTATAAGTTGTTTCAACTGATGCCCAACCTGACCCAAATTCAATACTCTGCGGCTGCATTGCTTCATGGGAACCCGACACTCTATCTTAAATTGTTGAACCGTAGTCCGTATACGCTCACGATAGAGTTGACTCACTGTTTTAACCATAAGAATGAAGAGTTATTCGAACCCGCCATGAAGATTCAGGTCTACCTGGATGCAAAATCAGTTGAGGTATTAAACAAACCTAAACCGAACAATCACTCTACCACCATGGCAATCAAGCCCTCGGCCGAAGATATTCTCAACAATAAATGGAACAGCAATTACTTTCTTGAAAAGTGGCTAAACCACTGTATTGCCAGTGGCTATAAATTTCACCCTGAAAAATTTAAAAAACAGACTGCTCGATCAGGCGCTTAAATGGGTTAATTGATCACATTAATGCCAATTATAATTATCCACACAATAACCCTATTTTTTATATCAATTGTAAGTCGATGGTTTAAATTCGCACGCCTTTGTCACTACTGCCTAACGCTGGATTCGTTGAGCAAATATTCGTCTATCAATCCGACAAACAAGTGACCGTATTTTTCCAGTTTACGTTCCCCCACTCCAGTCAACTCAGCCATTTCAGCCAAGGTAATCGGTTTTTTTTCCACCAGCTCCATAAGCGTGCTGTCGTGAAATATGATATACGGAGGCACTCCTTGAGTGCTTGCGATTTTGCGACGCTCGGCACGAAGTAAATCCCATAACTGGACATCCATAGGTTCAACAAAGTTCTTGTCTTTACGCTGAGTTTTCTTAAGCTTCCTGTCCGGATCTTTCCGCAACATAAGGGATTGCTCTGCCCGCAAAACAGGGCGACAGGCTTCTGTCAAGCGTAACGCGCCGTATCCCTCGATATCAATGTCCAGATAACCACAGGCAACCAATTGCCGAAATAATGCCCGCCATTGAACACTGCTCAAATCTTTACCAATACCAAAAGTGGATTGTTGATGGTGATTGAAACTCTTAATTCTTGCGTTATCCTTTCCAAGTAACACATCGACAAGATAATTCACCCCAAATCTTTGTCCCGTTCTGTATACACAGGACAATGCCATTTGAGCAGATTCAGTTGCATCCCAAGAATCCACCGGTTGCACACAGTTATCGCAATTTCCACAGGGTTCAGCGCTTGTTTCGCCAAAATATTCTAATAGCACCGAGCGTCGACATATACTTGTTTCACAAAAACCCAGAAGTGCATTGATTTTATCCGATTCTATCCGTTTACGCTTTTCGTTGGCATCCGAACTTTGCAGCATTTGTCGCAACACAACGATATCCTGCATTCCATAGACCATCCAGGCGTCGGCAGCTAAACCATCGCGACCTGCTCGACCGATTTCCTGATAATAGGCCTCCAGGCTTTTCGGCAAATCCATATGCACTACAAAACGAACATTGGGCTTGTCGATACCCATTCCGAAGGCAACTGTCGCGACGACTATGACTCCCTCTTCCATAACAAAGCGACGTTGATGTAAACGTCTTGTTTCATGGTCCAGGCCAGCATGGTAAGGCAAGGCATCATAGCCCTTAACCCGCAACCATTCGGACAAAGAATCGACTTTTTTTCTCGACAAACAATAAATAATACCTGCCCGATCTTTATGCTTCTTATCCAAAAAGTTCAGTAATTGTTTTTTTGTATCCTGCTTAGGACTAATCCGATAATGAATATTCGGACGATCAAATCCACTAATAAAAATTTCGGCAGTTTGCAGTCCAAGCCTGGTGATAATTTCATTACGAGTTGATTCGTCAGCCGTGGCGGTCAATGCCATACGGGGTACTTGAGGGAATTTTTCCTGTAGAATTGATAATTGTAAATAATCCTGCCTGAAATCATGACCCCATTGAGAAACACAGTGAGCTTCATCAATAGCAAACAGAGCAATGCGAATTCGACTCAGTAAGTCTATCGTCCGGCTCGCCATAAGTCTTTCCGGTGCCATGTAGATCAGGTCAAGTTTGTCGTCCTTTAATTGTTGCTCGACTTCATTAATTGTTTCAAACCCTAAAGTCGAATTAAGATACGCTGCACGAATACCATTCTGTAACAATGCATTTACCTGATCTTCCATCAGCGCAATTAATGGTGAAATAACGACCCCGACACCTGCTGACATAATCGCAGGAATCTGGTAACACAGTGATTTTCCTCCACCGGTCGGCATTAACACCAATGCATCCTTTCTGGCGAGCAACACATCGATCACATCTTGCTGATTACCTCGAAATTGTTCGTAACCGAAGACTGTCCGCAGGATAGTCAATGAATTATTTAGCGTTTGCAAAATGGATAAC
Source organism: uncultured Methylococcaceae bacterium (assembly GCA_964528035.1). Lineage (GTDB taxonomy): Bacteria > Pseudomonadota > Gammaproteobacteria > Methylococcales > UBA1147 > CAZGQY01. Next base: position 7,295 of record CAZGQY010000073.1, on the reverse strand, counting down.
GTGTATTTTTAAAAGATGCTTCCAACCTTAATGCCACTGTATAGTTTAATGGCAGATATCAATTCAAGGTAGATTTATTTTCAGGCCCCCAAGGTCGATAATTTAGGGTCAAACAGAATTATTTCTGATGGGCTCACAGGGTGTTTTTACAAGTCCCGAATAACCAACAACTTGCTGATTTTTGCAATCGAATTAAAGAAATTTTTGCCACCTCTGGCCATCGGTATTCATTCGGCCCTATAATGCCCGATCTTTTTAATCTTCGGGAACCTTTTAAAGGTAAATTACTTGAGTCAACTATTTAACGACCGAATCAGTCAATTAATCAATAGCCATCAACAGAAATCATTCGGACATGGATTAAGAGGAATTGAGAAAGAGAGCCTCCGAATTACACGAGACGGCAAAATTTCTCAGGCACCTCACCCGGCCGGATTAGGATCCGCCTTGACCCACCCCTATATCACTACCGATTATTCGGAAGCACTGATGGAATTTATTACGCCGCCATTTACTGATTCCAGGAGTGCAACTTCATTCCTCAGAGATATTCATCAATCAGTGTATGACAATTTGGGCGACGAATTATTGCTGGCTGCCAGTATGCCTTGTGCCATTCGCGGTGACAGCAGCATTCCCATCGCAGACTACGGAACTTCTAATATAGGTAAAATGAAACACATTTACCGACGTGGATTAGGATACCGATATGGGCGTGCAATGCAAACCATCTCAGGCGTTCATTTCAATTATTCAGTTCCTGAAGGATTTTGGCCGATATTTCAGGATTTAGAAAAAAACAGGCTCTCGGGAAGCGAATTCATTTCTGCGTCATATTTTGCAATGATTCGCAACTCACTTCGATTCGGCTGGCTAATTTTATACCTGTTTGGTGCCTCTCCCGCTATTTGTAAATCTTTCCTCAAGGATCGAACAACGCTGTACCAGGATTTTACCGAATTTGACCCATTTACCTTATATAAACCGTTTGCCACATCATTACGGATGAGCGATATTGGCTACAAAAACAGCAACCAATCACAACTAAACATTTCCTATAATAACCTCAAAGATTATATTCACAGTCTCACCCAGGCAATTGAAACACCTTACCCTGACTATAAAAATATAGGTGTTGATCCCGATGGCGAATACCGTCAACTGAATGAAAATATACTGCAAATCGAAAACGAATATTACAGTACGGTCCGACCCAAGCAAATTGCTCATTCTGGAGAAAAACCCACTCTGGCACTAAAATCTCGAGGCGTTCGTTATGTTGAGATTCGATCTCTGGATATTGATATTTTCCAGGACATCGGCATCAATCCGGATACACTTTATTTCCTTGAAGCCTGGATGCTCACCTGTCTTTTCCATGAAAGTCCATCCATAGGAGAAGCGGAAAGCGATATTTTTAATCAAAACTTTTTGCAGGTTTCTTACAATGGGCGTGACCCTGCGTTGGTTTTAAATCGTGGGCAAAGCAAAATAAAGCTTAAAGATTGGGCACTTGAAATCTGTGAATCAATGCAAAGTGTATGCGAAATACTGGATGGCTCTGATCCAGAAAAACCCTATACAAAATCTTTATCCACCCAAATTAGAGCCATTCATAATCCAGAACTCACTCCCTCAGCTCGAATTTTGTCTGAAATGAGTACATCCAATGAACCGTTTGCAACATACGCTCAACGTATTTCTGAAAAATATGAAAGCACGTTCCGTAAAAAGCGGCTGGAGGGTCAGCGTTTAATAGACTTTCAGGCCGTTACTCACCAGTCTGTTGACGATCAACATGAACTCGAAAAACTGAATCAATTACCCTTTGCTACCTTTCTAAAAAACTATTTTGACCAATGCTAATTGGCACTCAATCGCCGTATTTTGATACTGATGCCTATGAGCTGGATCCCCTGTAACTGAGATATTACATTTGAGTTTTATGGATCGTTCATGCCTCCAACTAACGCTACACTTAACTTGGTTAGATGCAAAGTTAATACCTTTGTACAAACTCTGTGTAATCAGACCGCACCCAGCTTTGCATCCTGGAGAAACTGCCCTTACCACTTAATCTGGAAACCCTCAAATGGATAAAACACAAGAAATCATTCCACTTCAATCAGAATTGCTGGGTAAGAACCCTAGAACTATACTAAAAACCGCTCTCGCAAAATATGATCGCATCGCCATATCGTTCAGTGGAGCTGAAGATGTCGTGTTAATTGATATGGCAATTATGCTAAAAAAAGAAATCGATGTATTTGTATTGGATACAGGCCGTTTACATCCGGAAACATACAGGTTTCTAGACACAGTTGCTAAGCATTATTCGATAAAATTGGATATTCAATATCCTGAACATCTAACACTTCAAGCTTTTGTAAAACAAAAAGGGCTATTTAGTTTCTACGTGGACGGACATGAAGAATGCTGCAAATTTCGTAAAGTGGACCCTTTGAGACGTAAATTAAGTTCATTGGATGCATGGATTACCGGCCAACGAAAGGATCAGAGCACCCAAACTCGCAGCACGCTCCCAGAAATACAGATAGATGATACTTTTTCAACAGAGAATCATATTATCGTGAAATTTAACCCTTTGACGAATTGGACTTCACGTCAGGTTTGGGACTATATAGAAGCCTATGATGTGCCATTCAACAAACTGCATCTACATGGATTTAAAAGCATCGGATGCGAACCCTGTACACGGTCAACTGCCCCAAATCAATCAGAACGTGAGGGCAGATGGTGGTGGGAAGATGCAAATAAAAAGGAATGTGGGCTACATGGAGGAAACATTAAAGTACAAAACAATTAATACTTCCTCCTCTATTAGGCAGTGGGAATTTGATAATTTTCGAACAGCTTCTCGATTTCTCGTTTTTCGCGGGTACACATAGCCTTATCGATAACTTGTTTTGTTAAGTGGCTTGCAAATAATTCAATAAAAGCATAAATGTATCCACGCAAATATTTGTCTTTTCTGATGCCTATCTGAGTCAGGCTATCGCCAAACAAATGACTGGCGTCAATTGCCTCTAAATCACTATCTACAGTCGGGTCATAGGCCATATTAGCAATAATCCCGACACCCAGACCAGAACGAACATAAGTCTTTATTACATCAGCGTCTACAGCGGTTAATACTACTTTTGGTTTCAACCCTGCTTGATCAAAAGCCTCATCCAATCGGGATCTTCCGGTAAAACCAAAAACATAGGTTACTAATGAATACTGAACGATATCTTCTAAGGTGATCCTGGTTTTAGTAACCAAAGGGTGATCTTTTTTTACCAATATGCACCGATTCCAGCTATAGCACGGCAACATAATAAGATTTTCGTACAATTCCAGCGCCTCCGTCGCAATGGCAATATCTGCGATACCTTTAGAGGCTAAATCCGATATCTGCATGGGTGTGCCTTGGTGGATCGTCAGTGTGACACCAGGATACATCTTTATGAAATTTTCAACAATTTCAGGAAGCGCATAACGTGCCTGTGTGTGTGTTGTGGCAATCGACAATGTACCTTTTGAATCGTCGCTATATTCCTGCGCGACATTTTTTATGGTTTCCACTTTATCCAGGATCTGGCCCGCTAACTCTACAATTTCCTTGCCCGCTAAAGTTAGCTCTATTAAATGCTTTCCATTCCGTGCAAATATGGGTAACCCCAGTTCATCTTCAAGCAAACGTACCTGTTTACTTATTCCAGGTTGGGAAGTAAATAGGCTTGTGGCTGTTGCAGATACATTCAACCCGTGTTGAGCAACTTCCCAAATATATTTCAGTTGTTGAAGTTTCATTATTCCTGTATCTTCTATACATTAATTTTTTAATACTTTTTTATTATATAAAGTCGGTGTTACTTTGCAACAACTAATAATCAAAAGCAGCAGCATTTAAAGTTTATGGATCTATTGTATTTATTAACGGGAGCCAGTGTCGGCTTAATCATCGGGCTTACCGGTGTTGGCGGCGGCTCCTTAATGACGCCCATACTTGTACTCGGTTTTGGAATTCAACCTGCAGTCGCGGTTGGAACCGATTTACTTTATGCGGCCATCACAAAGTCTGGAGGTGTATTCTTTCATCAGAAACAAGGAACTGTTGACTGGACAGTTGTTCGCCTACTCGCTTCGGGTAGTATCCCCTCATCACTTATAACAGTCTACATCCTATCCGAATTGAAAAACACCGACTTCAATTACGAAAAACTAATGATGTTAACTTTAAGCATCATGTTAATATTAACGTCGGTTGTAGTATTTCAAAGAAAGACTCTATTAAATTACTTACATGAATCCTTACACTCTAAATCGGGGCTTATAAGCAACCTCCTTCTTCACAGAAACGAAATTACCTTGATATCAGGTATATTTCTCGGTTTTGTTGTGACTCTATCTTCGGTTGGTGCAGGCGCAATTGGATCCGCTATACTATTTATTCTTTATCCGAGGAAGCCGGCGGTCGCAATTGTTGGAACCGATCTCGCCCACGCTATCCCATTAACCGCAATTGCGGGATTCGGCCACTTGCAACTGGGTAGTGTAGATTTCGAATTATTAGTGGGTCTTCTTGTTGGAGGAATTCCAGCTATTTACCTTGGCAGCTTAATAGGTAAAAATATGCCTGATAAATTGTTACGAGGATTTATTGCTACTATTTTGCTGTTAATGGGTCTTGCGTTATCAATATAATAGGGTTTTGCATTGAGATTCGCCTGATAGTTTCATATTTACTCTATCAGTAGTGTATAACTAGCCCACAATGAATAAATTTTAGTACATAAACCAATTTTATTAGGAAAATAATTATGACATTTGTTGTCACTGAAAACTGTATTAAATGCAAATTCACGGATTGCGTGGATGTATGCCCCGTAGATTGCTTTCATGAAGGTCCGAACTATTTAGTGATTAATCCGGAAGAGTGTATTGATTGTACACTTTGTGAACCGGAATGCCCCGCAGAGGCAATCTGTGCAGAAGATGATCTACAAAGTGAGCAGGAACATTTTCTTAAGCTTAACGCAGAATTATGCGAGCTTTGGCCTGTAATTACAGAAGTAAAATCACCTTTGGAGAATGCGGAGGAATGGAATGGAAAAGACGGTAAACTTGAACTTCTGGAGAGATAAAAAAAAGCCGGGCAACGCCCGGCTTTTTCCATTATTTAATTAGGCAGAATTTTTTATTCTGTATCGTCGTCCTCATCAATTCGCTCTTCCGGACGGTCAACGAGTTCCACATACGCCATGGTTGCAGCATCACCCGCTCTCATGCCACATTTTAAAATTCTCAAATAACCACCAGGACGTTCCTGATACCTGGGGCCCAACTCCGTAAATAACTTTGCAACTACACCTTTATCCCGAAGTCTGGAAAACGCTAGACGTCGTTTCGCTACAGAATCTTCTTTAGCCATAGTGATTAAAGGTTCAGCGACTCCCCGTAATTCTTTTGCTTTGGCAAGAGTAGTTTTAATAAGCTCGTTATCAAAAAGAGAAACTGCCATATTTCTAAACATCGCTTTTCTGTGACTACTGTTGCGATTTAATTGTCTTCCAGATTTTCGATGCCGCATTGTACTAACGCCTTATACGATTAATAGTTAAATTCACTTTGAGCAATACCTTAGCTATAGACTCGTGATAGCTAACCACTCCTGTTAAGCTCTATCCTGAGCGGTTAAAAGCACAGCCTATACTCTTGCTGAACTACGCTGCCATATGGGCGCTAGCTACACGAATTTCGGCAGCATAGCACTCAACAACTGGACTAGCCGTTCACCTGACCGGCTTCAATCAAATTCTCCGGGGGCCATTTTTCCAGGCGCATTCCCAAAGACAATCCCTTGGACGCAAGAACATCTTTAATCTCTGTCAATGATTTACGACCCAGATTGGGTGTTTTCAGCAACTCGACTTCGGTGCGTTGAATAAGATCACCAATATAAAAGATATTCTCGGCCTTAAGGCAATTCGCAGATCTCACCGTTAATTCCAAATCATCAACAGGTCTAAGAAGTACCGGATCGAAATCAGGCTCTTTTTCGTCGAGTTCCGCTTCTACAGTTCCTTCCAAATCAACAAAGACCGTGAGATGGTCATGCAATATGCGCGCTGCATACCGCACTGATTCTTCAGGATCAACCGTGCCATTTGTCTCTAGATCGATAATTAGTCTATCCAGATTGGTACTTTGCTCGACTCGCGCACTCTCGACATTATAGGATACTTTAAGAATTGGGCTAAAACTTGCGTCCACATGCAACAACCCCATTTGAGTATCCTCACCTAGTTCCTTTCGAGAACTGGCAGGCTCATACCCTTTACCTTTTTTAACGGTTATCTCCATATTAATCTCACCTGATTGGGTCAGATTGGCAATAACCATTTCTGGATTAAATACTTCCGCGTCATGACTAATAGAAATGTCACCAGCAGTAACCGCCCCGGCGCCCTTCTTTGAAAGCTTAAAAACCGCTTCGTTGTTGGTATGAAGAGCTATCGCTAGATTTTTCATATTGAGCAGGATGTCCATTACGTCTTCTTGAACACCTTCAATAGTCGTGTATTCATGAAGAACGCCTTCAATTTCCACTTCAGTAACGGCACAACCTGGTACAGAGGACAACAATACCCGCCTCAAGGCGTTACCTAAAGTGTGTCCGAACCCCCTTTCCATGGGTTCAATAATAATTTTAGCGTTGTTATGACCGGTTGTCTGAACATCAACAACACGAGGCTTCAATAAGCCTGTAGCTGAATTTTGCATGTGTTTCCCTTTGCTACCGAAGCTGGATTATTTCGAATAAAGTTCGACGACTAATTGCTCGTTTATCTCGCTTCCCAATTCAGCGCGATCTGGCAACAATTTAAATACGCCACTTCGTTCTTTAGCGTTAACTTCTACCCATTCGGGCCATCCGTATTGTTCTGCAACAGTCAGTGCGTCTTCAATACGCTGCTGCTTTTTACATTTTTCCCTGATCGAGATTGAATCTCCGGGAAGTATTTGAAGAGAAGGAATGTTAGACAGGCGGCCATTAACCATTACAGCCTTATGACTCACAAGTTGTCTGGCTTCCGCCCTGGTGGAAGCCATACCCATGCGAAACACTACATTATCGAGCCGAGCCTCCAGAAGTTCCAATAAATTCTCGCCTGTGGATCCAGTCTTTTTTGCCGCTGCTTTATAGTAATTTCTAAATTGTTTTTCAAGAACTCCATATATTCTTCGTAGCCTTTGTTTAGCTCGCAGCTGTAATGCGTAGTCAGAAT
>CAZGQY010000072.1:0-18566 GCA_964528035.1 uncultured Methylococcaceae bacterium | reverse complement strand
ACCCGGCACCCTGGATCGAATCATTTCTTCATTCATATGCCATCGGTGCCGCCTATAGCCTGCCAGATTTTCATCGCCCCCGTCTCCGGACAATGCGACAGTTACACGCTTCCTCGCTAGCTCACACACTCTATAGGTTGGCATCGCAGAACTATCCGCATACGGTTCGTCATATAGACCCGCGAGCTTATCGACCAGATCATAATCATTGGGTTCAACCTGCTCAATGGCATGATTGGTCTGATAACGGTCGACAATCATTTGTGCGAATTGTGTCTCGTTATATTCAGGGTTACCGAATGAAATCGAACAGGTATTAACAGGCGATTCAGACGCATTTGCCATCATCGCCACAACCCCGCTGGAATCCACGCCACCCGATAAAAAAGCACCCAGTGGTACTTCTGAGACCAATCGAATCTGTACCGCCTCATCAAACCGATGAATCAATTCTTCCTCGATAGCCTGTTGCTCTCCAGCGACAGATCCAGAAAACGGTATATCCCAATATTGAACCGGATCAGGAATTTTTCCATCACGTTTTACCGTCAAACAAAATCCTGGCGGTAATTTTAAAACACTGCGAAATATAGTCTTCGGATCAGGCACGTAGCCAAATGCAAAATAGTCCTCGATTGCAGTATCGGATAACTCTCTTGGTAAATCGGGATGCTTCATCAATGATTTTAATTCTGAACCAAATATCAACTGATGATTCGGCAAAAACGCATAGAACAGAGGCTTTATCCCCAGTCGGTCACGGGCTAGAAACAAGGTCTGCTGATTACGATCCCAAACCGCAAACGCGAACATCCCTCTAAATCGCTGTACACATTTTTCTCCCCATTCTTCCCAGGCGTGAACAATAACCTCTGTATCACTATGCGTTGAAAACCGATGCCCCAGGGACTTCAACTCCACCGACAATTCAGCAAAATTATAAATCTCCCCGTTATAAGTAACGACAACTGTTTTATCTTCATTAAAAAGAGGTTGTTGCCCCGAAGACAAATCGATAATTGATAATCGTCTGTGAGCCAGGCCCAAACCGGGTTCAGTGTGTACTCCACCTTCGTCAGGACCGCGATGAAACTGAGTTTCATTCATGCGAGACAACAATTCCCGATTGATTACACTCTTACCCGTTGTATCGAAAATACCTACAATTCCACACATTTGAAACCCTTAATAGTCGACTATTGATTCATTCACTGAGATTGCTGCAAGCAAACCCGCTCATACATGGAAATATACTCCGCAACCATGTTATCCAAACTAAAATTATCTTTAATGCGTTGTAATCCTTTTGTGGCGTGTTCAACCCTTAGCCCGTAATCCTGTCCGTAGGTTTCAATTGCTGACGCCAATGCAATAGAATTCTGTTTTGGCACAATCAAACCGGTAGTGCCATTATCGATCAAATGGGCATTACCTCCTACATTTGTCGCAATGACTGGCAAACCACTGGCCATGGCTTCCAGAATAGTATTCGAAATACCTTCCGCGAGGGACGGCAATACGAATATATCCAGTCCACGCAACACATCCGCAATATCCTCTCTGGCACCCGGCAACCACGCAAGTTGCTCCGCGTTTTCCGATTTTAATAAATCAATAGATTCTTCTCGTAACGGGCCCTCTCCCACCAGAATCAGTCGTGGAGATTTATGCCATTGATCGTTTTGTTTCACCACTCTCAGAAATGCGTTAACCAGATTCAACTGGTCTTTTACTCCATGCATACGACCGACAGTCCCGATCAGAAGGTAGTCAGATGGATTAAAGGGGCATCCGTCTATCCGCTTTTTTTCACCAGGAACACCATAGAACTTTGTCGTATCCACCCCATTACATATTCGCGAAATTTTAGATTCCGAAACATACACCCTATTGCGCAAATAATCTTCAAGCTCATGAGACAACGGAATGAAACAATGAATAAATTGCTTCAGGATACGCCGCAACCACTGATACTTCTTATTGCTACCGTCGGGATCATAAACGTCCCAACCATGTTCTCCATGTACCCTGCACTTAACTCCCGCCAGATAAGCCGGAATTTGGCATTCGATTGCCGCCAGGTTTCGAGTATGAACAATATCGGGTTGAAGTTGACGAAATAATCGATATATTTTGAAAAATACACGCCAATCCTTGCCCTCTTTTCGATGCAAAGAAAATATTTCTACATCTTCATGTTTAATACGCGATTGAAAATCCGTCGAGTCCTTGAGACATATAATTACATGTCGATATCGATTGGCAGGCATTGTGTTGATTAGATTAACCAAACCATTTTCTAATCCACCTACGCCCAATCGATAAATAACGTGTACAATTAATTTTCGACTCGTTGTTGACATATCCTGGTCACTTTTTCCCTGTATCGCGTAATGCAGCATCTATAGACGGCAACATAACACTCGCGAATCGCTGCAATCTCGATTTTGATATTTCGAGTTTTTCATCATACTCAGTACGCAAAACCAATGCCGCCCCGTCTGTATTTTTCCCTGATAATTTTTGTTTTGCCTCCAGAATTTTTGTATATAGCGCACTCGGAGTAAATACACCATTCACCCAGTTTAGTCGCCATACCAAATATGGCCGCCTACCTGAGATCAATCGACTTTGTTCAACGTTTTGTAATTGATTATCGATCGTCACACTAATGCCAGAATGGGTCAAAATCTTCCATCCCGGATCATCCGGTGCAACTAAAAGGTTTTCTGAATTCACTAATTCTCTACCCTGAACCTGGTTAGGATAGTAAATCAGATAAACGTTCACGGGGATTTGCTCATCATCAATATATACAAACTTTTCTTGCTTGCTATAACCTGTATATGATGGATGCCAATCGTCTATCGTCTTATCAAGCTGCCTCCAGGGCAACACATTCTTAGGCGCTGATAGTTCCACTGTTTCCCCGACATCAGCCACTCCGACGCTAATGTATGCAGCCCGCACCGGCCAGATACTGACCAAAATCAACGCTGCGCCCGCGAACAAAATAATGACATGTTTTTTTGCAATGGGAGGGTTACTAACGCTTTCTGGAATCCGGTGTTGATCCGAATGTTCCGTATTTTCTTTCCAACAACCACCAATCCAGAACATAATGAGCATTACCATGCCAAAAAACACCCATCCGTATATCAGGTGATCAACACCCACTGCAAGTTTCATTTTGCTGAAATGTCCAATCATGACAATCACGAATGCACGAAGACCATTGGCAACAATAGGAAATAACACCGCCAGAACGATGAACGCCGATCGACGCCATAGACTCCTATAGCTAATATACGCGTACAAACACCCAAGAGTTACGGAAGCGATCAGATAACGAATACCGCTGCAGGCCTTGACAACTGACCAGTCACCACTAGGAAGACTAAAATAATTACCGTCTCTATAAATCGGTATACCCACTAGACGTACTAACGAAACTGTAAAATCCGCAGTAAATTGCAGTAAAGTGGGAATCATAAATTCACCGGTCGGCACGGCAAACAACAAAAACCCAAGCGGAAACAATATCTTTTTGGTTACATCCCATCCCAGAAGGGTCCATACCAGCAACGGGATCATTCCCACAAAACAATACTGCTGCAACACTTGAATACCGATTAGGTATGCAAGCAACCAAATAAAACCTAACAAAAACAGCAAAACCAAGGGGCGGTAATCTGGTACAGGAACCAACTGGAGTAATTGATTTCGTTGAATCCAAATCAAGTAAACACTAATAGGTACGATCAAATAACCATGGGCAAAAGTCTCCGAACTCCCCCATGTTGCGACAATTGTGGTCGCAGTCTGCCAATAAATCAGCGACAAGAAACAAATACTGCTTAATAAAACTGCAACAGGAAACAGCCATTCTCGAGAGCCAACACCATCAACTTTTAGAATACAATTCATAGAACAATAAGTTGCTGCATTGCATTTGAATACTGGGTCATCAAATACCCCCGGGCACCAACCTCTATATTTTGGGCGTGTCGCAAACCTTTCTCAGTGGATTGACTATTCATCCTTAACAGATCCCCAGGATACTTATATGCCGCTCTAAAACCATTTAATAATGAGTATCCTTAAACAGCGACTAACCAATATTTTTGGAAATCCATGGCCCGACTGCCATACTGACAGGCAAAGGAAGCTTTTGCCATAAAGCAATAAATATTTTATATTTTGGATTCAAAGGATTGATATCCGGTAACGATTTGGCCCTGACCAAATCAAATTCATAAAAAAGGGGTTCCGGCTCAAAACCCCAATGCCTTTTGAAGCGGTACGAACCCGTACCCTTCTTGCTCCTCCCATAGTCAAAAATTTTCACACCACGTGGCAATGCACGACACATTAGATCCCAATACATAAAATCATTACTTTTAAGACCGCGCGCTTCACTCGTCCCGCCACCATAATAAGGCAATACTTCATTACGAAAATAAAAGCTCATGACGCTGCTCACAGCGCGCCCTTGATGTTCGATAGTTAAAACCTCACAGGCATCACCGAACACTTCCTTCAGTACCGAAAAATATTTACGCGAAAATACCGGTGTACCCAGGTTACGAACGCTTTGTGCATAGATATCATAAAAACGCTCGACATCCGTATCAATCACACCTTCCAATCCAGCTTTCATTCCTTTGCGTACTACCGCCCGCTGCTTCCTGGGTATTGCCTGCAAATTTTTTTCCGGATCCTGATCCAACTCTCGGCGAAAAGTCACATACAAATCTTTTTTCGGTCGCTGAGGATCACATTCACTGCGATTACGCATTTCCAGATAATCGACATCGAGACTACGAGCCAGGTCTGAGGCGGCCTGACTGAGTTTAACCCGAGCATTTTCATTATTCGCTGCAACGCCCCCGTAGACACAAAATGGAGCTGATATCAAAGCATTACCAAAAAGTTTACTTTTTACCTGCCCAAGCGCAATTACACCGTGAATTTCATCATCGCTTTCCGCATACAAAAAATGAGTATTGTGCCCAAATGAACGTTCGATGACTTCTTTCCACCCTGCTTTGTGAAAAAAAGTAGCTTCCTGGCAATTTTCTACAAACGCATCCCACTTTAATTTTGAGTGCTCATCCAGAACTCTTATTTCCATACTTGTCGTCACATTAAAAACCTTTTGATTTAATCACTACTTTCAAGGTAACTGCTCGCCCCTCTATGGGTGATCTGTTCCGGAAGACGCCGTAAATACATCCTTGTAGGCTTGGATGCGGCTTACCTGCCGCATACACTTCCTCCACAGATCCCCCATAGAGGGGCGAGCAGTTACCTTTCAAGAAATATTGCACCCATGGTATTCCAGCTAAAATCCCCAAGCAGTCTTTCCAAACGGCGTTCCATACGGTGCAAATTAAGATAATGTCGAAAGCGTGTCTTCAAGGGTATATTTTTTTGCCTGGGCTGGTCCGGATCAATCTCCCAGGGATGAAAATAGAATACTCCCGACTGGCCTTCAAGATTATTCACTCGAGCCAAAGCATACTTTGAAATGGAATAGGGAAACAGTCTGAAATAACCACCGCCACCACAAGGAATATTTCTATTCCCGAAGCGAACTGTCGTCACAGGAACTTCCAATAATTTTTTTTTCGCAGTTGGCTCAAACGAAAATCTGGGCGCATCCGGCATCCCATATAAATCGTGCTTTACAGGATAAATACTGGAGCTGTAATCAAAGCCAATGTCCTCAAGTACATCGAGTGCCCACAAATTACTCGCTCCGATTGAATAGCTGGCTGCACGATACCCTTTCACCGCAACTCCGCCAATATCCTCTAATAGAGATTTGGCTCGAATCACATCATCGCGAAACTCCTCAGGAGTTTGCTCGGTGACTCGAATATGACTAAAACCGTGGCACGCAAGCTCGTGGCCATCATCAACTATTCGTTTAATCAAATCGGGATAGCGTTGCGCGACCCACCCTAATGTGAAAAAAGTTGCTGAAACATCGTACCTGGCGAACATATCCAATATTCTGTGGGTATTGGCTTCAACCCGACATGGTAGTTTGTCCCAATCATTTCTTGAAATATTTTTTTCAAACGCAGAAACCTGGAAATAGTCTTCCACGTCCACGGTCATCGCATTACTAATATGTTTTGTGGACATTCATTGCCTAATCTAAAGTGGAAAATAAAAACAGACTAACCCGAATAATAGCCTATTAGTCAATATAGAGAGTAATCAAAATATTTAGAATAGTGCATCCATATTGCAATTCATTCCGTCCATAATATCTCACTGAACACTCGTTTCTGTTACGTAATTCATCTTAAGTATATCGACAATTCGGTCCGCTGCTTTTCCGTCCCAGAATTCAGGAACACATCCCGCTTTGCCGCCTGATTCCAGAACATCATCGATACACGTCATGATTTTTTCGGCATCACTACCAACGATCGTATTAGTCCCTTGATCAACCGTGATCGGTCGTTCAGTATTTTCCCTCAAGGTAACACAGGGTACACCCAGCGCCGTTGTTTCTTCCTGTAGACCTCCAGAGTCGGTCAAAACCAGTCGAGCTGTTTTCATCAACCCCAACATTTCAAGATAAGGCAAGGGTGGGAAACAAACCATACCGGGAGCCTCCAAAAAACGATTCATAGCCATTTCTGAGATCATTTTTTGCGTTCTGGGATGAATCGAAAAAATCACAGGTATTTTCCGGGCCACATCAGAAACAGTTCCCAGTATACGTTGAAATACTGCTGGGTCATCAACGTTCGATGGTCTGTGCAACGTTAATACCGCGTAGCTTCCTGATTGAACCGTTGCAGGCATATCAACATTATGGTTAGCAAATATTTCGGCCAGAGAAACTGTTCGTTGGAGATTATTCAGTAAAGAGTCAATCATAACGTTACCAACAAAATGGACTTTGTTTTCACTAATTCCCTCGTTACAAAGGTTATTTTTCGCAGACCGCTCTGTGGTAAACAGTAAATCGGAAAGCTGATCTGTTAATATCCTATTAATCTCCTCGGGCATCCCTCGATCATTACTGCGTAGTCCAGCCTCTACGTGCACAACAGGAACATGTTTTTTCACTGCAACAAGACTGCAGGCAATTGTCGAATTAACGTCCCCAACCACCACAATACAACACGGCTGTATCTGATCAAGAACCGGTTCGAATTTCAGCATTACCTGCGCTGTTTGAACGGCATGACTGGCAGAACCTACCTCCAGATCAATATCGGGTTCGGGTATGCCCAACTGTTTAAAAAAAGCATCCTTCATCGCTTCATCATAGTGCTGCCCCGTGTGTACAAGATAAGTACTCAACACATTGCTATTATTTTGCAGTGAAGCGAAAATTGGCGCTATTTTCATAAAATTCGGCCGGGCTCCAACGACACACAATACGACCGGTTTAGTTTTATTTATATTGTTCAATTCACATCCTTATTCACATCAATTGAATCGTCGTAAACTTCACCCATATCCAGTTGAAGCAAAACTGCCTTTCGTAAAAGAGCACGCTCTTTTTGAACAACCTGGCGCAAATTCTCCACCATCCATTCCAAGCGTCGCAATCGATCTTCAACGCTACCGGTCGCCTGCACGCCTGAGTCAACAAAAGTGTTTAATGACGGGCCCGTAACGCTCGTTGTATTCTCAGCCGATCCAGGAGGAGGCGTATGATCCTCATCAATCTCTTCAATAACAATCTTCACGGCTTTCGCATCGATAGTATGAATTTCCTCCAAAAAGCCATACAGTAACAAACGGTCGCACAGAGAATTAATTCGTCGTGGAATTCCATGCGCATATTCATGAACTTCGCTAAAAACATCATCGCTAAACTTCGGATCTTTTTTCCACCCAGCGGTCTTTAGACGATGAAGTATATAGTCCTTAGTCTCATTTTTTTCAAAGGGCCTCAAATGAAATGTCGCTGTAATGCGTTGCCGCACTTGCTCCATTGTATCCAGTTGAAGCAGTTGCCGAAATTCGTCCTGCCCTAACAAAAAACTCTGAAAAAGTGAACGCCCGTTCATTTCAAAATTGGACAGCATACGCAATTCTTCCAATGAATCCCTCGGTAAGTTTTGAGCTTCATCGACAACCAAAAGTATGCGCTTACCTTCACGTGCTTTAGAACGAAAAAAGGATTCCAGACTCTTTAATAATGTCGCTTTGCTTCCATCATGTCCCAAACCGAAGGTAGCGGCTATAATCCTTAATGTATCATCCGCACCAACGTGAGTTGTGACCATTAAACCGGCGACAACATTTTCATGCCTGATTTCCTGAAACAAGGCTTTGACCAACATGGTTTTCCCAGTTCCGGGCAACCCGGTCACAACAATAAATCCCTCACCCTGTGCTAAACCGTAGCGCAAATATGCCAAGGCCCTTTTATGCACTGGGCTGTTAAAAAAGAAATCCGGATCGGGATTTAGTTGAAAGGGTTTCTTTTGAAGTTTATAAAACGAATCGTACATTGATAGTCCGTTCCAATATCCGTTAAAAATTAATAGCAAGTGAAGCCGATATACGATTCTCCTGAAAGGAGAACCCCGGATCGGAAGAATTTTGCATAAAATATCGGTACTCAATAGATCCAAAAATTCCTCTCGATATATTGAAATAATCTGCGATATTTCTGGTGATCGTTAAAGCGCCGGTATAAAGCGTATCTTCTCGACTTGCGCCTGGAATTAAACCGCTTGAATTACTATTTCGATTCCAGGACAGGCTAAGCGTGGAAGTTGTTCTCGGTAAAAACCGCCAGGCCCAAAATCCAGAAACCCCGACCGAGGTATCACGATTTTGTGTCAACTGAGAAATTCTACGCGAATGAAACAAGGTTAAGTTCAAATCACTTTTCGCGGTTGACCCGGAAACGGATAACTCCCCACGTTTCCTCACCAATACTTCATTGGTGAAACTGGCTAAGCCCAGATTACTACTAAAAGGTTGATTGCCGGCAGGATTTGCTACTTGCTGCCCCGAAGTAGTCGGCGTATTAAATACATTCTGATTGAGTAGAATTTGCTGGATGGTCGTTGTATCTTCAAAATAACGCCCAGTCCAAACCATTCTGGCTGAACGATGGTTCAATGACGCACTCCAGACATCACCCGTGTTGGTACCTACATTGGAATTTTGGTACCTTACGCTCATACTAGTACGTACAGTTGGAGCCAGCAGTACAGATACAAATCGTTGATTAATCCCGTAAGCACCTTGCAAAGTAAATCGATGACTCGGCGTCCAGGCTGCACCGAATGTATAAAACGCACCGTTCTGATTGGTACCGGTAGACTCCGGTATGGTGTTATCAATATACCCGGCCTGTGCGAAAACAGCATATCTTCGGGTAAAACGATAGCGAACCTCTGCATTATAACTTCGAAAAGTCACATCGTTGTCCACGGATACGCCACCGACTGATGTGCTATCGCGCCGACTTAAGCTATGGTCATACGCCATTCTCCAAGTCATCTGGTTAAATTTGTAACCACTCGATAATTCCGCATGTCCCGAATAGGTATTCGAGGTTGTCGCCTGATCTGCAGTGGTATCGACAAAGTCGTATCCGAGTCGAAACAAACCGTTAGCGTAACCGTTAAACCTCGGCGTCCATTGCGGATTCACACTGAAAGTATAAACATCAGCCCGATTACTGGAATTGGTTAAATTATCTCTGGCAAGCTGCCCGGTATTAACAATATTCTGCTGCGAAACTGTACTTCGTGCATTCAAAAATAAGCGATTTCTGGACAGTTCCGAGAAGGAATTCAACTGCAACTGATGATTGACATTGACATTACCCCCGCCCCCCTGATTAATTATATTCTGCATGCGATAATTAAAATCAATATTGTTCCTGCCCCCTAATCTGGAAACTGCAATCCCCGGATTTATTTCTGACACAAATGCACTCTTTCTTGCACCTGAGGGACTCAGGTTAATATTATCTGACCAGGTCTCGTTGAATTCCAGACTGGGTGTAATGAACCATTTCCCTGCCGCAAATACGGGCCCCTGAAGCAAAAACAGCAGCAGCACCATCCAGAAACAATAAGATTGTCCAGGAATAATTGTCGCAAAAGAAAGGGCTTTTGAGTCCATTTTTTCGATTGAAAGAAGCAAATATTGGAAATCTTTAACGATTCTAATCGGGAAAAGGAACCAAAATCCACTTTTCTACGGCAGACTCTCAACTCTCGACCAGCTTTCTCGTTTTCGGCTAGACTAAATTTTTAACCAGGGTAGAACTTAATATAAAAACTATCGACCATAATTGCCGTAGGCATAATAATTGAGCCCTAATCCCTGTTTTGTTTTATTCAACACACAACCTACCACATCGCAATTTTGCAGTTTGCTAACTGCCTCCTGCACAATGTGTTGTGGCGTTACATCAGATTCAATCACCATAACTACCTGCCCAACCAGGTTACATAAAACCGCTCCCTGGGAAGCAGCCATCAATGGGGGGGAATCAAAAATAATAATCCGATCACTATAGCGTTTCGACATTTCCTCGGTAACTTGAAGCATTGCGTCACTGGCAAGCAACTCTGTCGAATATTTATGTAATCGTCCAGCTGGAATAATGGACAGTTTAGGGATATCGGTTCGAAGAAGAACATCCGAGAATTCAATCCCGGGGTTTTCAAGCATATCGATTAACCCTTTTTTTATATCGATCCCCAAAACTTTGTTAACAGAAGGTTTTGCAACATCCGCATCAACCAAAAGTACAGTTTTATCCCGTTCCGCGGCAATACTCATGGCAAGATTAATTGCTGTATAGGTCTTTCCTTCTCCCGGCAGACTACTTGTTACAAGAACCAGATTGGCATTTTTTATACCGTTATCACCCTCTGGAAATGCGTTCATCAATAGTGGCCGTTTAATCTGCCTGTATTGTTCAGCTAACTGAGTTGAACCTCCATCGGGTATTAACATACCCTTTGCTTCCATAGCTGCAAAGTCAAGCGTAACATGTCGACTTGACGGCTCCAGTTTTGATGTTGCACTATGCGCGGCAGTTAAACCAGAATCCAATGACTCTATTACAAGACTATCTGGACTATCTTCACTAGACTCCGAAACTATACTCTTCGCTTCAACAGCTTCTTCTGCTTCAGTTATTAATACACTTGGCTCCGAGTCATGTATCTCGGCTATTTGGGACTCATTTATCTCGGGTGGGAAATCTACACCACTGGTTCCTTTTTCTTCTGCTTTTTTCTCAAGTGCTTTTTCGATAATACTCACAGAAGATTTCTCCTTTTCACATTCAAATAATGCTCAAATTCAGGCCGTTGATCTCCAGGACAATAACGCCGATCAAAGCCAAAAACAAAACCCCACCAACGCAACAAAAACGTAAAAAGTCATTCCATTTCTGCCTTTTTATTTCCGGCATCCAATTCATTGAAACGGTTCCCAATATCGGTAGTCCAATCGTGTCCCGTACTTTTTGAGTATTAGTGTATGTCGGCCTAAGCAGCGCCAAACCAACAGCCAAAACAAAACCAGCACCAGCAGCAACAACAAATGCCAGTATAGAAAACAATATTCGATTCGGAAAAGAGGGTGTATTCGGAACCCGTGGAGGATCAATAATCCGGAATTTTACCGCATCTGTTGTTTTTTCGACTTTCTCTGATAATTTGGCAGTTTCTAAACTCACAAGCAAAGACTGGTGTTTTTTAGAAATTGCATCGTAGTCCCGATTAAGGTTTTTCATCTTCGTTTCAACCTTCAATCTCTTATCCATTTCATCTTTGAGCTTTTTAACTCGCTGTTCATAAGTTCCCACTCGAGCTTGCAAAGATGCGATTTCTGCCGCAGCATCCCCCTGGGCAATTTTCATTTGCTGAAAAACCGGGTTTGATTTCACATTATCTAATTCAAACATTCCCTCATTCTGTTGCTCAATTTTTTCGGCCTCTAGTTCCATTATTGAACGTTTCGCCGCAATAACCTCTGGATGCCCATCAGTATACCTAAGAGATAATTCATCAACTTTCTGCTGTAAGGTCTGAATTCTGGAATCCAAAGGTCCGGAACTGGATTCACCACCCAACCCTAAAAATATAGGTTCCTCTCCTTCCAGTTGACCTTTTAAAGCATTGCGTCGATTGGTTGCTTCACGTAATTTCAGGTTGGCGTCAGCTAAACTCACTTCCACTTTTTGCAAAGCGACGTAAGGGTTACTTTCCTGAGTTGGAAGCAACCCGAAGTTATCGCGTTTAAAACTCTCTCGGGCATGTTCCGCTTCGCGCAACCGTACTTCATATTCTTTTAACTGGCGCTCGAGAAAGCGTTGAGCGGAGTCAGAGGATTTCCTGGCTACACCACGGGTTTCTTCCACAATCAACGTGAGAAGAGTCTCAACGATTCTTTTTGCCATCCCAGGATTTGAATTAGTCGCTGAAATTTTGAATAAATTATCACCACCGGAACTTTCTATTTTAATTCCGTCCTTGAGATTATCTACCACATCATCGAGCTCTTCACGACCATTTGCGTCTATCGCCAGGTCAGTCTTCTGCGCAACCTTTATTAAATTCGGGCGACTAAACAATGATTTCTGCATTAACTGTATTTGTTGTTTGATATCGGATTGTATCGCTAATCCCTGCAATAAAGGGCGCAGCATCGAACGGGTATCGACATGCACCCGGGCGGACGCTTCATATTTATCCTGAAGACTCGATATAACACCCCAGCCACCCAGACAAAGCACCCATACAACAATCATCGAAACCCATTTGAAACGTGTGGCACTTTGAACGTACCCCAATAATTCCGCGATTAAGTCATGCATAATGATTTTCCGTGAGTTTACTGCCTTACGCTAAAAATAAGCTTCCGGTATAAAAATAATATCACCCGGCAATAATTCAACATTCGCAGACATATCTCCGTCTTCAATTAGATCTTCCAATCTTAGTCCAAACTGCTTCTGTTCACCATTAATTAAACGAACAATACTTGCACGATTTCCAGCACCGAAACCACTGCCTAAATTGCCAACCGCAATTGACAGATCGAGTAAAGTCATATGCTCTGTATAAGGGTACGCAATTGCGCGATAAATACCACCGCCGCCACCACCACCAATATTGCCTCCACCACCTACAGCTCCACCACTACTACCGCCACCGAGCCCCCCTCCGACTCCGCCGCCGACGCCTCCACCGCCTCCACCGCCTCCGAATCCGCCACCAAACGCGCCGATAATACGAATCTGCTCGCTAAATGGACCTATAAATTCGCTGACAATTATGGTTACTAGAGGGTTTCTGATATATTTAGAAAGTTCTTTTTCAATATCTCTCGCCAATCGATAGGGGGTTTTACCACTGGCTTGTAATTCTTCGACCAGAGGAGCAGTTATTTTGCCATCTGGCCTTACAGGAACAATTCTGGAAACTTCCGGATTACCCCAGACAAACATCTCCACCGTATCACCCGGCCCGATGATATAAGTATAATCGGATGGCAACTGGGCCTTTTGATCCAGTGGCGCGTATTTACTGCAGCCAATAAAACCAATTAGAAAGAAACATACTGTTCCAAACGCAAACAGTTTATTTATCATCACTTATTACTCCCGTTCCATTATTACTCGAGCAAGACAGTTATTAATTTGTAGCTATCACCCTGCCTAGTTTATCACGATGGACGCCCATAATTACCTAAAAAACTATGGCTAAGTGTAGCAGATATGTGTTTGCTATTAATATCTATGCCAATTTAACCTAAATTTATTTACTAAAAAATTAAAAATGCCGGTTAATGACCCAACTTAACTTTACAATATAAAAAATTAAACGATTGAGAGTTTTCGCAACAAGCCTGTGACTTAAAGGGATATAGATATGTTTATACTCTTTAAAAATTAATATACACCGCCACTGCTACCCATTAAGCCTGCAAAGTAAATTTAATGTCCGCGCCCAGATTGTTGATAAATAATACAATAATCAGGCAATGAATCGCTCGATTCGACGCACCCCTTCCACCAGAGACTCCATTGTGGTTGTATACGCAAAACGCAGATATTTTTCAGCCTTATTCACACCAAAGTCCATTCCTGGTGTTACTGCAATGCCATAGGCTTCCAATAAACGATTTGTCATTTCACTACCATTATCTGAAAAATGCTCACAACCGGCGTAGACATAAAACGCTCCCTCAGGTTTACAGGGAATAGCAAAGCCCAGACGTTCCAGTTGAGAGTACAAATACTGCCGACGCTGATCGTATTCCTCGCGCCTGTTTTCCAATTCAGCAATATTACGATCCTCGAACGAGGCCAGGGCTGCAAATTGTGAATGAGACGGTGCCGAAATAAATATATTTTGCGCCAGTTTTTCTATGGCTTCTACCATGGTATCGGGAACAATCAGCCAACCAAGTCTCCAACCCGTCATACCGAAATATTTCGAAAAACTGTTTACGACGCAGACCTGGTCACTAAACTCCATTGCACTGCTTGCCTTGCAGCCATACTCCAAGCCATGATAAATCTCATCAGATATTAATATTCCACCGTAGCTGTTTGTCGTTTCAATCACTGCCTTAAATTCGTTGCGATCTAAAATAGTTCCTGTCGGATTAGATGGAGAAGCTACCAAAACCCCCCGCGTCCTGTCGTTCCAGTTTTCTCGTATGACATGAGAATTGAGCTGAAAATTATTTTCGGCAGACACTTGCACAGCGCGCGCTTCGCCATCAAATAATCGGATAAAATTTCGATTACAGGGATAACCTGGGTCAGCGATCAAAATATTATCTCCCGCGTCGACCAGGCTCGCCAATACTAACAATAAAGCACCGGATCCACCCGGGGTAATGAATATACGCTCCGCAGCAACAGTACATGCATATCGATCGTTATAGTAATCAGAAATCGCTTGACGTAATGGTTTCAAACCGGCCGCTTCCGTATACTTAATCGAACCCGATTTAATGTTTCGTACGCCCGCTTCTATCACTGCCTGCGGTGTCAAAAAATCAGGCTCACCAATTTCCATATGAATAATGTCTCGTCCTTGTTTTTCAAGGTCTTTGGCTCTACTCAATAATTCCATCACCTGAAAAGGATTGATACCATTGACCCGCCTGGAAAGGTGTTGCATAACTGAAGCTAAATCTCCAAAGCCTGTTCTGCTAATAAAGTCACCGCCGGATAATCGACCTTACCGGTACTCATTAACGGAACAGCCTCGACATGAACGATCTGTTTGGGTAAATTAATTTCACCGATTCCAGATTTATTTTTCAACAGTATTGATCGCTGCGCATCAGCAACATCGGTAACCAGAATTAGCTGCTCACCCTTCTTGCTGTCGGGCACGGCAATAACCGCGTGTTGCCCGACAGGCCACACCGTCGCTACGAATTCTTCTGCAGCGGCCAAAGAGACCATTTCTCCACCAATTTTCGCAAAGCGTTTTACCCGACCACGAATGGTCAAAAAGCCCTCCTGATCAACCTCCACGATATCCCCGGTGTCATACCAGCCCTCCCCGAATTCGGATGTAGGTGGCACAATACGCCCCGGCGTGTCCGACAATAAGTACCCAGACATCACATTCGGTCCGGATACATACAGTCGCTCACCATTATCGACCCCCGGTACCTTTTCCAGTTGGTATTTAATGCCAGGCAATAAACGCCCAACTGTTTGGTTTTTATTGTCCATTGGTGTATTGGCAGCCAAAACAGGGCTGGCTTCCGTAGCCCCATAGCCTTCAAAAATCCGAATCCCGAATTTACTCGACCAGATTTCCTTGGTGTCGTTCTGCAATTTCTCCGCCCCGGCAAAAACATATCGAACACTGTAAAAATCATAAGGATGCGCATGTTTCGCATAACCCGCCAGAAAAGTATTGGTGCCAAATAAAATTGTTGCATTAATTTCATAAGAGACTTCAGGAACGATTCTATAATGCAAAGGCGTCGGGTAAAGAAAGGTTCGCATACCACACAAAAGCGGCAACAATGTCCCTCCAGTAAGCCCAAAAGAATGAAACAGAGGCAGTATATTAAGGATAATATCCTGCGAACAAAAGTCCACTCTCGCTGCTAGCTGTTCCCGGTTAGCCAACAGATTCCGGTGCGACAATACAACTCCTTTCGGTAATCCTTCTGACCCGGATGTAAACAAAACGACAGCGGCATCGCATGGATTTCTTTCCACTCGTTCATACCAAAATCGTGCCGTCAACCCAAGCAGTAAACCTTTCACGGCCGCAACACTATTTATGCGCTCGCCCACATCTTCCAGATAAACCAATTTCACATACTGGCTCAGTTGCGCGGCAATATCTTCCAATTCTGCCATCTTAAGAAAACGCCTGGACGTCAACACCGTATTAATTTGTGCAATATTGCAGGCAGACAACATGCCTTTAAACCCCACTGTATAATTCAGCATCGCGGGAACCCGACCGTACACTTGCAAACCCAACATGGCAATTACCGTGGCCGCTGCATTGGGCATCAGCACCCCAACATACTCTCCTGGTTCCGACCATTTTCGAAAATCTTCAGCCATGCAACAGGTTCGGGTAATCAGCGCGTTATAATTCAAACGTTTTCGACTCACATCTTCAAGCACCACATGTCTTCCACCATGAACACCCCGCGCATCCAATAGTGCAGAAAATATCGTTCGCTGATAGTTACTGGTCTCAAACATCATCTCTGTCATTACATCCGCCAACATGCGCCCCGCGTATTTGCGACGATCTCTACCAGTTACGCTAGCGGGAGGATGGATAGTCACAGCGGGTAAGATACAAATTTTAATTTTCGGAAACAGACGTAATCTCACCCGTCCCCGTAGTCGAGAAAAAGGCGTATATTGAGCGCCATCAATGCGAATCGGCAACACCACAGCTTCTGACTTAACGGCCACCAGACCCGTGCCATCATAAATTTTCATTAATGCTCCGGTCACAGTAATGCGACCTTCCGGAAAAATAACCGCTTTATTATTCTGCTTCAGGTAAGTGATCAACGCCTTGGATGATAAAGGGTTAGTTGGATCCATTGGAAATACTTTGCTCAAGATCAAGAAAGGCTTCACCCAAAGACTCTTTGCAATAAAGGTATTAATCGCAAAAGTCACTTTATCCGGAAGAAAAACTCCGATCAGTAGCGGATCCAGAAATGAAGCGTGGTTGGCAACGATCAGCACCCGATCACCCGCAGTCCGATAATTTTCCATGCCGCTAATCTCTACTTTGTAGAGTAGCGTCAGCAATCTGTGTAAAATTCTTTTAATCATTTAACCTCCTAATGACCTCGCTTAGGCATATGCACATTATAGATCCGAAACGACCTTGCCTTTCAAACCCTAATAGAGGTTGCATAATTAACCAAGCACCCTTGAATCGGCACATAATTCCGATAACCGTTTCGGAAGTTATTTCGCGACCGCCCTTCACTCCTAAGAATACTGGCGAACACGTACAGGGAACAGAATTATGATTCACAAATATTCAACATCCAATATTACACTGAATCCCAACCTGTAACCCTATGACTTTATCCACCGAAAAACAATTCGTTATTTTATTGCACGGCCTCGGCCGAACTCGCCATTCAATGCGAAAAATTGACCAGGCATTGTCCGACGCGGGTTTCAAAACTCGAAATACTGGCTATCCGTCAACGCGATTACCGGTTGAACAGTTATCTGAGCAATATGTTAGCGATGCTGTGGCCTATTGCCACCAACAGCAAGCATCGAAAATACATTTCGTCACCCATTCATTGGGCGGAATTCTGGTACGCCAATATTTACAATCACAAACATTACCTGTCGGCAGCCGAATTGTAATGATCAGCCCACCGAACAGGGGCAGCGAAATCGCCAATTTTTTAAAGCCTTTTCCACCTTATCGTTGGATTCTTGGTCCGGCGGCTTTGCAGCTCGACACCACTGACGGTAGCCTGCCAAACAAAATGCAGGCGATACAATACGAGATTGGTATAATTGCCGGAAATAAAAGCTCTGACCCCTGGTTTTCACCTTTTATCCGCGGTGAAAATGATGGCAAGGTTTCAGTAGAAAATACAAAACTTCATGAAATGAAAGACTTTGTCGTAGTCAATTCCGGACACACCCTGATAATGCGATCACCGACTACAATTAGACAAATTTTAGCATTCTTGTCTCAGGCTAAGTTTATCCGCTGAACAAAAGCATCCATTCATAATACAACAGAAAATAGTTACACCATCCGCAACGACTCACCTAAAGCAGTGTTTATCAATGAAAATTTTTTCTGCCTACTGAGACTTTGTTTGACGTCAGACAACAACAGCAAGTAACATTCGCATTTAACAAGCCTTAAATCTAATTTAAAATCGGTCACTTTTTAGACAATACAATTGAATTAGGAGCGAGGTTTTAATAATATGCGAAAGATTAACGCAGGATTATTGTTTGTCTTCAAGGCGTAACAACAGGCGCATAGCAGGGCTACGCAACTGTTGCTACAACGCAGAAGACCGACAATAAGACAAGTCAGGAT
>CAZGQY010000071.1:2837-18566 GCA_964528035.1 uncultured Methylococcaceae bacterium | reverse complement strand
GACAAACAATAATCCTGCGTCAATCTTTCGCATATTATTAAAATCTCGCTCCTAAGTAAATGAGAATCATCTATGCATGAGAATTCGCCGGCACTTCTTTTAGCACTGATCGCATTTGTTGGTTTTGTTTGTCAGTGGGCGGCCTGGCGTATCAAACTGCCGGCTATTTTATTACTGCTAATCAGCGGAATTGTCTTAGGTCCCGGTCTTGGTGTTATTCAGCCTGGCCCGCTTATTGGTGACCTGCTGTTTCCCATGGTTTCTCTAAGTGTTGCGATCATTTTGTTTGAAGGCAGCCTGACGTTGAAGTTCAGCGATATTAAAGATATCAGTGTACTGGTACGTAAACTTGTCACTGTCGGTGCAGTGATCACCTGGCTCCTGACAGCAGCCTTGAGTCGTTTATTATTCCAATTTGATTGGCCTATGGCGCTGTTATTGGGATCTGTTCTGGTCGTCACCGGGCCAACAGTGATTATACCCATGCTTCGTACGGTGAGACCTGTGGCACGGATCGGCAATATTTTGCGTTGGGAGGGAATAGTTATAGATCCGATCGGTGCTCTTTTGGCCGTTGTGGTGTATGAGTATATCGTAGCCTCTGGTGGGTCTTTCGGTAGTAGTGAGGCGATTGGTCATTCCGCAATGACCTTTGCGAGAATTTGTGTTATCGGTCCGCTATTAGGTGCTGTCAGCGGGCAATGTCTGGGTATGCTCCTGCGCAGCCATTCGATTCCTGAATACCTGCATAATTTTGCTACGGTGGCGGTTGTTCTCAGTGTGTTTACACTAAGCAATAGTCTTGAAGCAGAATCAGGCTTGTTAGCGGTAACTGTAATGGGCATTTGGCTCGCTAATATGCCTGCAGTCTGTGTCGAAGAAATTTTGTCGTTTAAGGAAAACTTAACAGTTTTGCTTATTTCCGGTCTTTTTATAATACTTGCAGCGCGTATTGATCCGCAACAATTGCAGGCTTTAGGTTGGCGTGGTCTGGCGTTTTTCGCAGTCTTACAGTTGATTATTCGCCCTGTTGCGGTATTTGCCTGCACATGGAACAGTGATCTCAATTGGCGAGAGAGGTCAGTGATTGCCTGGATTGGTCCTCGTGGTATCGTCGCTGCGGCAGTGTCTGGTTTATTCGCTTTGCAGCTCGAACAACAAAATCATGCGGAAGCTGAAATTTTAGTGGCGCTGACTTTTTTCGTTATTATCGGTACTGTTCTGGTACAGAGCGTGACAGCAGGTTTTATTGCCCAATTGCTTGGTGTACGTGATCCGGAACCCCGCGGTGTTTTGATCATTGGTGCTAACAATGTGGCGCGAGCCGTGGCCAGTGCACTGCAATCAAGCGGTTTTCGTATCGTGTTGGCAGATCCAAACCGCGATCATATTGGCGAAGCACGTCTTGCCGGTCTCAATGTATTCTACGGTAATGCTATCTCCGAGCACGCAGATCGACGTTTGGATCTGGTTGGTATTGGCCGGTTGTTGGCAATGTCCCCGCGCCGCGAAGATAATGTCTTGGCCAGTATGCGCTTCAAGAGCGAATTTGGACGAAATAATATTTTTGCCCTAAAAACATCCAGCGAAGAAACTCACTCTGGCAAGGCGACGGGTATCGCTGATGCTTATAAAGGTACTTTCATAGGAGAGCAGGTCACGTACAGCAAAATGGCTTCCTGGTTAACGCAGGGAGGTCGAATAGGTACAACATTGTTAAGTGAAGAGTTTGGTTTCGATGATCTTGTAGAAAAAGGTGCCGGAAAAATACATCCTCTTTTTGCAATCGACAAACAGGGATATCTGCATATATTTGAGGCGGAGACTAAGCTACAGGTGAAAGCGGGCTGGTCTGTTGTTAGTATTTATCAGGAGAGTGTTGCGGGTGATAAACCGGTGAATTACAGAAAATAAACGGGTTATATATTGTTTGTCAGGGTAGGCGTTTAACCCAGTCTAACGTCCATTGAGCGGCTTGATCACGCCATTGCTGGCTGGAAAATGTATGGTCGGATTCGACAAGGTCGTAGCGTGTTACATGGTCTCGATTGACAATATTTTCCCAGCGGGATGACTGTTTGATTTGATCTTTGAATGCGTCGGCTGTTAGATCGTTTCCACTGAGTATAAATAAAATAGGGAAACGAAATTTTTCCAGGCAATCGAGCATGCGCTGTGGGAATGGTATTTGAACTTCTTTATTGTTCGTATCATTATCACCATCGGAGGGAAAGAAAATTTTTCTGAGCATACCCAGCAAAGATTTGAAAGACTGTTGATAATTGAAAGAGCCATCGAATATTTTTTGCCACAGTTCGCGGTCGAAGATTCGTTGCAAATAATAATGCTTCAAAATTGTTTTTGCAGTACTGGTTACTGTCAGTGTATCGGGGTTTAGCAATACCAGACCCTTTACTCTTTCGTCCGTATACCCATAAAACATCGCTGCCGATGCAGCATCGCACAAGCCCCAGATGACTATTTCACTCAATTCGGTATGCGCGTTTAAGAAACTATCCAGCGCACATCGAATGTCTGAATCTATATTTTGGAAAGAACGCTGTTCTCCGCTGGAATCTCCCATGCCGCGATAATCGAATCGCATCACAGTAAAGCCATTTTCGGTAAGCAATCGTGCAAGTAGAACGAATTGTCTATGACTGCCAACGCGAGTTTGTGGGCCGCCTACAACGATCAGAATTCCGCGCCGTTGAGTAGATGCTGCAGAATGGATGATTCCGTGTAAAGTATCGCCCTGGCATTCGAATGAAATGGGGTTTTCTTCAGGCATCTTCAGGACTGGTTTCTACAATGGAGAGGCGATTGCGAAGTTTTCGCAAGTAATTCGGGGGCTTCTGAGATTTCCTGAGTACTCCAGAATTGTGGGCCAATGACTGTTTCTGACTTAACTGCGACTCCAGACTCATTTAGTTTTGCAGTCAGATTTTTATTTGCTGCCGATTCTTGTTTGCCAGCTTGAGAAGCGACTTCAAAAACAAAGACATTTTTAAAAGGCCAAATGGTGAGCTTATTTAAGCGAACTGTCATTAAAGGGTTTACCAGTTCCGGCATGAGTTGATATCCAGCGACTTCCACAGGTTGGCCTGTACTGAGTTTTTTACGTAATACCGATGTGGACTCGTTTTCTACATTGTCGTTGAGCATTGCAGACGCAACGCGCAGACGCAAAAATTGCATAATCATGGTTTCGCCACTCAATATCGGTTGCCACATGATCATATTCTCGAATTGTAATGTTGCGCTTGCGGCAAAATCAGCAGCCAGCAACGCACCCATTCGCAATCCCCAAAGACTGATAGTCTCGGTATTTTGAGATGTTAGCCAGGTGCAGGCGTCTTCGATATTCTGTTTCCATAAATCCCAGGAGGATTCTGAGAAATCACCGTAACTGTCACCCGTACCATACAGATCAATAACCAGGACACCATATCCTTGTCGCGAAAATTCCAGTGCCTGTAGTGTTACCATGCGGCGGGATTTATTCATTTCTTCGGCAAATGCCGGTATATGAATGATCGTGTGACACTTTTTGGATTTTTCTTCGGGCGGGTAAAAAATCGCAAAAATTTTGCCTGGCGTAGACGATAAAAAAAATGGCCTGGGAATGATCATGAATTAATACCTGCTACTGGCGCAGGCTCCCTATTCTAGTGTGGATTCCCAAAAGCCCTTTAACTATTGAGTTTAGCGGTTACAAATTCGGCAAGAGTTCCAACAGTTTCGAAGGTAGCCGCATCAATTTCATCGTCTTCCGCAAAAAAACCGTATTCATCTTCCAGTGCAGTTAATACAGATACTACAGCCATTGAGTCAAATTCCGGAATGGCTCCCAGTAAGGGACTTTCGCTGTTTAATTCACTGGTTCTGTTTCCTAATTGTAATACTTCACCTAATACTTGAATGACCTGGTTACTGACTTCCATATTGAGAAATACCCGTTTAAAGTCGTTGAATTTCGAAAATATGCGAGGAGGTTAGTGCAAAATGGAAAGATACGCAAGACAGGATTAATTCGAGTCTTCCGGGTATACAATCAATCATTTTTACACTAAAGCCCGAATATACTGAATAGTTGTGCAATTAGTTGTTTTCCGTGTATTGCTGTCGTTTACCATAGAGCTTTGCATAAAGGCCATTCTGGCCCATTAAAGTGTTATGTTCTCCTTGTTCGCAAATACGTCCATCTTCGAAAACAAATACCTGGTTTGCCTGTTTTACAGCGCTCAGCCTGTGGGCAATTATAATTGTAGTCCGATTGGATAGAAATTTACCCAGTTGATGATGAAGCCGATGCTCCGTGTCAGTATCCAGGGCCGATGTAGCTTCATCAAGAATGACTACTTTTGGTTCCGAGAGAATCATGCGAGCAATGGCCAAACGTTGGCGTTGTCCACCTGATAAGCGCATACCAGACCTGCCTACAATGGTATCCAAACCCTTGTTGCAGGAACGCACGGTGTCGTCCAGCTGAGCAATTGCCAACGCATCCCAGAGTTTCTGCTTCGAGTGGTTTTTACCCATAGTCAGATTGTTGTGGATTGAGTCGTTGAACAATACAGGGTGCTGCAATACGGTGGCCACGTTTTCGCGAACGATATCCAAACCAATATCAGTGACAGGTATGCCATCGAATAAGATTTGACCTGAGGTGGCCGGGTACAGGCCGATCAATACTTGAACCAGTGTGGATTTTCCGCCGCCACTGGCTCCAACCAATGCGACTTTGCTGCCTTCCGGAATTTCCATGTTAATACCGTTTAATACATCGGATTGATTGTCGTAGGAAAAATGTAGATTTTCCAGTTTGACAGCAACTGTATGCTTGCGAGTAAAAGGGTTTATTTTTTTAGTGTAGATTGGCTCTTGTGGCAGATTTTGAATGTCATTTATACGTTTCAACGCGGCTTTTGCTCCGTAATAAGCGTACTGTATACCAAGAATCTCCTGTACAGGCGACATCATGAACCAAAGGTAGCCAAATACGGCAAGCATTTCGCCAATGGTGAGCCCGGAAGAAATAACCATAATCATTGCGATGGCCCGGAATATGTCGAATCCAAACAGAAAAACCAGGAAACTCAAGCGATTAGCTGTATCGCTGCGCCAACTAAAAGACACAGCATGTTGTTTTACGGCATGAGCGGATTCCAGTAGCTTGTGGATATAGAATTGTTCTCGATTGCTAGCGCGAATTTGATGAATGGCATCCAGCGTTTCAATGAGTGTTGCCTGGAATATTTCGAATGCGGTATTCTCGTTTTTTTTCAGTTCCTTGACCTGTTTGCCCAACGACACCGTAAAATAGATTACGATTGGGTTCAGAATAAGAATAAACAATGCGAGTTGCCAGTGCATCCATAACAATACGACCGCAGTTCCGAGAATTGACAGGGCAGCGACCAGAAGACGGCTGATGGTAGTACCCATGAACAGGTCGATGGTTTCCAGGTCGGTAACCAGGTGGGTAGCGACTTTGCCGCTACCCAGAGTTTCATAAGCGGCCATGGAAATGGTTTGTAATCGGAATAGTAGTGCAGAACGCATTCGAAAGATGATGTCTTTGGCGATACAGGTAAATTTTTGTGCCTGCCACACGTTCAGTGTGATTGTGACGACTCTCAACACAAGTGTGACAATCAGAATAGTGCCAATATAGAGAATAGGGCTTTGCCAATTCAGGGGGAATACTGTATTTATTGTATTTACTACGACGCCCGGTTGTTCAAGTAACACTTCGTCTACCAGCATCGGCATTAATAGTGGAATCGGGACGCTGGCTAAGGTGGCCAGTATTGCAATAATGTGTGCAGAGATGAGTTGTGGTTTGTGTTCCCGGGCAATAGTGCGCATTGTCTCCCAATTTAATTCGTTAGGAATAGAGTGTCGCCAGGGCTTGGTTACTTTATTCTTCATAGAGTTGTTATTCTGCGGTAGCTATTGTTTGTATTACGCAGGCGTGTTTGCCGTAGTGATATAGAGTTTCTGTTCGTAAATGAAAACATATGTTGTTCAGCGAGTTTGGTGGTCAGTGTGCAAGTTCTTGCGTCCGAAGGAAAATATTGGACGAAGAATTATATGGAAACATAGGCACTGACTTGCTGACTTTGAAAATATAGTACAGTATGTATTTCGAGGATCCTTGTGCAAGGATTAAGGAAATTGAAATTTCGTATTCATTCAGCATGGTTGGTACTTCAGTGATCAGCAGTGGATTAAACAGGAAATGTATACTGCTTCTGTCTGTTTTGCTAGTGACATTACCGGTGAAGTATGTCCATAGCGGGAGTCTGGAGAGCCAGCGTGCGAACTATTTATATGCTGAGGCAGCATTAAAAAAAGGCGATCTGAATGCCTATGATCGTTTTCTGGAGCAGCTGACTGATTATCCGCTATATCCGTATTTGTTGTACCGTAAACTAAAAAGGCAGTCAGGCCAGGTCGGCAAGATACAAGCTTATTTGAGCCAATACGAGGACAGCCGTTACGCAAAGTTTTTGCGCAATAATTTATTGCGCTATTTTGCCAGAACAGGCGAATGGTTGAAATTTGTAGAAAATTTTCGTGAAACCAAAAATACTGGGCTGAGCTGTAATTATTATCGGGCGTTATTTGAAACCGGTCAGAAAGATACCGCTATGGTGGGTGCCCGGGAATTGTGGTTGGTCGGAGAGTCGTTGCCTGAAGAATGTGATGTGCTGTTCTCAATTTGGAAAACTACGTCGTCGTTTTCAAGCGAGATGGTGTGGCAACGTATTCGATTGGCCATGCGCGCAGGAAATACCGGTCTGGCGAAGCATCTAAGTAAGACTTTGCCAGCATCGGATCGGGCTCTGGTAGACTTTTGGCTGACAGTTCACAAAAATCCAAAACTGCTTGTTCAGTGTGAAAAATGGCGGCAGAGGCATAGTAAAATCGGCTGGGTTTTTGCTCATGCCATTGATCGATTGGCACGAAATGATCTAATGCGGGCGATCTCTATCTGGGATGCTCGCCAACAACAATTCAAACTGGATCCAGAGCAGCAGTATCGAATTAACCAGAGACTGGGAATGTCCTTGGCTTTTCGCCGCCACGAACTGGCATTTGAACGTTTAAATGCTTTGAATTCTGACTACGAAGATTCAAGTACTCGAGCCTGGCGGGTTCGTGCTGCCTTGTATAAGCGAAATTGGTTTCAGGTTAAGCAAGCCCTGAATAAACTGGCTAAAGACGAGAAATCCGAATTGAAATGGAAGTATTGGCGGGCCAGAGCCGAGTATGCGGATGGTGATCTTGTTCAGGCACAAAATTTATTTGCAGAGATCGCAAAGGAACGGGACTACTATGGGTTTCTGGCTGCGGATCGTTTACGGCAGCCATATGAATTTTCAGATCACCCCATCTTAATCTCGTCACTTAAATTTGATGAGTTGAAGAATAGCCCCGCGTTCAGGGCTGTTAGCGAACTATTGTATTTTGGCCAGGAGGGCGAAGCAATGCGCCAGTGGTGGCATGCCATAGATCAATTGGAAGACCCCGATAAAATGTTGGCAGCAAAATTGGCGCAACAATGGGGTTTGACTCAATTAGCTGTTTTTAGTGTTGCGAAAGCAAAAGCCTGGGATGATCTGTCTCTTCGCTTTCCGCTGCGTTATACCCAATCGGTGATGAAATATTCAAAGCAATCCGGCATAGCCTCGGCAATGATTTTGGGTTTGATACGACAGGAAAGTATTTTTAATTCGCAGGTCAAATCACCGGCCGGTGCGCGAGGTTTGATGCAGATTATGCCAGCAACAGGTCGGCAGGTGGCTCGTGAATTGAATGAAAAATGGAAGTCGGCGAATCAGCTCTATGACCCGGATCTAAATGTAAGGTATGGTGTACATTATCTGCAGGGTCTATTAGAGCGATTTGGTCAAAACTTCGCTATGGCGGCGGCGGGATATAATGCCGGGCCGCATCGTGTTAAACGCTGGCGGCCTGAAATAAGGTCCATTCCAGCGGATGTATGGGTAGAGTCAATTCCATATCTGGAGACTCGGCGTTACGTTCGATATGTGCTGGGCTATTCATTGATCTATCAATATAGGCTTGGTGCTGTAGAACGCAGGATTTCGAGTTATATGCCCGAAGTGTCGGCTGATATTTCAAAGCGAAAGCTGAATAAAGATCTATCCATAGAGAATCATTGCATACGTTAATCAGAATTGTGTAAAAAATAACCGGGGAACGAAAAGTGGTCTCGGGTTATTGAAAAAAATTTGGTCACTATCCAGCATAGATATTTGAAGGGTGTGTGGCATTGATTGTTTGGGCTTCTGCAAAAAGACGTTGTAGCAGAGCCTATATGGACGTATTTACGTGTCTCGGAAATCAATGGCTTGCAATCTGACCCCAAGACTCGCTCCTAAGTACAAATTTTATATATTATCGATAGTTTGGAGGAAAAAAAGATGATTACTGCATTATTTCTCAACTTGTAAGATAATACATCGTTTTTATTTTAATCAGGAATGCGAGAAATTGCCCATGCAAGACAAGCACAGCTTTAACCGTGATGAATTACTTGGCTGCGGTAGAGGGGAATTATTTGGACCGGGTAATGCACAATTACCGTTACCGAATATGCTGATGTTTGATCGTATTACCCACATTAGCGGGGACGGTGGTGCGCATGGCAAGGGTGAAGTGATCGCCGAACTGGATATTCGTCCTGACCTATGGTTTTTTGACTGCCATTTTCAGGGGGATCCGGTGATGCCTGGGTGTCTTGGTTTGGATGCGATGTGGCAACTTGTCGGTTTTTATCTGGGCTGGATGGGTGGGCCGGGTAAAGGGCGTGCTTTGGGTGTAGGCGATGTGAAATTTCGCGGTCAGGTGCTTCCGCATGGTAAGTTAGTGACATACCGGCTTGATTTAAAACGGGTTATAATGCGTAAATTGGTTATGGGTATCGCTGACGCGGTAATGGATATTGATGGAAAGGAAATTTACGAGGCAACCGATCTCAGGGTTGGTTTGTTTGCTTCAACAGACGATTTCTAACGGTTAGTAATTATGAGACGTGTAGTCGTAACAGGTTTAGGGATTGTTTCCAGTATTGGAAACAATAAGCAGGAAGTTTTGCAAGCTCTGCAGCAAGGGCGCTCGGGTATCGAATATTGCGAAGAATATAAGTCGCTGGGTTTTCGTTCCCACGTTCACGGTCCTATTAATTTGGATCTGGATGATGCGATCGATAGAAAAACGAAGCGTTTTATGGGTGCAGGCGCAGCATTCAATTATCTGGCTATGCAGGAGGCAATTACCGATTCGGGACTTGAAGAAGATGAGGTGTCTAATATCAGAACTGGACTCATCGTTGGCTCCGGTGGGCCTTCTACCGCAAATCTGTTGCAGGCTTTTGATAGTTTGCGTGAAAAGGGCCTGAAGAGAGTTGGGCCTTATATGGTGACGCGGTGTATGTCCAGTACCAATACGGCTACGTTGGCGACGCCCTTTAAAATCAAAGGTTTGAATTATACGATTACTTCGGCCTGTTCGACCAGTGCGCATTGCATCGGTAGTGCGACAGAACAGATCCAGTTCGGCAAGCAGGATGTTGTTTTTGCTGGCGGAGGTGAGGAAGTTCATTGGACACTGACTGTTTTGTTTGATGCGATGGGTGCCCTGTCATCGAAATATAACGATACCCCGCAAACAGCCTCGCGTCCATATGATGTCACTCGTGACGGCTTTGTAATATCTGGTGGTGGAGGCGTTCTGGTGATGGAAGAACTGGAACATGCAAAAGCACGTGGTGCAAAAATATATGCAGAAATTGTCGGTTATGGTGCCACTTCTGATGGCTATGATATGGTGCAGCCGTCTGGTGAAGGTGCGGTGCGATGTATGCAACAGGCGTTGCAAACTGTTGACGGGGAAGTTGACTATATCAATGCACATGGAACCAGTACACCTGTTGGCGATATGCGTGAACTGGAAGCCGTAAATGAAGTATTTAAGGACAAATTGCCGTTGTTAAATTCGACTAAATCTCTAACAGGTCATGGTTTGGGAGCAGCGGGCGTTAATGAAGCCATTTTTTCATTAATTATGATGGAGTCTGATTTTATCAGTGCATCGGCGAATATTTCGGAACTGGATCCGGTTGCCGGAGATTTTCCGATCGTGCGTGAACGAATGGATAATGTAAACCTGAATACTGTTATGTCGAATAGTTTCGGTTTTGGGGGTACCAACGCAACTCTGATTTTCCAACGTTATAGTGGATGATCGTGATGTGCAGGTCGATTTGAATTTCCATTGTTGACATACGACCTGGACCGCTTTGACTCATCACAAACAAAGCAAAATTAATTTCAATAAAGTTCAGAAGCGGTTGCGCAGGGAAATGGGTAAAGCGATTGCCGATTTCAATATGATCGAAGAAGGTGACCGGGTAATGGTTTGCCTGTCGGGTGGCAAGGATTCATTCACTCTTCTGGATCTATTAATCAATTTGCAGCAGACCGCGCCAGTTGAGTTTTCTGTTACTGCCGTTAACCTGGATCAAAAGCAACCTGGCTTTCCGGAAACCCTTTTGCCGGAATACCTGTCTAGTCGAAAAATTCCCTTCGCAGTCATAGAACAGGATACCTTCAGTGTAGTTAAGCGAGTGATACCAGAAGGCAAGACTACCTGTAGTTTGTGTTCAAGGCTTCGGCGTGGGGCGCTGTATAACTACGCAGAAAAAAACGGAATGACAAAGGTCGCTTTGGGTCATCACCGCGACGACATTATTGAGACATTTTTCCTGAATCTGTTTTATGGTGGCAAGATGAAAGCGATGCCACCCAAGTTGTTAAGTGACGATAAAAAGCATATTTTAATCCGTCCATTGTCTTATTGTCGGGAAAAGGATATTAGTCATTTTGCACGGCACAAGGCATTTCCTGTTATTCCATGTAATTTATGCGGGTCTCAGGATAATTTACAGAGAGTCGCGATAAAAAACTTGCTGGCTGGCTGGGATAAACAGTATCCGGGGCGTCTGGAAACTATTTTTACCGGCTTACAGAATATCGTTCCTTCGCAGCTTTGTGATACCCAGGAGTTTGATTTTTTGTCTTTGGATGGCTTGCGGGAAAACGCAGGTGTTCCGATGGAAGTACCCATGGATAAATTACTGTCTGGGGAAGTGCGGGTTAATGAATAACTATTCAGTGTCTGTCTCATAGAGCATGCAGGTTATTGATAAGTCATACTGTTGCGAGATCGCCTGGTAACAAAAACAGCTAAGTAGATGACTGAATGATCGTATTGTTTACAGATTTTGGCAATGACGGACTGTATGTCGGCCAAATGGAAGCAGTATTGCATCAAAAAGCACCGGGTGTTGAGCGTGTCCAGTTAATGAATAATGCGCCAAAAGGCAATCCCAGGTTAAGTGCTTATTTGCTGGCTGCATTGTGTGATGTGTTTCCCGAGGGGAGTGTTTTTCTCTGCGTTGTTGATCCTGGAGTCGGTGGAGACAGACTCCCTGTGATATTAAAATCTGATGGGCGTTGGTTCGTGGGGCCGGATAACGGACTTTTGAATTCGGTGGTGTTGCAGGCGGAAAAAAGTGAATGGTGGGTCATCGAGTGGCGACCGGAAAAGCTTTCACCGAGTTTTCATGGTCGAGATCTGTTCGCGCCAATTGCTGCTCAACTTGCTGTAAATCAGTTTCCAATAGAATGTAAGTCCTATAAACCTAATCTTCAAGGCTGGCCAAAAGACATCGCCGAAGTGGTTTATATCGATCACTACGGTAATGCTGTGATCGGTTGGCGATACTCTTCTGAACTGGACGGCAATACATTGCTTTGTGATGGGCTTGAAGAAATCCACCAGGCAACAACATTTTGTAGTGTGGATGAGGGGCAGCCATTCTGGTATTGTAATTCTTCTGGATTGCTTGAGGTCGCGGTGAATCAGGGCAGGGCCGATCAGGTGTTAGGCTTGTCATTGGGAAGTGAAATTCGGTTTGTCCAGGTATCGACAGCCTAATCGCTGAAAGCAGGGTTATGGTTTTTCCTGCCGATTAAATTCGTTACAGATAATCAGTTATGTTTCTTCTCTTTCTAATGAAAGTGCGGCATCTTCATTAATGGGCAATTATGAAAATCCTGACATTTACGACCTTATTTCCTAATAATGTTCAGATCCGGCACGGGATATTTGTAGAACAGCGGCTGCAAAATATTCTTAGCCTCGGGGATGTGGAGGCGTGTGTGGTTGCGCCAGTACCGTGGTTTCCTTTTAAATCGGAAAGATTCGGCAGTTATTCGAGATACGCGCGGGTTAAAAAAAATAAAATACGCCAGGGAGTGAACTGTTTTTATCCGCGGTATCCGGTAATTCCTAAGATCGGTATGACGGTCGCGCCGATACTGTTGGCGATCGCAGCCTATCCGATGTTGAAAAAAATCAGGGATGATGGATACGATTTTGATTTGATTGATGCGCATTATTTTTATCCGGACGGTGTGGCGGCCATTTTACTTGGAAAGTGTTTCGCAAAACCTGTAGCAATCACTGCTCGCGGTTCAGATATCAACGTGATTCCGGACTATAGCTTGCCGAGAAAAATGATTCGCTGGGCAGCAAAGAAATCGGCAGCGATTATAACTGTTAGTGGAGCGTTACGGGATCGTCTGCTTG
Source organism: uncultured Methylococcaceae bacterium (assembly GCA_964528035.1). GTDB lineage: Bacteria > Pseudomonadota > Gammaproteobacteria > Methylococcales > UBA1147 > CAZGQY01. The sequence continues at coordinate 5,879 of CAZGQY010000071.1, read as the reverse complement.
ATCTTGGTGTCGAAAGTAGCAAAATCAATGTATTGAGAAATGGCGTGGATTTGCAGTTATTTGCACCGATGCCCAGAGAGCAAATTCGAAGCCAATTCAAGCTGTCGAGACCCACTTTGTTATCAGTCGGAAACTTAATAGAACTCAAGGGTCATCATTTAGTGATCGAGGCTTTATGTGAACTACCAGAATTCGAATTGTTAATTATCGGTGATGGTGAACAAAAGCGCTATTTGAGCCAATTGGTTATTGATTTAGGGCTAAGTGATCGGGTGCGCTTTATTGCACCTGTCAAGCATGCAAAGTTGATCGAATATTATAACGCTGCGGATATTCTGGTATTGGCGTCCAGTCGGGAAGGTCTGCCCAATGTAGTATTGGAAGCAATGGCCTGCGGTACGCCCGTAGTGGCGACCGATGTTGGTGGAATACCAGAAGTTGTTCTGGCTCCCGAGGCGGGAGAAGTGATGCAGCAGCGTGATTCGTCCGAAATAGTCAGAGCAGTGCGTTTAATACAGGAAAATCCTGCTTCGCGTCAAAAAACACGGCAGTATGCCGAACAATATTCATGGACTGAGACTGCAACAGGGCAGTTGAGATTGTTCTACAATATGGTCAGTTAAGCGAGTGCTTTTTCTCCTTAAAATCTTAATTATTCAGGCAATCGATGACTGTTAATCCGAAAGAAAAACTGAAAGCGCTGTATCAGGCTCTGAAGGATCAACCACTTGAACCCGACAGCGAATATTATGTGCCGTTTGTGAAAGATTCGTCGGCTGTTGATCCTATAGCTGAGTTGTTTACCGGCATCGACTTCGCCGAATCTGAAAGTCTGCATCTGATCAGCGGACAGCGGGGTACCGGTAAAAGCACCGAGCTGCGCAGACTAAAGCAGGATCTCACCCAGGCCGGTTATATCGTATTTAGTGTGGATGTTCTGGATTATTTGAATGATTCTGAGCCGGTCGACATTTCAGATTTTTTATTGGCCGCAATCGCGGGCCTGGCTGAATCGGCTAAAAAAAATTGGCATCTGGATAAATTGCACGAGAATTACTGGCAGCGTTTAGGAAAATTTTTGAAATCCGATGTTCAATTGGAATCGGTTGATCTTAAGCAACCGGGCGCAAATATAAAGTTAAAACTAAAACGTGACCCCAGTTTTAAGCAGCAGCTCAATAAAGCGATAAAAGGCCATATCAGTCAATTATTGGATCAGGTTCATGAATTTGTGACTCAATTGGTTGAAGAGCTTCGTAAACAGAGTGACGATGCAGATAAACAGGTGGTGCTGATTATTGATTCTTTTGAGCAAATTCGCGGCCATTCCACCCATGCGTCCGAGGTTCATGACAGTGTTGTTCGGTTGCTGAGTGTGCATGGCGAAAATTTGCGCCTGCCGATGCTGCACGTGGTCATCAGTATTCCGCCGTACTTATCGACCGCTGCTCCGAATGTAGCCAGTACCCTGGGAAGCAGCCCCCAGGTCACGCTTCCGAGTATCCATGTGCGCAACAGAGTCGGAAGTGAAGATGAGGCCGGTTTAAACATACTGGGGGATATTGTTAAAAAACGCTGCGAAAATACTCTCAGCGAACTGATTACAGAAGATCATTTGCGATCTCTGGCTTTTGCCAGCGGCGGTGATCTGCGCGATTTTTTTAATCTGATTCGAGCGGCTGTCACCAAAGCCAGCACGCAAATGCCTATAACATTACCGATTGTCGGCACGATTATCGAACAGGCCAAAGAGTCTTTGCAGCGCAGTATGCTGCCGATTACCGATGATGATGTGCGCTGGCTGCATAAAGTCATGCACAGTAAACAGGCAGAACTGGAGTCTCTGGAAGATCTGCCGCGATTGGGTCGCTTGTTCGATTACAACCTGATCATTAATTATCGCAACGGCGACGACTGGTACGATATCCATCCATTGATTGAAGAATACGTTGTTGAGCGGATAAAAGTATTGGATGAACGCCAACCCGCAACTGACGATTGAACAACTCTGGCTGGAGCTGCGCCACCATATCGAGTGGTCCGATGGCTTTGCGCTGTTATTTTTATTTATTGATGATCGGCAGAGTACCTTATTTCTTCGGCAACGCGTCGAACAATTCCTTTTGGGACATGTGCGAAAGCTCGAATATATCGAGTTTGATCGCAGCCAGTCGAATTGGGTGGGGCAAACACTGGATCGATTGTTGTCGGAGACCGCGTCGGCGCATGAATACCCGGTATGGTTGGAACTAAACCAATTTGTAACAGCGGACAATCTGCAGCAATACAGTCAGCTTTTGCTTAGATTGAACGAGCGTCGTGATCGTTTGCGCGATGCCGTTCAGCAGAGTCTGATCTTTGTATTTCCAACATCATTTCAGCAGCAGTGTCGTTCCTTAATTCCTGATCTGTGGTCGATTCGGACTTATAGTGAAACCTTGCAGGTGGAGGTTCCTGCGGTTAGTTTGGAAAACCCGAGGTTGAGTGATGCTAATAGAAGCAGTGTGTCGTTGTTTTCGGCTTCTGCTGCTCAACAATCGATTATGGATGAATGGTTTCGGATCAAGACTAAAGGCGATAATAAAAATGTTATTCGTGCTGCGAATAGAGCCAGTGGGGTATTTGCCAGGTTGGGTCGATTTGACGATGCATTGGAAGCTGCGCAATTTGCTTTGCGGCAGTCGCGTGAATTGAGTCAATCTTCGGAGTCGCTGCGCGACGTATCGGTGTCGTTGGACAATGTAGGAAATATAGCGAAGACCCAGGGCCGCTTTGATGATGCGCTGACGGCGTATGAAGAAAGCCTGGAGATTAGTAGAAGGCTGAATGAAATACTGGGCGAGACACCGGAGTCGCTGCGCGACGTAACGGTGTCGTTGGACAAAGTGGGAAATATAGCAAACACCCAGGGCCGCTATGAAGATGCGCTGACGGTCTATGAAGAAAGCCTTGAGATTAGAAGAAGGCTGAATGACTTATTGGGCGGTACACCGGAGTCGCTGCGCGACGTAACGGTGTCGTTGGACAATGTAGGAAATATAG
>CAZGQY010000071.1:0-2737 GCA_964528035.1 uncultured Methylococcaceae bacterium | reverse complement strand
AAATACTGGGCGAGACACCGGAGTCGCTGCGCGACGTAACGGTGTCGTTGGACAATGTAGGAAATATAGCGAAGACCCAGGGCCGCTTTGATGATGCGCTGACGGCGTATGAAGAAAGCCTGGAGATTAGTAGAAGGCTGAATGAAATACTGGGCGAGACACCGGAGTCGCTGCGCGACGTATCGGTGTCGTTGGACAATGTAGGAAATATAGCGAAGACCCAGGGCCGCTTTGATGATGCGCTGACGGCGTATGAAGAAAGCCTGGAGATTAGTAGAAGGCTGAATGAAATACTGGGCGAGACACCGGAGTCGCTTCGCGACATCGCAGTATCACTCCATAAAGTTGCCAGCTCTTTAGTAGGCAGCGATCAGATGGGGCGATCTCTGGAATATATTGTCGAAGGCTTGAAAATTTCAAGCCAACTGAAAGGTATTTTTCCAGGGATAACTCGATTTGCAGAGGTTTATGAGGCTTTCGAAGTTCTGCAGTCTAAATGCGATAAAATTAGCTGATAGCCTCATAAAAGCTCGGATTCTGAATATCCCTGAATATATTTCTTCGCGGTTCTGCGATCCAGTTCTGTAATACGGGCGACTTTTTCATAACTGCCGTTTTGTTGGTAAAGAGTGTGGCAATAGAGTTGCATTAATTGTTGGGCGGTCATTGGTTTGTTGGGTAGATTGAGGTTGTTTGTCAGATCTTTATTTTGTTTGAGCAATGGTGTATAGCTGCCGGTGAGGCAGATGCTGCGTACGCATTGCTCCAGTTCGCGGACATTTCCGGGCCAGTTGTAACCGTGTGGTATTTTTTTTTGCAGTCTTGTTTCGACGGTGTCGATCAGATTTTCATCGCTGGTGCCGATGGTACGCTCAAGAATGTTGGTGATCAGCAAATGCAATTCATCGGCTTGCTCGTTAAGTCGTTGGCATAAGGTCGGAATGCGAATCAGATCAGAGCAGAGTCGATAATAAAAATCTTCGCGAAACTTGCCTTCGTCAACCAGTTTCTTTAGATTTCTATTGGTTGCAGCGATGACTCGACCTTCGAATCGTTGTTCACTACTGCTGCCAACAGCACTGAAAACCCGATCTTGCAATACTGTAAGTAATTTTACCTGTATGGTCTGGTCGATTTCTCCGACTTCATCAATAAATACCGCGCCGTGCATGCTGCAACGAGCAAACAGGCCTGGGCGGTTTTCTATAGCACCGGTGAAGGCGCCTTTTTTATGCCCAAACAATTCTGCTTCAAGCAGGCTGCTGGGGAATTGCGATAAATTAATGGATTGAAATGATCGAGTGAAAGATTCGGCGTAGCGTTGTTTTTTTATGTCGAAGGGGATGTAGTTGGAGTGCCCGATCGCCTGCGCAATTCTGCTTTTTCCGGTTCCTGTATCGCCTAACAGCAAGGTGGAAAATTCTTCCATATGTTCGCAGAAATAACTCAGATACCAATGTGAGTCGAATGTGAACAGATTATTCCACAGGTGTTTCCGCAAAGTTTGCATACAGGGGCTTTTGCCCATTATCGCCTGGCCAATAAAGCGATAGGCGCGCCGAGTCTGGTAAAAAAGGCAGAGATATTTGTTGGTCTCCTCCTGATCGAATCCAAGCTGTTTTATCGCGGCCAATAGGTCTTGAGCGAAGGGTAAAACGATCGGTTCGTCGCCACTTTTAATCTGATCTTCAATAAAAGCATCAAATTTTTGTTGGTATCGCAGGTAAATGCAATATAGCTGTGCGTTTTCTAATAGTCGTTGTTCGCGATCATCAAACCGATTGTTTCTGTGCGCTGGAGTGTGTTCGATTTGCTGCAAGCGTGATTGCAAGTGGTGTAATACCCGGCTGTTGAGTGTGTCATCGTCAATCATGCCTCGGCTTTCGGCAATCTGCAGTTTGGTGTTGACGGTCTCAGGACTGAAAGGATTGTTGAAAGCCGCTTGATTGACGGTTTGTAAAAAGTTGCGGTGTTCCTGGTTGAGGATGTTGTTGGACATGGATTAATAATTTAAAAAGGTATCTACTCAGCAAGTTTCGAGGTTAGGATGCAAGCCATTGATTATTCGGGACGCGCGAGTACATCCGTGTATGCTCTGCTGCAACGTCCCTGTTGCAGAAGCCCGAATAACCAATGGCTTGCGTCCTCAGAAAAATAGTTTCTGAATAGTTACATAAAATATACATATTTAGTATATCAGTGTATGCAAAATATGTTTATAAAAGTGAGGGTGTTTGTTTTCAATGCTGGAAGAAAAGTCATTAACATATTGTATAATAAAGATATAAAATATTTTAGTGAGTTTGGCACAGTCTCTGCTCTAGTCAAAGAGAAAGTAAAAATATTTCTTATCACTTAATTTCGCTGTGAGCGAATGAATAACGGAGACTAACCATGAATACTGTAAAACGCTTATTTGTATCTTTCAAACATCAAATCGACTCGGTAGCAGCGGATCTGGAAGACCATCAAGCTTTGGTAGCTACTGCGATTGAAGAATTGGATACGGCTGGAGCCGATACCAAAATCCAGCTCAATCAATTACGTAATCAGATCCATAGCGATCAGCAAAAGCAAAAATCTGTTGCCGATGAGGCTGCTTTATGGGCGGACCGAGCGGTACAGGTACGTGAACAGGACGAAGCCAAAGCACTGGATTGTGTCAAGCGTATGCAGGGCTTACACACGGCGAAACGGTTCTAAACTTCTTGACACGAGGATTTCATTCGTGGTGGTT
>CAZGQY010000070.1:0-18905 GCA_964528035.1 uncultured Methylococcaceae bacterium | reverse complement strand
CTTCCTCCACAGATCCCCCATAGAGGGCTGTTTCGATTTGGGGGCAAGTCGTTACTTTTAATGAACATTTAACATACATTGGTTTTGACTTCTTTGATAGCCTGTTTATCTTTTTCCGGACTTAGTTCAGCCGGTATTATCCACAATAAGCTATTATCATTAAATCCAACGATAGATATTCAACGTATATGTATATAGAGCACACCGTTTTGTCGTTTTTCAGGTTCCTACAAAGTACGGGGGTTATTTTTATCTACTTATCTATGCCTTATAAATCTTACAAGAAAATTACTGGACAGGTATTGTCCAGATCGATTTAATTCACCAATCGCACAATCCATTTAATTAGTATATAGTCGTCAAAGCTGAACTTGCCTGGGCAACTTTCCGAGTTCCAGATTTATGGTTAAAAAAACGAAAACAAGATTTTGGTCCGATACAAGCCGCTATGGGGTCGTTCACAAATGTCTTACAGACGACTCTGAGCAGGCTCAACGTTGCCTTTTGATTTTTGTCCATGGCCTGTTCGGCGATAACCGCAAGACCTGGGGCAACATGCCGAAATGGGTTCTGGAAAATGCCGGAATTGAGATTGATGTCATTTCCTTCTCATACCCGTCACGGTCATGGCAACGCTGCAGTATTTCTCAGGCAGCCGACGACCTGGGCGCATGGCTTGATACAGAATATCAGAATCACCGCCACCTGTTGTTCGTCACGCACAGTACCGGTGGATTGGTCGTAAAGCGCCTGCTCAGAGATCGAAATCAACAATTGCAGGAAGAAATTGCCAATAGAAGCGATATTGCCGCCAAATCAATCTGGCTAAGAACACGAAGAGTACTCAATATCGCAGTACCTCATCTGGGCGGCTCATGGTTCATCAGCAATCTTGGAAATCTGGTTTACCAGACTTATTATTTTTTCCTGGCTCCTTTTCTCGGTTTAATAAGATTTATAACCCAAGGCAACAGAGACTGGGGCCGTAATAAAATTATTCCCGCGCTGTGCTCGGGGAATCCCAAGTTACTCGACCTGGAAAACGCCTTTCTCGACTGCCAGGAAAATTCACAAAAATCTGACCAACTCTTTCCGGTAACACAGGATATCTGTGCAAAATCTGATTTATCCGTTTCCTACCAATCCGATCCTGCACAAAGACAGATCTTTATTCGTGGTACGCACAGTTCGATCAAAATTCCTACTCGCGTCAATGACCCGATCGTATCCATCACCGCAGATTTAGTCAGACAATACGGTGCTGAACGGGGAGTTGACCTGGTCGATGCTACCCTGCACCGAATCGCATTGGTTAACCGCACCACTGACACGACTGCATTAATTTCTACTTCAGTGTGCGGAATTGGCAACGATCAGGACCGACCGATACCCAGTATCGCCAATTCATCGTTTGGAACCCAGGCCGAGATTGCAGAAAAGGTTGTCACTCTGGTCAGCCAGGGTTCCGAACAACCCAAAAAAATTGTAGTTACCGGTGCCTCCGGCGTCGGTAAAACTTCAGTGATGCGCCACATTTGTCTGCGCCTGGGAGTTCAATACCTTGCCGACCCGGATACGCAGCCAATACCCCTATTAATCCCCATGCAACAAATCACTGCATCGCACAGCGACGATGTTAATTACTCCTGGGACATATTGTGGCAATGGTGGATAGACTGGGGTACAACTCTTTTTCCGGGACGAAGCTGGGACAGAGACTGGCTCGAGAAAAAATTTCAAAGCAGCCCAACCACCATAATTCTCGATGGTCTGGATGATTTTCTGCATAACCACAACACCATTGGTTTTTCCACTATTGTTAAACTCCTGCGCGATGCCGAGTCGCGTTATGTCAACAATGGCAAGCTGTCTATTATTATCGGTGTACGCAATACCATTCATGGTATAAATCGTCTGGTCAACGATCCAGCGGATATATTCGAAATTCTGCGACTTTCACTGGCTGAAGCAAAACAGCTTTATCCCTCGTGTAACAAGTGGATCGGGCAGGTAAAAGACCGGGAACTGCTGGAATTTATCCTTACACCACTAATCCTTTCCAATTATCGTCCGGATCCAAGCTGCCAGATGGGCGACGGATCGATAACCCAATCCGCATTATTGTGCCAAACCGTACGTACCGTGTTATCGCGCAGTGGACTGGTCGGTATCCCTAACCCATCGGGTCGCGAAATAGAGATCGAACACTTAGGCCGGGCAATGATGATCATAGCCTGGCTATTCTTCCAAAAAGGCCGGGGTGATATCAGTATCGACATACTGCAACAAGAAGCCACTCAACTCCATCAACGCTGGAAGGACTTTTTTCACAGCGTGGAAACCAACGACGAAACTTTTTACCTGGAGACCATTCGCGCAGAAAGTGACGACATATTATTAGGCTTTCAACTGGCCACTCAGCCAGAAATTTGTAATGCCCTTCTGCAACGTACACTGTTCCTGCCAACAGGTACCAACAGTGTGCGCTTTATCCATCGCCACTGGCAGGAATTTATGCTCGGGCAATACCTATCATTATGCATTCGATTACATCATTTCGACGAACTCGGAATCGCTGCATTCAATTCCCGAATTTACAGAATGGCTGGAGATTCTTTTGGTGATCGCGTGGTATCGAAAGGCTGCGTAAACGCTATGTTTGAACATTGGAATAACAGTAAGAATACTTATGTAAGCGGAAACATCATCGCCTTTTTAGCCTGGACGAAAACAGCAATTGAACCACTAGCGGTTCAATTGCTACTCAGTGAGCACCAACAACTTGAACCCCTGTCACGTTTGGTTTTGTTCGCCGGACTCGGTTATCGCGTCCTGGTTAATCCAAATGATGACGTGTCGGTAAACGATATTCGCCAAACATTGTTTCCCCATATACAGCAATACGCCAATCGGATTACGGCCCCCATCGACGACCCTGTCGTCAGCAGCCTCAGTTGGATGTATCAAAAATCCTATGCTGAACGATTTGGCCTGACACAACCGGACGCTGACTGGCCGGAAATAGGCTTCAAAGATTCCGAAACGATGAAAGCACTTCCCATGGTATGCACCATTCAGGACGGTGAACTCATTGTGGATGACCGTGCACGCTCTCTACAAATAGCATTCCTGGTACCCGTAATGGAAGCCTTTAAAGATCCAAATCTGGCGATACGAGCATTACACTATCTGTACTATCTGATCGTTGCGCGTAAACATGGCGTACACATTGTGGGTCTATCCCAGGATCTTTCAGTCCTTCTTGCTGAAAATTGCGAATTCGAAAAAATCATAGCTGCCTTCCACTGCACTCCAGAGCTTCTGACTCTGTACAAACGCTGCCAGGCCTACCATGCCGAGCTGGAATCAGGCTCTATTTCTGCAGCGGCAAACAGTTAGACCTGGAAGGTTCTCCCAAAACCGGGAATCATATGTCGCTCCTGACTCCTTTCCATATAGCAATTCAGGTCAGAGACCTGCCTGAAGCCCGGGAATTTTACAGTTCCATTCTGGGCTGCTCTGAAGGCCGAAGTGACGCCCACTGGATCGACTTTAATCTGTTCGGGCACCAACTGGTTTGCCACCTGAACCCCACAATTGGAATAAATGGCAACATCTTGTTGCATTACAACCCTGTAGACGCACACAGCGTACCGACCCCCCATTTTGGTGTCGTTTTGGAGATGACTGACTGGAAAATTCTGGCGGATCGATTACAAAATCTGGGAACCCACTTTATCATTGAACCTCACATCCGCTTCCAGGGACAACCCGGCGAACAGGCCACATTGTTTTTTCTGGATCCTTCTGGAAATGCGCTGGAATTTAAAGCGTTTAATAATATTGATGGGCAATTGTTTGCCAAGGATTGAAAACCATCGAACAAACAAAGCTCATTACCCGAATATAAGCAATTGGTTTTTGGCTTAAGAATTCACTTAAAACATGCTACCGCGCCAAAATTTAGCTGTAACTGGTACTTTTCTAAGCTGCCTGTACGGCAGTGAACACCAGTCCTATAAAGTTTCGCATAACACACGGATTTCTAAGCTGCCTGTACGGCAGTGAACTGTACAAACGCCTCTAGAGACGGTTTTAGAAATTTCTAAGCTGCCTGTACGGCAGTGAACAACGGTTATTGGCAAGACTCTTTCCACTCTTATTTCTAAGCTGCCTGTACGGCAGTGAACCTGTTATCGCTGCCTGGACAGTTGTCGTGTTTTTTCTAAGCTGCCTGTACGGCAGTGAACTACGACAGAGGGTACAACGCCCACCGCAAGGTTTTCTAAGCTGCCTGTACGGCAGTGAACGACACGGCGCTACAGAAAAGACTACGACAGAGTTTCTAAGCTGCCTGTACGGCAGTGAACTACATCAACGACAACCAATCTCCGCAGACCGTTTTCTAAGCTGCCTGTACGGCAGTGAACGCAAGATCACATGGACGCTGACGAATTAATTATTTCTAAGCTGCCTGTACGGCAGTGAACTGTTTGTAAAACGAGAACTGTTAAATCAGTTTTTTCTAAGCTGCCTGTACGGCAGTGAACTTGAATTGTGGCGCTAATCACGACCCAGTATTTTTCTAAGCTGCCTGTACGGCAGTGAACTTTCAAGAGCGCGTCCGATCGGTTTATTTGCCTTTCTAAGCTGCCTGTACGGCAGTGAACCCCTTGTTAGCATGCGACTGACCTTTTCAGCATTTCTAAGCTGCCTGTACGGCAGTGAACTGTCCGCTGTTGGTGATGTGTTTCAAGTCGAATTTCTAAGCTGCCTGTACGGCAGTGAACCGCCTGGTTTAACCGCCGGGCTTTTTTTTTGATTTCTAAGCTGCCTGTACGGCAGTGAACTTATACCTCGATGAATTCCTCCCATGCATAATTTTCTAAGCTGCCTGTACGGCAGTGAACCCAAGTTCGATCCAGAAATCCTAAAGCTTTATTTTCTAAGCTGCCTGTACGGCAGTGAACGCTATTGTTGCATTGCTGCTTGCCTCTGTACCTTTCTAAGCTGCCTGTACGGCAGTGAACTAGACGAGAAACGGAATAGGCTTGCGACGTTATTTCTAAGCTGCCTGTACGGCAGTGAACCAACAGTTGCAGGACATGCAATACATATCAAGTTTCTAAGCTGCCTGTACGGCAGTGAACACATGAAGGTATTAATAGCATGTGAATTTAGTTTTCTAAGCTGCCTGTACGGCAGTGAACAACAACTGGAAAACTCTAGAGAGTGATAAGAATTTCTAAGCTGCCTGTACGGCAGTGAACACGATATACCTGATGGAAGCGGAGATTTACGTTTTCTAAGCTGCCTGTACGGCAGTGAACATTCAAGCACTGCAAAACATCGCTGTAATACATTTCTAAGCTGCCTGTACGGCAGTGAACAAAGGGACAGAATTCGTAGCTAATGGTCTATCATTTCTAAGCTGCCTGTACGGCAGTGAACAGAGAGGCGGTATACATGCACAGAATTTTGGCTTTCTAAGCTGCCTGTACGGCAGTGAACGGAGGCATCAAATGCACTCGCACAGATCGGGCTTTCTAAGCTGCCTGTACGGCAGTGAACATAGAAACATTATTCAATCCAGCCCTAAAACTTTTCTAAGCTGCCTGTACGGCAGTGAACCAAGGTGGGAAGGAAGCTTACAGTCAGATATATTTCTAAGCTGCCTGTACGGCAGTGAACTTTCGTCGGATGTTGAGGCGGATGCATACTTTTCTAAGCTGCCTGTACGGCAGTGAACCCTCGCCACAGTGCGGGTGGCACCCTTTATTGTTTCTAAGCTGCCTGTACGGCAGTGAACTGTGTCGACTGTATTCCGACGATTTGAATTGTTTTCTAAGCTGCCTGTACGGCAGTGAACGTTATTTGTCTGCAAAATCTTCTGCTCGCCCTTTTCTAAGCTGCCTGTACGGCAGTGAACACGAAATACTCGACCATACACCCTCAAGTGTCATTTCTAAGCTGCCTGTACGGCAGTGAACTTTGCATAATCATTGTTATTGACCTGCTCCCTTTTCTAAGCTGCCTGTACGGCAGTGAACGTTGAGGTCGCGGGCGGATCGTATGCGCGGGTTTTCTAAGCTGCCTGTACGGCAGTGAACTGTAGTTTAAACGACAAAAAATTAGTTACAACAATCACATGGAGTTATTTAAACAAAAATACCCATTTTTTCCGCCTGATTGTAACCAATTGATTTTCATATGTTGTTAAAGAACTTTAAAAACTTTGGTCAAAATGGTTACTTTTAACTCAAATCACCTTTTACTCGTTCTCACGCTACTTTGTGGGAGAAATAAAAAAACGAGAACAAAATTTGGCGCTTAAGCCAAAAAAAAGCCTACCCTTCCGAAAGCGTGTGCAGTTGGTTTGATTTCAGATATTTTCAAGTAGTTCTGGTATCTATAAATATCAAAACCAGGGCACAGTGGCGGTTTTGCTGAGTCCATAACAATTAAACATTCCGAATTGAGGCTGTTGAAATACTTCCTGCTCAATAAACAACTTGAAATTACGACTTGTATTGTTTTCATTATTCATAGAAAGACTCATCATATTGATATAAGGTAAGCTTGTGTCTTTTTCATAATGTTCAAAATGCGCTAATGCATCACCCAACGGTTCGTTTTTATACTTTGCCCGTCGTACCGCTTCTTTCAGCAAGTTACTTTTAAATTGTTTACGCCTGAAGCAGGCGTGTTGTTTCACTGTTTCCGGTACGAATTTTATGGATTTCACATGAGTGTAATCGGTTAAACGAGAAAGCCACTGATTTATGTTCAATTGCACAAGATTACATTGTGCTCCCGAAAACAAGCGTAATCTGTCTCCCAGTGGATATTCCTTACTATCATAATCAGGGAATGCGATTGCTATCGCTGACTGATTTTCCGCGATTTTATTTTCAACCAGTGCCAAATGGATTTGTTGATAAACTTTATGCCAGAGGAAGCCAAGGTTGGCTTCCGCATCGGGCAATAGAGTAATGTCCTGATAGTATTTCATCGATTATTCCTTATTCGCTTTCCCCTTCACCAAATACGCCACCACGTATAATCATGGCAATCACAAAATGTTTTTCTTCTTCTGTGACTGATTTGTCATTCATCCATTTATCGAGCAAAGTTTTAAAATCGTTTCTGCTAGAACGATAGGCAATACCGCGCTGGGTAACATTGCCATACGCTTCAATGGCTATCGGTGCATCACTTCCTGTCTGCCAGTCATCAATGGTACGCAGAGCGTTACCAATTTTTTCACAATGCATAGCTGCATTGCCGTCAAGTGCAAACAAGTATCGGCTTTTTTGACCACTAGAAGGTCCCATAACCATTTCTTGTGAAGGCCAGATACGTTGGCGGTTGCCGAGTTTCACATAGGCATCAACTGCTATGAAAACATTTTCTTTATCAATTAATCCTTTTTTTACTAATTCAACAAAGGGAGAAATCTTTGTGTCAGATGTTGTTGTGTCTTTAAGCGGATAATCATAAGCGTTAAACTTAATTGGTTCTGACAAGCTGCTGTGTTTTACATGTATAGCAACGTCAAGCGCACCCACGCGATTACGCCATAAAAAACGACCATTGACAACATTATAAGCATAGCGACTGGCTAACTCATCAATACCTAATTCAGCAAGATAACCGTCAACCATTTCGGTGAACTGATCTTGATAGACTTTTTTATTACAGGCGGATGGTGTGTTGAGACCACCAAGTACGCGTAAGCTATAACTGACTCTTAGGGTGTCCGCATCTGAAGGCAAAGAGGCATCATCACCCCAGGCTATATTGGGTTCTTCGATTTGTTTTTTCAGCTCTTCTTCATCGTCTAAAATTTCCTGTTTAAAATTACTTTTTACCGCTCGGTTTCTTCTTTCGAAGAGTTCAATTTTATTCCAGTCATTTTCTTTACCGATATTAGTCCAGTTGCCAGATAGCATTAGCGCGTCAGAGGGTTCTAGTCTACGGTCAAAAGATAATACGGAAGGTAGTGTTAAGTTTGGCATAGTATTGTTTCCTTATAAGTTTGCAAGTGCGTCTGCAAAATTGAGTGTTTCAGATTCATCTTTATCGACAAGTTGCTGTGATGTTGTTGATATCTTGTTTTGTGTGCAGAGATACCAGTCATCTTTTGCCTGGTATGCCCAAATGATTTCATCAAAATTGTTTATTCTGTGTAGGCTTTTCCACTCGCCTACACTATGTACAGCTTCGACAAAACGGGTGCCTATTACTGTGGAGTCTGCATCAGAGTGTCGTGTATTTTTAATTTCACCAACCTTATATTCGCGACTGATTGCTTTGTAGCCAACCATAAGCGGAACCGACCAGCCTTTTCCAGGTTTAGGCACTCGCTCCCAATCGGCATCGGTGTCGTATGTGGATGTTTCATCATCATTTTGTGATTTTGGGATAGCCTGATATTTCATTGCCGAGAAATCTAGCCATGCATCCAAAAGTTCCGTATCTGGCTGTGATTTGATTAAATTTCCAAAATGTTTTTTTAGATATTCGGAACGATCCATCAAAACAAAGCCTGGCATACATAGACGTTTGACTTTTCTGATTAGTTGTTCTTGTTGTTTTTCGGTTGAAGCAGAAAACAAATCAACACGAGCGACTGATAAAATCACACCACCCGCTAATCGGTTGGCTAAACAATGTTCTAAAACAATGCTTTTAAAGTCTTTAATCTTTTCTTCTTTAGCCAACAGTTCTTTTGAAAACTTAATGACAAGTGAGGCGGTTAAGTTCATTTTTCCTTCTTCAATAATTGAAGGGTCTTTCATTCGTCCTTTTTCAAATTTGGGCTTAAAAGTATAAGAAAATTTACTTTGGATGAATTCAAAATTGGCTTTAGGTTTTGGTTTATAAACCTGTAATTGATAATCGTGACTGATAACTCCACAACCATCAAACTCAATGTTATAGTCATTTGATAATTTACGCTGCAAAGCATGAGTAAAACCCAAGAAATTGGTAATAGCTGGAAATCCCCAGGTGAATCCGGCAATACAATTGGCATTTTGAATGTTGATACGGTTCAGCACTAAATATTGACTCATGATGAAACCTCCAGTTCTGCAAAATACTGACGACATTTTTCAGAAAAAATGTCTTGCCAAAGTCGTTGTTGGATAAGAGTTAGTTTTAATTTTTTATGTTTAAGCTGTTCGTTTAACCAATAAGCAAAATCATTTGCTATATTAGCTTGCCATTGTTTTTTCAGCTTTTCCTGTATCGCAATATCATCATCACGATTCGGCTCTAACAATAATTGTTGTGCAATAGGCAAGCTACTCTCTTTTGTCCAGCCTTTTTCATCGCTTAACAAGTTAATCATATTGAGTTCATCAAAAAGTCCATCTGCGATGTCATTAACAGCTCGGACAATGGCTCGATGCATGTCAGGCTTTTTCATACCAATCTCTTTTGATTTGATAATTAGCAATAGCCGTTGCAGTGTTTTGATTTCTTCTTGTAATTGATAGCTTAATGAGCGGTTAAAAAGGTCGTTAAATTGATTGAAGGCTTTTTGTTGTGCAGTCCATTGAGGTGGTTTACAGGTTAATAGTGTTAATCTTCCTCCTCGTTTGCCATTTAATGTGGACGAATTGGAGTGATTACTTGCAGTCACATTGAGTGAAGATCTATTAGGATAGGTAATAGCTAGGTCTTTATGGTATTTGTTTTTATCTTTCTGCTTTCTTATTAAAGTATTGTCATCTTCAAAAAATTCTTTAAATTTTAAATGTAAAGTATGTGCCAGTGATGAAGAAACTAAAGGCATCAATAAGTGATATTTGTCTTGACCTACAGGGAAATAAACTTGTTTTGATAGGAAATATGTTTGTTTTTTATCTTCCCGAATACTTGTTCTGAAACCTTCGTCCCAACGTTGAGCCCTGTTACCTGAGCGGGTGAAGTGTTTTAATAACTCTACCCCATCACGCCTTAATACATCACCGACAAAAACGCCCTCTACAACTAAATTATAAAACTTTGCTATAGAAGAATATTTGTTGTCTGGATATGCTTGATCTAAGGCTAATTTTTTATTATTTTCGGTGATTAAATATCGGCTATTGGTTTTCGTTTGAGAATCATAATACCTCATGTCTATGGAGGATGATTGGCTACTGGAATGAGTTAACTTAGCTATATGTGTGGCTAAATATATCCCTTTCCTGTTTAGTAAGGCCCAATCAAGCCAAATTTCATACATATCTCGCGCTCTTAAGTCGGTAGCTTGCTGTTTTAAAGCATCAACAGAATTTATAAAACTACTTAATGAAGAAGTTGTTTGAATAATTTCAATCAACTTTTGTGCTTGTTGAATAGCAAAATCAAGATGACTTAACTCCTTTGTTTTTTTCTCTTTTTTAACTCTATTAATACGCTCTTTCAGCACGTCATCTTTTTTTAGAAAAGGTTTTATTGTTTTATAAAAATCATCGCTAAATGATTTATACAGTGATTTCAATTCATCCTCGTGGTATTTCTCGATCTTTTCTTTACCGATTGAATCAATATAATCTTTTGCTGCTTGATAAATTTCTTTATTCTTCATCAATACTCTGATCCTTTTTCAGTTCTTTAAACACACCAAGTTTTTCACTAAACAGCCAGCATTCATCGCTATCTTTTTTATGGCTTCGTAGCTGGATATGTGAGAATTTTTTATAGGCTTCACCTTCTTCGGTAATAGAGAGTTTTTCCATCAATTTTTCAATGCTCTCTGTTATTGAAAGATCAAACCAAGCGGCATTCCCTTTTGCAATGGTTAATTCTCTTAATTTAATGGTTTTAATATCTTGAGTGGTGTCAAAACGCGCAGGATATTCATTCGGCTGTTTCTTTTGCCAGATCAATTTACCGTGATAACTCAGGTTAAGATTGTAATCATCCATAGGTTCAGATTGTCGAAATGGCAGGTTTCTCTGAATTTCTCCACACCAGGTTACTTCTTCCTGCCACCACTGTTTCGCATGATTGTGTTCATTGGAGTTACCAAACAATTTTAATTGTTGAACGATATGCTCAAGTTCGTTGAATTTTTCAAATTTGGGGGGTGACGTTTTAGTTAAAGTCACCTTTGAAACTTTTTTGATTCTGGGAATTGCAGAGATATGTTCGTATTCACATGGATCCAATAGATTAGTCAGATGATGGTTAGCCAATTGTCGTTTGGATGATTCAAACCCTGGACGACAATAAGCAGGAGTCACGCCTCTAAGCGCCTTAAAGTTTTTATCAAGAATGTGGATGTTTTCTGCTGTAGGTTCTTCTTTTCTATGCCGTTGGATACGTCCGGCTAATTGGATAATAGAGCGCATGGAACTGGGTTCTACAATTGCCCAGTCATAATCATGATCGCGTCCGACTTCGGCTACCGATGTCGCCAAGACAACAAAAATATGGTTTTGAATGTCACTATCCTTGATTATTGAATCTATTCCGCTGTCTTGCCACCAGTCATCCTCATCATGCCTGGATAAAGCATTATCCAAGTTCGTTTCAATCTGAGAACGTAAAGCCAAAGGGTATTGGCTGTGGTACACACAGTAATAAACTTTTGTGTTTTCGGGTGCCGGTAAAGAGTAGAGCTGTTTTGCTACCGCAACCAACGGGTCAATATTCGCCATCCTTATCAGGCCAATAGAGACCATCTTTTTGGAACTATGTTCTACAAAATTGTGTTGATGGAGTTGACCAATGGATTTGTGCATCGTGAGAGCATATGCTTCACTGGCTTTTGAATTTTCTTTCAGGTCAATTGGAATAATCTTGGCTTTTCTTAAATGTGTTTTTTCTTCGGACAGTTTATCAATGCGCTGATTGACAAATTCTTCATGTATAGTTTCAAAGTTTTCGAGTACGCTGATGTTGGTATGAGTTGGTTTCTTGTATTTATATTCATCAAACCAGGCACAGCAAATTACATCCGACTCTCCTTGTTCACCATTAACTTGGGTATAGTGCTTTCTTCCTTGTTGATAAGCATCAAATAATGCCGAAGTCAATTCAGGTGGTATAGTTGCTGTTGAGAGTAGAACTCTGGAGCCGAGCATGCCTGCCCAATTAACCAGACGGCATAATGCAGGCAGATCTTCCAGTCCAAAATCATCGGGTTCATCCAGTACCAGATCAGAGGTAAACAATCTCAGCATGGGAGCAATTTGCCGACCGCCACGCAAACCGTCTGTCGCGGGGATCAAATAATCTATGGTACTGACAAGTACAGGTGCTTGGATTAATTTTAATATTTTTTCATCATGTTCAAAATAATCTGAAAGAGCACCACTATATTCAGGTAACTTGTGATGCAGTTGAATCTCGTCTTTTAACAATGATTCGGCTGATTCACTGCCTTCGTCTTGCCTTTCACTTTTATGCTTTTCATTACCCAGCCGGTGTAAGTCTTTAACTGCTTGGGAACCAATTAAAACGGCTAGTTCATCATAAGACAGCTTCAACTTATCCCTGAGAACATCTCCAGTTTGTAAAGTTAATGTTCTTAATCCCAGTGCGACACTAAACCGGCATTGCTCTTCATCCGATAAGCCATACATTATTCTCGCATTGGCACGAGTTTTACCTTTGCCCGTGGAAGCCATATTGATACCGAAGAATCCATATTTCTTGCTGTCTTCGCGTAATTGTTTGGCTTTATTAAATGCTTGGTCTTGCCAGCCGAAGTTTTCCTTATTTTTTTTCTCCACCAGCTTTGAAAATAGTGGATTAATTTTCAAGCAAGGTAATTCTCGTATTAATTTGGGTAGTTTTCGAGCAATTTTTGCAGCATGAATGCCAACAGCAATATTGTGTTCATCGAGTTTTTGCCCACGATCAGTTTCTGAATATTTATCGGTATTGGCATATGCTTGATAATTTCTATCCTGCCATTCTGGAGTAATCTTTTTTGGTTTATATTTTTCTTGGGATGAGTAAAAGTGATCGGAAAACATCAGGGCAAGTCGTGAAAGGTGCAGGGTGAATCTTTGCTCAAACCAATTATCTAAATAAATACGGCTATTATTTAGAACCTTACTTGCAACAATGCTGATTTGTGTTTGCCATATAGCGCTTTTAAACGGTGTGCCGCCTGGAAAAATCCAGTTATTTTCAATGGTTTCTTTTTCCCAACCTTCATTCAGACATTGTGGTGAATTCCAACTGGGTTCCAGACATTGATTTATCCAAACCTGAATTTGATCCAATGGTGGTGGGTTATCATGTTTTTCTGGACATTGAGGTAGCCTGTGATGCGACACGATTAACCAGGCAACAGTTTTTGCAATTGGTTCGAGATTATCAAAAGGGTTCGGTATGTTTGTCACAATCCCATCGCGCAAAGATATAAGATTGTTCAGTACTCGTTCTTCTGAACGATTATCCATGTTTTCCAGTGCTTGCAGCCATTCTCTATCCATTTTTCCATCAACAAAAGCCTGAAATATTCTTAATGACACCCATTCATGTCGAAATGGCTCATAGCCTTTACCTCGATAACCAGGATCTAGTTTATCTTGAAACAACAACGTGGCTTTTCCGACATCATGGAAAAAACCAGCAATTGACGCAAGTAAGGCAATCACCTCAGTACTCATATTGAATGATTCTTCAAATGCCTTTGATTCTGATGTCAAATTCACAGGCACAACCCCTTGCGCATTAAACTTACTCCGATTCCCCACCACCCAAACCAATTCACTACGACTCCGACTCCGCACCCAATGACACGAAACCGCCGTATTCTTCGTGGCAGTTTTTCTCAACAACTTTTTCACCGCCTGCAAACCTTCCTGAGTAATCACAGTTTGCCATGTGTTATCGCCAATGCGATTGGCAAATGCATCGAGTACCCGGCGCGTCTTGTTATGTGCTTTTTTTTCACATTGGGAAACAAAAGTCACCATCATTGCCCATCACCTTCTAGGCTGATTTGCTTGACCGCATCAAACATAAAATCGAGCGCTTTATGTTGAGTAAAGTTTTGCAGACATTGCTGTCGAAACTCCTGTTCGGTCGCATGTTCTTTAGCGCAGATAAATGCCCAGGGGAGTATCAGGGTATCCTTAATAAGATCAGCGACATCGAACACCAATGCACCACGCCTGGTTTTACCATGCAGTACGGCAAAACCGTGAGGTATACCCAACACCCATAATGTTGTCGCTGCCAGTCCATAGGCAAGGTAGTTGCCATGATTGAGGAAAACATTGGCATCATCAACACTATCATGTTCGCGCACAAAGTCTTTTTGTTTGGTACGATTGGCGGCGATTTTGTAAAGACTTTTAGTGAGCCGTGCTTCCACCAGAAGCAGGTCAGTGACATTGGCGCTTTGTTCTATTTTGGTGAAAAACTGAGTGAGTACCGGTTGGATATCCACGTCATCGACATAAAACCCTTCGTTTTTCAGGTCTTTATCTTTACTCCAGACCCGTTGCAGGTATTCGAGGCGTCGTTGCTGGAATTGCTTGGCCGCATGGAGGCGTTTTTCTTCATCAAACCAGAATGACATCCATCCCTGTATATATTCAGTTGGACGATATTCACTTTGTGGAGACAGCCATTCGATTTCGTTGGCGGCTATTAGCGGTGTTCCGCCACTGCCACTAAAGCCAATCAGCACTCCGGCTGATGCCAGCATTCTGACTGCAGCCTGAGTAATCGACGTACCTGTACCCAGCAAAATACAGGTGGTATTGGCAATCGGTATATTCCAGTATTGTTTTTCTTCCTGTGCTTCGGTCAGATAAAGAACTCGACCGTCTTTTTGCACCACCCGGCATTTTTCCAGGTAATAAATATTTGCACGCTTTGAGTGCAGGATGGCTTTCAGATCAGACAGGTATTCCATTGTAATCCTTTACATCATGCATTTTTTTCCTTTAGAGCATAAATTCTATATGTTTATTTCATCGGCATCAGATGATTCTATAAGAATTACGGGTAAAACACGAATAGGAGGATTACCAACACTGTTGATTAAAACCAGTTCGCCAGACATTCCTAACCTCCACCCTCAGCGCAAAAAACACTACACAATACTTTTGCTTTATCAACTATGCTTAACCATTAGGGGAAACGGGTAAAAATAAAGTCACAATTTTATTGAAGTACTGCCGCTTATGCCGGCACTGACAGTTATTGCTTTTTTTGCTGCAATCAATATCGCTGCAAATTGCCTGAATTCCACCATTTAATGAACTATAAATGAATTGAAGGCAAAACAATGTACCATTCTTATTTCGGGCTTTCGGGACATCCTTTCAAGCTGACTCCAGACACTTCGTTTTTCTTTGAAGAAGGTCAGCGTAAAGCGATTTTGAACGCGTTAATCTACGCTTTAAAAATTGGTGATGGCATCATTAAACTGACCGGCGAAGTCGGCAGTGGCAAAACATTTCTATCTCGAATTCTCGAAAAAGAAATGCCGAAAAATTTCGAGTTTATATTCCTTTTGAACCCAAACATGCCACCGGAAAATGTGCTTTCCGCCATTGCCAGAGATCTCGGTCTGGCAATCCCAAGGGTCACAGATAAACTGCAAGTTCTGGATGCCTTGCAAGCGCATTTATTAAAGCTGCACGCCAATAATCGCCAGGTTGTCGTCGTTATCGATGAAGCCCAAAGTATGCCATCCGAAACTCTGGAGGAAGTACGCCTTCTCAGTAACCTGGAAACCGAAAGCCATAAACTCTTGCAGATAGTACTCATCGGTCAACCCGAACTCGATGAACATTTAAACCGACACAATATACGTCAAATTAAAGAACGCATTACGCATAACCTTTATCTACCGTCGTTAAATCGAAGCGAGATCCACCGTTATATTGACTACCGGCTGCGCTGTGCCGGCTATAAAGGAGCTCCGATATTCAGTAAAATCAGTACTGGCCTAATCGCCTTATATTCTCGTGGCCTGCTGCGACGCATTAATATCCTTGCCGACAAAGCACTGTTGGTCGCCTTCTCCAAAGAATCCCGATCGGTCACGATTGCAGATACCTATAAATCTGTAACAGACAGCTATGCCAGGCATCCCAATCAACAGCTGTTTCGAAAAGCCTTACTGCTTAGCGGGGTTATTTTCATGATTGCCTTTGCTTCTCAAATTCAATGGGACAGCGTAAAACAGACACTGATGAACCCAGGGCATCCATCAATTTCAACAACATTAGCAAACCCAGTTCCATCAACCACCCTCGATAAAATCCCGGTGTCTGATAGCAGTCAAAGTGATCGTACTCTACCAGAGTATATTTTTCAGGATCGTCTCTCACAAACCTATACCTGGATCAAACAATCCACCCAAAGTGGCTACAGTATTCAACTATTGCAAACCTATACCAATGAAACCAAAGCCGTAAGGGATTTTGTCGCCAAAATAATTCCTCATTCTCTACTGGAAAACATTTTCATATTTCCCGTACAGTCTAAAGAAAAAACTTTATGGTCAATATTTTATGGTCAATTCAACAATTACCAGGAGGCTTCGGCGGCATTGGAACAATTAGACTCCGACCTCAAAAAAAACCGTCCCTTTATCGTTTCTCAAAACAATATAAGAGCCTTATATCAACAAGAGGAACTCTAAAATTTTTCAACACTATCCAAGAGTAGGTTCAGGCAAGCCAATAGAGATTCATACTTCTTGATAAAAATTAACTCACTGACCAAAAATTCAAACCCACTGTACCAAGCCCTTTCTCAACGCGACTCTCTACAATTACAAACCCTGACTAACTTGAATAAATAGCTAATTTTGCTAGTTTTATAGTGATAACAGGAATCATACGGATGAAATCGACAAACTTATTACTCGCTCTTATAGTCATCACGCTAGCGGCGTGTGTTCCGGAACGGTTCGCACCTTCGAATGGACACCTCAAAGGAATTAATGAGCAAACCAGCGAGGACAATATTCCCTCACCGGTATTGAATTCCTCGGGTCTGCCTGCGCCGCGCCTTCACAGAGTAGAAGAAACCTTCACAATAGTCGTCAGTAATGTCCCTCTAAAGGAGGTTCTGTTTGCGCTGGCCAGAGATGCGCGGATGGATATAGACATCGACCCTGGTATAACCGGACGAGTCACACTAACCGCAATCAACCGACCGCTGACTCAGATCCTTGAACGTGTTTCCAGGCAGGCGGATATCCGCTACAAGCTAGTCGATGGTTTACTCATCGTCTCACCCGATTCACCTTACTTCAAATCTTACAATATCCCCTATCTGAATATGACGCGCAATGCAGCCAGCAATGTCGCGATTTCCACGCAAATTGAAGCAACCGGTACCGGGGACTCATCAAATGGCAGTGGCGGGGGCGGGGGTGGCAGTGACGATATAGGTAACAATTCTTCGACAGAAATACAAAATATCTCCAATAATCAATTCTGGCCCACGCTGATCAACAATATCCAGGCTATTCTGCGTGGTGGCGACAGTTCACCATTTAAGTCACAGAATTCAGGCAGTGGAAACGGTGAAGAGGAATCCAAAGACGATATCAGCGTAATTGCCAACCCGGAAAACAGTCTATTAATCGTAAAGGCTTCAAAAAAGCAGCATGCCACTATTCAACGTTATCTGGATAGAGTCATCGAACAGGCCCGCCGCCAGGTACTGATCGAAGCCACGGTCGTGGAAGTACAACTCAGTGACGATTACCAGGGCGGAGTAGATTGGGAGGTCGTCGCAGACCAGGCTCGATATCGAGCAATGCAGTCCCTGCTAGGCCCCACCGTACTGGCTACTGAACCCTTCCTTTCCGCAACTTTCACCGGGGGGGACTTTTCAGCGACAGTAAAACTACTCGACGAATTTGGTAATGTAAAAGTACTTTCCAGTCCAAAATTGATGGTCTTAAATAACCAGACCGCTGTGTTAAAAGTTGTAGACAATCGCGTATATTTTACGACTTCGGTGGAATCAAATACTACCCAGGGTGTCGTCACTCAGATCTTTGAAACCCAATTGCACACAGTACCCGTTGGTTTTGTGATGAGTGTTACTCCACAAATCGGCAGCAATAAAAAAATAATCCTCAACACCCGCCCAACAATTTCACGAATTGTCGCTTTTGTTGCAGATCCGAATCCGGCGCTAGCCCTCGCCGGTGTCGAAAGCCTGATACCCGAAATCCAGGTACGCGAAATGGAATCCATTCTTAAGATTGCCAGCGGTAATACCGGTATTATCGGCGGCTTGATGCAAGATGTTATCGATGAGTCGACCAGTGGAATCCCTCTGTTGGATCGCCTGGAATATTTGGGTAACCTGTTTGGCGTCAGAACCAATAAATATAAGAAAACTGAACTTATCGTTTTCATTCGCCCGCAAATTATCGACGTTGCCAGTCTCGATGCGGATTTACAGCCATACAATCAATTTCTGGATAACTCACAGGATATCCAGTATCCACGATACTTTAAGCCATGAGTTTGTTACTTGACGCGCTGAAAAATGCTGAGCAGGCTAAGGCTCGTGCTACGTCCGCTAATAATGAAAACACCCAAGCATCGAAATTTGGTTCTGAACAGACCGTATATCGGGCACCCACACCAGACTCAGCCAAAGATATTTGTGATATCGACCCTCTGGAACTTTTGCAGGACGCCTCTATACAGCTGATCCCCGACAACGAAGAAACCATACCTGAATTTCAAGAGCAAGAGCAAGAGCAAGAGCAACTAAGCGTTTCATTCCCCGAAACGACAGACCAGGACTTAAGCATTCCGCTGGATATCCAGCTAAATTTACCTGACTCAGATCAAATCCGCGAATCTTTTGAGGAAAAACCGGGGCAGCACCAGGACTTGGACCTTGAACCAGAACCAGAACCAGAACCAGAACCAGAACCAGAACCAGAACCAGAACCA
>CAZGQY010000069.1:0-18916 GCA_964528035.1 uncultured Methylococcaceae bacterium | reverse complement strand
GGAAGCGGCGAGCAGGCCCGCGATGAATTTTGTTCCAATCAAACAAGCTGAACAACAAGATATCCAGTCGATACACAGAGTTCGCAGCCGAGTCGTCAGAAATCGAACGGCGTTGATCAATGAAATCAGAGGCTTAAATTTGGAGTACGGTATTACGATCGCACCCGGCGCATCGAAGGTTAAAAAAGCGATGTGTTCTATTATTGCTGACAACGAGAATGGGCTCACGCAATCGTTACGAGAATGTATGCAGGATCTTTATGATGAGCTTGTAGCTGTTGAAGGCAGGCAAAAAAAGCTGGAGAAAACGATCAGGCATATCTGCAAACAGAATGAAACCTGTCGTCGAATATTGAAAGTACCGGGGGTGGGTGAATTGACGGCGACAGCCATTGTTGCGGCTGTACCTGATGCGAATGAATTTAAAAATGGCCGTCATATGTCAGCCTGGCTAGGACTAGTTCCAAGACAGTCGTCGAGCGGTAATAAGCAAGTGTTGCTCGGCATTAGCAAGCGAGGCGATAGGTATTTGCGGACATTGCTAATCCATGGAGCAAGAGCGGCATTAAGCCATTACAAAAACACGGATAATGACTATGGACGCTGGTTAACAGGCAAAAAAGCAACGCTTAGCTTTAATAAAGCAGCTGTCGCGTTGGCGAACAAGAATGCACGAATAATATGGTCGTTGCTTAAAACTGGCGATGAATTTAATTGTGGAGTTCAAAGGGTCGCTGCCTAATACTCAATATTGGGTGGTTTTTTTCAACATCGAAGAAAATATCACAAGTTTGCTGTAGTTGATTTTGATGATGGTTAATAGGTCAAACCGACTCTTTTAAACCCTGTTTTGCAACACGGTCTATAGAGGCCATGGCTCTGATGAGGAGAAAGAGTGCGGATTTACATTAGGGCGCAAGCATAGCTTCGATGCCGAATATATGACCGCAACTTAGATCTATAGCATGATCTGAAAATCAGCTTGCAAAAGGGGATGGTTCATATATGTTGCAAAAAACCCCAAATTTAGCCAGACTTTATATTTTAAGAAAATATTGATCAATGTCAGATTTCAAGTGGCGCCATTTTAAAGGCGAAATAATCCTCGGTTGCGTTCGATGGTACTGTAAATACGGTATCAGCTACCGCGATTTGGAGGAAATGATGCTGGAACGGGGATTGGAAGTCGATCACACGACGATCTTCCGTTGGGTTCAGCACTACGCCCCGGAAATGGAGAAGCGCCTGCGGTGGTACTGGAAACCCACCATGGGTTTTAGCTGGAAGGTGGATGAGACCTATGTGAAGGTCAAAGGAAAGTGGACGTATTTGTATAGAGCCATCGATAAGCGTGGCCATACGATCGATTTTTATCTCTCCCCCACCCGGAATACGAAAGCGGCCAAAAGATTCTTGGGCAAAGCGCTCAAAGGCATGAAATCATGGGCGCATCCGCAGACAATCAATACCGACAAAGCTCCGACTTTCGGACCCGCTATTGCTCAATTGAAGAAAGAAGGAAAATGCCCGCAGGACACGGTGCATCGGCAGGTGAAATACCTGAATAACCTTGTGGAGGCCGATCATGGCAAACTCAAACGGCTGATCAACCCCGTGCGCGGGTTCAAGTCCATGAAGACAGCCTATGCGACGATCAAGGGTTTTGAAGTCATGCGTATGTTTAGAAAAGGACAGATGAATGCCTGGATCAATGGGCAAGGTCTTACAGGAGAAATCCGTCTTATTGAAAGACAATTCGGGATCTACACCGCATAATCAATCATATCAAAGACCTTACTCCAACCTATCTAAGTTTTTGCAACAGAGCCCTTTCGTGTTTGTATCCGGGTAAGGTTCGGCTCCCGATTACGTTATGCTTCTTACTCAAAGCGTAGTCAATTATACGGATTTTTTAAAAAATCGGCTATTATTCAATATGCTCGGTGCAATCGGGCAGTTTGAGACCGAAATCCGCGCAGAGCGGCAAATGGAAGGCATTCAAAAGGCCAAAAAGCGAGGCGTAGCCTTTGGACGGCAAAAGAAATTATCAGGTAAAGAAGTCCAGAAATTGAGAGAGCAGCGAGGGCAGGGGACTTTAATCAAGGATTTGATGAAAGAATACAACCTTTCAAAAGCTTCGGTTTATCGTTACTTGGAGTGAACAGTTCATTAGCCATTTGTTCACTTTATCAAAAATTTGGGGCGATTGGTAAGACAAGTTTTTTCTTTGCGAAAAAGAGGTTGATTAAATATCAAATGCCCTAATATGTCGCATCATATGTTACAAAAATATTGACTTAGTGTAATATATATTGTTACATTTTAAGAGGTTGTGTAAATGCCTATTTTTGAGGGATCATTTAAATCTAAGGCGATTAAAAAATTTTACTACGATGGAATCACAAAAGGACTGCCTGTAGAAAATACAGAGAAGCTCAAAAATATATTGGACTATCTCGACACAATCAACCGTTTACCGCCTAGCCCGATGCTTTATAGGGCACACGAGCATAAAGGTAAGGGAAGCGATACTTGGTCGTTCGATATAACAGGGAATATGAGGGTTTTATACGAATTCGATAAGGATATCGACCCCATTAACATTCCGATTGAAGACCCGCATTAATTAAGGAGAAAGACTTATGACTGACAAGAAATATAGTAAAACAAGCCGGGTGCCGTCTCATCCAGGACAGATTTTAAAATCTGGGTTCATTCAAGAACATGGATTGCACATTGAAACAGTGGCTAATCTTATCGGCATAACACGCGGTCATTTATCCCGCATTCTCAATGCTCGAAACCCTGTTACACCCGATATAGCAGTGCGCCTTGAAATTTTGACAGAAACGCCTGCTTCACAATGGCTTGCCATGCAATCAAAATATGATACCTACAGGCTTGAGCAAAATCATGAGTTCAAGGCATATAAAGAAGTCCTGAATAGCTGGATTCGTAACTCTTTGCCACTGCAACCAAAACAGAGACAAGTCGATCCCAGCACCTTATCTCTCATCGCAAAGGCAAAGGCAATTGCAAAACATTTGAATAACAAAGAGAGTGTTGTTTAATGGACGTTAAGGTTAAAGAACATCAATTGTTACGGGATCGCTATCAGAAAACAGGAAATGGCGTTTCTCATGAAACCGTTGTGAAGTGGCTTGAAAAGTGAGGTACAAAAAAGGAATGCCAATAGCTGACAAGCCAGAATTATTTCTAAGGCTTTAACACCTCAGCAAACAAATGCTCAGTCACGCGTTCGGATAAGGCAGCGATAAAACTGCCCCGGTAAGCTGGTCTGGATTCTATAAATACTGCGAGAACTGCCTGCCTGCCTGAACTGTGGTGGATAATCCCTGCATCTGCAAATATAGGACCCCAGGTGCCTGTTTTCGAATAAACCTCAAAGTCTGCATTTTTAAGCGCGCCACCGGCGATGCGATGACGTTGATAAGTTTGCTTTATGGGGTCGCGGATCATTCTATTGCGTACTTGCCTGGAGTTCTCAGGATTGAGTGCCCGGTCTGTTGCCAGCAGAGCCAGTAACTCGGCAGTACCGATTGCTGTCATTGCCTGACGATTGCGTAATTGCCCGTCGGGACTCGCCAGCCCTCCTTTAACCGTTGAATCCTGCAATAATTGCATTTCTCTGTCCGTCAAATCACCGCCACCGTCATATGTGGGATGGATACTGTGTATCCCCTTAACGCCCAAACTCTCTAACCACCGTTTGACCGATAACCGTCGACTACGAAACTGCTTATATTTTTTCGCTGACAGGGTTGCACCCGGTTCTGTTTCAGTTACTCTAGCGACCACTTTCTGTGTGGCTTTATTACTGCTGTTATAAATCATACTGGTCAATAACTTGTCCATACCCGGGTCAATATTGAGACGACCCTGTTCCTGTAATGAATAAGCAGCGATCAAATACACAAACTTGACGACACTCGCGGGATATACGGAAGTATTTCCATGCCAGTGAGCCATCTGTGCAGAAGTGTTTGAGTTAAGATCAATGACCGCAATTCTAAGGTTGGCTTTCGCGGCTTTTGCGTCTTCAGTAAGCAGGCTATTGACAGTTTGATCTAAAAAAGATTGCAATTTAGGCGAGTGATCAATTGAAGCTAAATATTCACGGGCTCGGCGTTCTTTTATCTGCTGCTCTGCAGAAAAAACGGCAACCGGTAGCAGAGCCAGCATTATTAAAAAGCGACATATTTGGAGCTTCACAGATCAGTTCACAGACTGCATTGGATGATCTTCGCCAACCTTTCTAAGTTCACGAGCAAAGGGAATACCCACCATCTTATAAAATTGCAGCCGTTCCGGTTGATATTCTGCTTCGTATAGGGCGATTTTTTCGTATAATTCGCCATTTACAGCCTTGCGGCCACTAAAATGGCCGTCTCTAACCTGGTGGAAAACGCCCTCTCCCTGGTCACCGTAATCCAGCTCACCCCCATAAAGCCAATCATAATAGGCTCTCCGCTGAATCGGCGCGCGTAGCTTTCCGGGTTTTTTATTACGTAATGAAAATGCAACAAAATAGCGCACACCCATGACTTCAGGTTGAAAGTCGCCATCAATATCAAAGACATCAAACAAATAAGATTTATTGATGAAAAATGTAACGTCATAAAGCTTTTCGGTTTCCGCTGGCAGCAGTTGTCGAAGTTCCATGATATGTCCGGCATTGACGTGCGTACAGCCATGCGACATCGGCCCACGTGATAGTAACCAGAGATGACTATAGGTATCACCGTCACGGTTTTTAATCGGGCTGTTTTTCAACTCCGGCGGCAGAAATGAAGTATCGCGGGGCTTCATGCGCCACCACAAGGTGTGAAATGAATTGTGCAGCTTTTTACCCACATGCATATAAGGTATCCAGGGAGAATAACTGTAGACGGGAACCGTAGGTATATGATCCACCGTTTTCGTTCGTTGGTGTGTGGTCAGCAGCCATTTTCCCGGTGTTGGATACAAAGGAATTTCCCGACCCTGGTAGCGGGTCATTTCATTGAGCGTACCAACAGGATAAATTGCTGTAAATTCATGAAATTGTATGTGGCTATCAATAACAGGATAGATCCCAGAACTCACTCGATTCAGCAAATCTATAAATGGCTCACGAAGAGTCTTGATGTTACCTGTAGTTTTAATGGACAACTGTGTTAGGTTTTTCAATAACTTCTTATTTTCTGGCGATAATTTTGTTAACCAAAGACGAGTAGGAAGCATTTGATTGACCAGTTCCAGTGCCCGGTTTTTGTCCATTGATGTATCCTGAGCAACAAGCTGCGCTGCCCAATTTGTTATCAGCTCATCGATACTCATCGAAATATTAAATACCCGTCCAGGGTTTAATTCCCGGAGCAACTTAAGATTACTCTCTTTCAACTCATTTTTTGATCGTTCCGATTGTTTGGCTACAATACTTTCCAACTGAATACTTTCAATAGCGGTTTTGAAAGTCTCAAAACCGCTATTTTGAGTAAGAACAACTTTATTTTGTGCAATCAAGTCGCGATAAGTGTTATAACGAATCAATAAATCTTTTGCATAATATTCAAGGACTTCTTCAGATAGAACCATCGTCGCTCTAAGTTGATTGCCCCGGCCCACATGAAGATGCAGCCGCTTTGGGTCACGAACTCTGGGTGCAAAACCGGTGTAGAAAGTGGGTTCGTATCGGTCATAAAAGATCCCATAGGCTGACAAAGGATCCAAACTGTCAGCGTTTTTGCGAACAGACTGAGCTGAGTAAACAGAAGCCCCCCCCTGGCAGGCAAGAAACAGGCTGATAAATACTATAAATCTAAATTTCATAATTGTATGCACACATTGAACCACACGGCTCGGCAAGGTATTAGGCCTTGAAACGAGATTGGGGGCTAAACTAAAATTTGCGGGTAAATACCCTTATTTGAGGAATAATGCTTTTCTATTGGCAGTATGTCGGAGTCCAATTTTGCGTATCTCACGATTAAATTCAAAGCCTCTTGCGGTCTGAAAATCAACCGGTTTGGTTAAATAAAACTGTATAGGCTCCGGAATATACTCGGCTTCATAAAGTGGCAATTCGGTATAGGTTTGTGCCTCCTGGGCTTTTTTTATCCCCACGAAACGGCATGTCAAAACTTCTTTAAGAACCGCACTACTGTCAGGATTATAATGAATGTTATCGCCATACATCCATTCGTAATAGGGCTCACGCTTATTTTGTGCATAGGCACTTTTTGGTGTATGTCCAGTCGTCGAATACGCCAGATAATATTTCACACCCATGACTTCAGGCGACCCGTCCCCGTCAATATCGAATACGTCATAACATTGAGGAAGGTTTCGATAATAAGCCACCTTTTCCATGACCTCAGAACTCACCGGAAGTTCATGACGGACTTCGCTCACATGTCCCGATCCCATGCGAGTACACCCGTGTGAAGTCGGTCCCCGGCTGACAATCCACAAGTTTTGATATTTTTTTGAAGGGTCTCTTTCGCCTGATACGTTTCGCCATTCTTTTGGCAAAAAGTGAGTGCCTCCCAGGTTGGAGCGCACGCCGGCATTATGCATTGAATTATAGGCAGAGCCACTTGCGTATTGGTAACCCAGCATGGGTATAAAACCATACCCCGGGTTCTTTGACAGATAATCCACCATGCCCATATAGCCTTTACCGTGGATTCGAGGAATCAAATGCCATACACCATGAACTCCAAATGCAGGGATTCGTCTGCCTTTGTAAGTGACCCAATCCTGCGCAGTGCCTACCGGGTATATTGAAGTAAATTCCAGTGCTTTAACGCTATCGTCACTGATTAAGTAGCGGTCACCGGTCGCTTGCTGCAAAAAGTTTATAGTCGCTGAACGAAATTCTGCGGCGTCCGAAGCACCTGCATGAGCTTGATCCCAGGCCTGTTTCAGTGAGGTTTGCAATTCCGGGCTAAGCTGATACAGGTTGACACGGCCGGGAAGTACAGCGTTAGCTGTATCCAGGGCGGTTGTAGTCTGGCTTATTTGGTCAGTCGTTAACGCGGATAAAAGAGTATGCCAATCGCTAATCAATTTTGTCA
Source organism: uncultured Methylococcaceae bacterium (assembly GCA_964528035.1). Lineage (GTDB taxonomy): Bacteria > Pseudomonadota > Gammaproteobacteria > Methylococcales > UBA1147 > CAZGQY01. The sequence continues at coordinate 11,837 of CAZGQY010000069.1, read as the reverse complement.
CGGGAATGGCAATGTGAAACACCCGACCTGGATTAAGACGCTCAATCACTTCGATCGATTTACGGTGATATTCATCTGCCCCCAGGGTCTCCTTGCTGGTAACCAGATCTGTTACTCCTGCACTTTGAATTGCTGAGACAAATGCTTCATAAGCCTTATTTGTTTTCAACCGCATCGACCCCTGATCGATCAATTCCTGGTAGGTTTTGTGGCGCACAATCAAGTCTTCAAGATAATCATCCACATCGCCGTCGGCAAGAACCATGGTCATACGAACCTGATTACCACGGGCAAGTTCAATATGAGCGCGTGCAGGGTCCTGAATTCTTGGCGCAAAACCTGCGTAGAAAGAGGGTTCGTACCAATAAAAATAGACGCCCTGTGCGGGCTGCGAACCATCCCAGGGACCTTTTGTAGCGAACGCAGTTAAACTGTGTAGTAAGCAAAATCCAAACAGTACAACGAATCCGAATTTATTTAGTTTCATAATCATTTTATGGCCTCCGTTAATGAAATACTGCCTTGTACCTGCTCGTCCCCCGAATCCAGGGAAGACAAGGCGGGAATGTTTTTCAAATCTTCGTTACCGACAAAGGGTCGAACCTGAAATAACCACAGTTTGCCGCCGGAAAAGCCAAATTCAATATCCCACGGACGTGGCGTACCGGAAGGACCTACAGCAGCTTGCAAGGTGGCTTTTATCTTATTGGCACTGGCGGTTAATGCATCAATCTCGGCGGGCTCCAGCACGTGGTCATTGCCAGTAGCGTCAACCACTTCACTTCCACCGCCTTTTTTCAACAAACGTCGCCATGGCGATTTGAATGCGGTTTGTAGCTCGACCCCGTTTTTTGACCAAAGCAGTGTTTCCGCCGGGGTTCCATCAACCGCGCCGCCAACACCCTCTGATGTCGCTATTAGCATTTTGTCGGCATCTCCGGTATCAATATCTGCAGTCACCAGAACACCCGATTTTTCACTTGGAATAGATTCCAGAATTATCACCGAGGGTAATACCCATAAAGGTTCATCAATTAAGGTTTGTCGCCATGAAAACGAACGATAGGTGAATGGTGACGCCCAGACTTGCTTGAGGCCATCGTAAATTTCCTGCATAGAATCCATATTAAACAAGGTCAGATTCAAACCTGCACCATTAAAATTATCCTGATCCTCAACATTTGTGTCGCTGCGCACAAAGCAACCCACCGTCCTGGACTTATCATCTGGCCTGAGTAAGCCATTGCTATCCAGTCCGGCACGAATAGCGGCCTTAAGTTCTGTAGATAGCGGATTGTTTTCTATTGAATAGCGCATTATATCCAGACGTGGTCGAATCCATTCTGAAAGTGCTTGTTCACTTGTTCCTGCGGGTGTCATTTGTCCAAAAAATTGTTCGTAGGACCGTTTCTGAAATTCACGTAATGGTTCGCCTGCCTGCGCGATACCGAGGCTCAGGTACTTGTCAGGTACAAGCACTTTGGCTTTTTCACTATGGTCGTAATAGGCTCCAAATGGTATGACAATGCCGCGAGCAACATTATCCGGGAACATTTTTTTCAGTTCTCCCAGAAAAGCCGCTTTTGGTCCACTTCGAATGCCCGAATCCGCACGACTCATCTGAGCCAGATCAATCGGCATTTTCGTTTCGATATCCAGCTTTTCGGGGTCAACATGCAGTTTATTCTTACTACCTACCAGTTTTCCATCGCCGCTGCGCTTGGCATTGCGGTTATATTCGGCAAAAATCGCTTTGTCCTCAGCGCTCATATTAGCCACTTCTTTCAGATATACTTTTCCCCGTGGTGTAGCAATAAAAAACACATCTTTTCCATCATGCGGAAGCATGGTTTTAAACGGTGCATTGGTAACCACTGCATTGGGTATACCCAGTGCCCGTGCGAGTAGTTGAACATGGGAGACCACATTACCTTCTCCCTGTGTCATGATTCCCGCCGCAGGTTCCAGATCGGCCGGTGTTTCCGCTAAAGCAAGTATTTCACTGCGATGATAACTGCCTTCTTTCGGGGCGACCCGAAACTTACCCATGGCCATCCCCGGGTTCAACGCGCGAACGCCTGTATCGTATTCTGTAGCAAATATATTATGCAGTATCCGCGCTTGCCCGGTGGCAAAGTCATCCAGGCCTCTTATGGTGGAACCCAGCAACAATAGTGGAGAACCGCGAACAATATCGTCACCAATATGAGCAACATCCGGTAATAAATAGGTCCAGGGTGTCCAGACTTCGGCAAATGCGGCTAATGCACCGTTATGCGACCATTCAACAACACGCTGGAACTTCTTAAGGCGATCCAGGAATACTGTTCGCTCCCAGGTTGGCATGCTCATCAAGTGATCTATATGGGCGACTCCTGCAACTCTCTCACGTTCAGAGAGTAAACCAACTCCGTATGTAGCGTTCACCAGCCCGCCAAGCAAACCTAAGGATTCTTCAACCGTATTCGTACCACCCGTATCTGCAAGCTGCCCGCCCCGACTTTGTATCACGGATGCCGCAGTGACGTTAATATCAACCAAGCGTCGTGCATCTGCAGGGCTTACTTTCCTGGATGCGATCGCCTGTCTTGATGCGATCATTAATTTACCCAGCGCAATAATGGTTTCAACCGGACTGCTGGTGTTTTTAGGAAGGTGAGTACTGAGGCTCTGCATCAAGTTTTTATCCTTGAGCCGTTTTAGTTGAGGTAATAGTGCACTTAGATCTAAAGAGGTCAGCTTTTTAATCTCGCTGATCAATTGAGCAATTTTCGCACGCTCTTTTGCACGACCACCGCCCAGTTTGTCCAGGTAGGCGCTTAGCTTGGGAATTAAGGATGCAGAAACCTGATTGTGAGTTGCATCCCTTAAGGGTTTGAAATTTTTATCGATGGACTGAATGGCGCTTGCCAAAGAGCGAACTTTTTGTATTGCGCCCTGATCATTACGTACGAAGTAGCGTTTTTGTAATTCGTAAGCAAGTATATAGTGGCGAAAATCGTTGAACCGTTTGTCAGACAGAAAGCGCTCAAAAAACAACAACATATCCCGAGCTTCGTATTCGGCCCCCATCAGTCCGCCGTAAGCCCGCATTTGTGCTAATTTATGATTTGGATGGGTATCGACAAAAAACTTCTCGAGGATATATCCTCGAACAAGATTGGAATGATCGGGAAACGAATCCCACGCAAACAGATCCGAGGAATAGATATTGCCCAGGTACATTTTTTGCTTTGCCAGTTGTTCCGCTGAAGGTGCACGAAAGGCAGCGCAAAACCGGGTTTTTCCACAGGAATTGCCGATGCTGCCATCCTTTCTTTGAACCGGAAACTTGGAGCCATCCGTACAAACGCAAAAATTGGGTGTATAGGGACCTTTGAGCTTGGATAAAACTTGAGAAAAATTGCTTCTCAAGCTTTGTTTTTGAGCCTCCGTAAGTTCAGGCCCGACACTCGCCATGACCGGTAACGATACCCCTAGAAAAAGCACAAAAAAAGACCCGCAAAGTTGGCGGCGGCAAGCAACCTTATTGATGAAGATATTCAAAATATTGTACGACCTTTCCATTAGCATTCCCTACAATACGTTCAAGATTAATAACTATTTAGGCACTATTTTCCTGCGGCTGCAAGCTATTGTGTGTTCGGGTTTCGGCAACAAGGGAGTTGCAGCGGTGCATTTGTACTTACTCATCCCCAATAATTGATGGCTTGCATCTTAACCATGAAACCTGCTGAGTAGATACAAAGATAATTCATAAATCTATAATCATCGCTGGTTATCGGCACCGGCAGCTATCTCGTTAATTGTAGTTCCACGTTTCTCAATATTCACCAATACCTGGGTATTGGAAAGTGCCTGGTTATCTTGTTGCTCAACAGGTTGCGGCAATAATACCTCGTGCTCAGACCACCAGTCACGCGCCTGTTTTTTGGTCCAGGTCGGTACTGTACATTCAGCCAGGCTATTGGCCAGTGCAATCGCTGACTCAGGACGTTTCTCGGGTTCTTTCTCAAGGCACTGAAGAATCAATCGCTCAAGATCCTGTGGTATGGCCTGGCCAAGACGATCAGACGGTGTTTCCGGTAAATCGTGCAGATGGCTGGCGCAAATCTCCACGGAACTGTTTCCTTCGAATACCTTATGTCCTGTGAGTAGATAATACGCTACTGCACCCAGAGCATAAAGGTCACTTTGTGGACTGACGCGATCCGGTGTGGTGATTGTTTCCGGCGCCATATAAAAAGGCGTTCCCACCAGGGTATTGAGTTGCGTAAGCTCAGGGCCTTTTACATTGAGTTCCTTTACAAGTCCGAAATCCAGTACTTTAACCCGATCATACATTCCTCCTCGTTCACAAAGCATAATATTCGCTGGCTTTATGTCCCGGTGAATCATGTCTTTCGAATGTGCTTCATCCAGTGATGCACATATTTGCTGCAAAATATAAATAACCCGAGCAGTGTTTACCGCACCTTTGTTAAGGACAAGATCCTCCAGATTGATGCCACTCAGAAATTCCATCGCGTAATACAAGGTACCGTCTGGGGTAATGCCATAATCATATACAGCAACTGTATTAGGATGGGTCAGACAACTCATGATCTGCACTTCGTGCTCAAATCGAGCTTTTGCCGATTCACTCTGCGCAAATTCCGGGTGCATCAGTTTTATTGCTGTCGGTCGGCGCAACATGGCGTGCTGGGCTCTGTATACCGCACCATTACCTCCGTCTCCAATTTTGTATTTCAGTTTGTACTGCCCTAGAGGTTGTCCAATTCTCGACATGGTTTTTTGCAACCTGCGACGCACCGACAGGGTGTATTTTAAAAACATAAAGGCGCCTATCAATACCCCCAAAATCATGATGATACCAATCATGATATTTCGTTCTATTGTCCCTCCACGGATAAAATCGCTCTCCGGAATAAATACGCCCACCCAAAATTCGCGTTTATCGTCGAACTTGTGAGATTTGAATCCAACCCACCAATTTTCATCATTGCTCGCGAATGAAAAAATTTGTTCGGTTCGACCCTTGTCAGCCCACTGGTTATAAGCTGCTTCAAGAACCGGGAAATTGAGTTTTGAGATCTTTGCCAGTAATGCACCATCAATTGAACGGTCATCCGTAAACCGCTCGTCCCACGGCAGGCCCATAATCCGCCCATCATCAGAAAGAACCAGCACCTTACCGTTTTCACTGGGCCTCAAGGTCATGGTAAAACGAGATATATCAGACAGATGAACATCGAAAGATGATACAAATAGTGCGCCAGAATCGGGCTTACGCCAGGAACTGGATACTGTTATCGCAGGTACATTGGTGACATAAAGCATATAAGGGTCACTCCAATATGCTTTACCCGGATCTACATCAAGTGCTCCACGAAACCAGGGCCATGTTGTCGATTCATAGTCGGTATAACGTAACCAGCTCTCGACGACTTGTCCGTCTTTCCAGCGACGCCATTGTGCTTTGTTTCGCCCCCATTCCTCTGAATTGACAAGCCGGGTAATAAACCCACCGTCCTTCCTGAACAGTTTAAAGTGATTATTTCCAGCCTCGTCAGACAAACTAAAGCCTTTAATTTGCGGATATAGCTCCATGAAGGGTTTAACCAATGTGTAAAGTTCTTTATCAACCTCACTGTCTTCAATGTCGAACGACTGCAACTGGCGCTGAACAACATGGAGATTTTTCCTCAGAGGGACGAAAAAAAGATACAGTCGTTGCTTAGTGGAAAAGGTATTTTCATCGATCAAGTGGCTTGAAAGCGCGTTAACCAGGCGATTGTCATAATAATACATTGTAATCATTGCAGTGCTAATAACGATTACACCAAGGATGCCGAAGTTTCGGACAAGACGACGTTGTTGCCGTCCTACCTGGTTAAAAACTCCAAAGGCTTTTGTAAATTTTTTCACATTCCCCATTACAATTCGAAACCACCCCACTGCAAAGATGGTGAGACTCTGACCCTTCCTCGCCCAATTTGAAAAATTATTGTAAACGTAGCCAGTTGAACCATCGCCAGAACCTCTGATTAATCATTCAGGTTTAGTATTCGAAATCAGCTTGATCGCTATAAGGCTGTTTCACAAAAACGCTAAACAGTATGCTAGTCCTTCGTCAATAAAACCTTGACATAATACTAGTTTAAACCAGGAAACAGTTCGATAACAGAAAACCGGGCTAGAGATCAGAAATAGGTATGTCAGTAGACCCCATATTTTTGGTTTTTAAGTTTGGTGCTGCTTTCAACAATTCATCGGCGATTTCTGCAGCAGGGCGATTGGTTTTTTTGGACGTCCTGTCCAGACCAATATGAGGCCATAATGCATCACGCAATTCTGATGGCAGGAGGTTTTCAAGATACTCAAGTGCAGTCCCGGTTGAATCGCGGTGTTTTGTTGATATTGCCTGATAACAAAGCTCCAAAACATCAGGGTTATACATCAGCCCCAGTAAATGAAAGACATGATTTAGCCAGTTGGGTTCTTCAATGTCGGTAGCTTGTTTATTTTCTACGGGAAAAGTTTTTTTACCTGAACTGTCGAGCTCTTGTAAAACTAAATCGTGCAACTCAATGTGTGGAAAATTCAGGTTTGGGTGATTTATTTTCAATTTAAGTAAGGCCTGGCCACAACGAAAACGAACATTCCAGTCCAGATCGCTGAGGCCTTCAATCAGACCATTTACTGCTCGCTGGTTCTCCGCAAGGCCAAGAACCAGCGGTAAACGGCGCCTGATTATTGGATGCTGTTGCTGGTCGAGCAATGCATCCATCAATTGCCCTGTACAGGTAGAGGTCACGGGTCGTAATGCGCTGAATACATCCTGGAGTACCTGTTGCTTTGCCAATAGAGGAATTACATGGGGTACCAGCATCGGAGTCAGGGGCTGGGCCAACAGGGCCGCAACAATACGTCCATCATCCTCGCTTTGTAATTCAAGTATTGCCTTGAAACCAGGATCGAGGTCTACTGCCAAACTGGTAATTTTTTCAGGTGGTTTCTCTGCTTTGGTTTCGTGTCGTAATTGCGATATTGCTTCTAAAAGTTTGTCACGTTCAATGGCTGTCTTGGTTAATGCAAGGGTTCGCTGAGTTGTCACATCAACCGTGCTGATTTCCGCGGCACTTAGCGTTCCATTGCGCAAATTATCCACCAATTGGTGGACATAGCCCTGGTGTAGCATGTAGATAACGATCAATGATAATCCTGCCAGGATCATAGAAAGTATTGGTAAAACAATATCAGGCGAAATCGGCAGCAAAAGAATACCCATAATTAAAAGGCTGCCAAGCATTTCGCCGGATCGTTCGATGCCGACATCAATAAGTACCTTGGTGCTGCGTTTATCATTCGCAGAAATAGGTGTATAGAGCGTTTCGAATCCAGCCCTGTAAAACGAATTAATCAGCAAAGCGGTACCTCCTCGTAATAAAGTTACGGTAAGTAATTGCTTGACTACCAAAGCTAACATGCCGCCCGCCATGACGGTCAGGGGTAACACAGCCATGGTTCCCCCGAGCCCAAATCGTTTCAGTGCTTTTTCACCGGCCGAACTTTGTAATAAAAAGCCGCCAACACCAATGCCCATATAGAAGTACGAGAAAAAACTGATTAATTCTTCATCGGATAAAGTGCTCGCCGCTTTGGATTTCATCAGATAGTCGAGAAGGGCAACAATGATGGCCACCAAAACCACCAGAAAAGCCATACGCCTGATCAATCCATTGGTTTTCAATGGCGTCAGAATAAATCCCATTGGTTCTTTATTCTGTTGACGAGCCACACCTCCGCAAGTCACCACCCAAAGCGAAATCGCGCAAATACAATGCATCATGCTCAACATCAGCAAAACGGAACGTGTGTCACTGTATCCGGATACGAATTTCGCTGCAAAACCACCTAGAAGTCCACCCAATGTAGCGGCGGCAGCCAGTCGGGCAATTGTGGTTTTTGCGGTATAGGGATCGAATCGCTCGTTAATCACAGACCAGAAGCCACTGATCAGTATCGCGCCAAATACAGTAATGTGAAGATACAGAATAACTACGATTAGTTTGGGCTGATAAGCCATCATGAACCATTCGCCACAAAACAAAATACTGCTTAGTGCGAAAATCCGGGGTATCAACCAGGCGGGGCCCTGTCGACTGAGAACTCGGGACATAGTCAAAACCGAAATGACCGAAAGCGCAGCACTAAACGCCATCATTTTTGGTAACTTATCGATGTCAAATACTGTGAGAAATAATGCGTCCCGCGTCGCTTTACCCGCAACATGATGCGCGATCATGATAACTGCTGTCACAGTCGCCATAACCAACGTAACGAGACCATCACGAAATGTAGGATTATCTGTATTCGACACTGGGCTATTCCTGTAATTCGGTTAAATATCCACAATTAATATGGGATCTTAATGGATGACAATTATTTTAATTTCAGTATCCAAAGTTCTAGGGGGATAAATTCTTTTCGCTGACGGAACCAGAGTTAATAATAACCGATAAATGCGAATAAATATTAAAGAACCCTCGGATTAACCCAAGAATTTTGTGAATTGGATTACCCAATGGTTTTTGTAACAGAGCCCTGTTGGAGACTTGACCGGTTTGTGAACGAAATCCATTCACCGAGCGCCGGTGAAAGGAAGCGGGAAATCACATTTTCCATTTCCGCCAAGGAAACAGCCCATGGATGGCCGGATGATAACCAGTTAAACGTCTTGCCGAAGAAATCAGAAACCGTCGATGTCGATACCCATCACATCTCGCAGCACACTCCAGCGCGGCGAGCGCTGCGAATTGGTTTGACCCAAGATCCAGTAATCATACAATTCGTTGAGTTCTCCGCTTTGTTTTTTTAGCTCAATCCACTGGGACAAAAATTCTGCAAGATCCCGGTCTTGGTGAGCAACGGCGAAACCCAAAGGTAGCTTAACGTTTAAACCTATCGGTACAACCGGGCAGTAACCGGGATAAAAGAACGACCACGCGGACCCGCTTTCGGCGTCGATCATTAACGCATCAAGCGAAGTCTCTCCGGCCTGAAAAAAATCGCGCAAATTGTTGATCACAACGGGCTGTACTTGTGGAAAGCGGGATTTCACTAGGTGACGTAAATAGTGTTCGGGAGGTACTGCGATCTTGATTCCTTCCAGTTTATTAATACTGGCGACGGTAGCAAATTGTCTGCGCCGATCATCGCGCACAACGAAACAAACAGACACATCGAGATACGGTCTGGAATATCTTATATTGAGTAGATTCGAAGTCGTAATCGGCAATCCGGACATTGCTACATCGAAGTGATTTGCATCCAGTTGGCTTGCTAAGCGTTTAAATTCGAAGGGTACAAATTCCAAGGTCCAATCCAGTTCTTGCGCCAACATGTGAGCCATGTCGATGTCGAAACCCACGAGTTCGCCTTTTGCATTGAAGTAGGAATACGGAAGATGGTCTTTTAAATACCCGACTCGGATGATGCCGCTCGCTCTTATCGCGTCCAAACCGGACTGACCTGTAGTATCACTCGAAATTTCTCCTGCCGGCGGAGTATCGTGCACAACCGCGGGTGATGGATGACGCAGTAGTTGCATTTGATCCACCACAGTATTCCTGGAAGGTCCTGTACTATTCGATTCTGCCAGCCATGCGTTCAAAACAAAGTGAAGAATTACGGCAACAACGACTGCAGCTCCTAATCGCACGACGAGGTGGGTGACTTGAATACGCAATATTCCTTTAGTCGCACAGGTGCCCAACGCAGTTACAGTAAATAAATGCATCACCGCTAAAACATCCCCAAGCCGGGAACAGTACACATCGGCAACGATAAACAGCTGAAACATGTCCGCGGGCAATCGAAAACTATCCAGCAAAAACGGCATGGCAATAATCGGTTTGCCAAAGTAGGTCACGCTGCCCAAACCCAACAATTTAGTATAATCCTCACTATCCAGTGGACCACCGATAAACCAGGCAGCGAATGGAATGAAAATCATTGTCAGTAGTTTTCCGAGATTGGGAATCGGATAGATCAGCGGATAAATTACGTCCACATCTGATCTCATTTCCTCGTCCTCATGACCGTGTTTGGCAAACAACAGCTTGGTTTTTTCAATGAGCATGGGTAACACAACGATCAGCTTTGCTGTGGCAAACGCTGTAATCATTGCCTGTAAGGTCACATCGAGAACATCCCGATAACGAAACGGGGTGCTCGAGGTCACCAGGACACTAAGTAAGAAAAACACCAATATTACCGCGGCTGAATAGGCAAGCAGGTAAGCCTGTATACGCGCAAGTTCCTCAATTGTCATTGTACCCGAAGCCGCCGCCACAATCGCGAACACACCGTAAGGGGTCAATCGAACGACGTATTCGTTCAAACGTTTTAGTATATCCAGCCACTCATCCAGACGAGAGATAAACTCTTTCTTTTTGGGCATCGCCATGACCGCAATACCTAAACCGATGGAAAAAATCACGACCGCAGGAATCCAGTTGTTCGCCAAAGACCGAAACGGATTAGTCGGTATAAACAGCTCAACCAAGTTCAGCGACCCAGGCGCTTCCAGCAATGTATTGCTATAGAATGCGGACGATTGCCCCGGGGGAAACGCTGAAGCCATCAAGACGACTGCAAACAGGCCAACCGTCCACAAAATCAATAAGGTTATCCCCACTCTTCCGCTCAGACGACCGGCCTGCTGCGGGGTCAATCTTCCCACACTGGCCACCAGTGAGATCGAGATATACGGCAACACGGTCATCTGCAGAAATCCAACGAAGATTTCGCCGAAAATCTGCAGCCCTTTACACCATTCGCCAAATATCAGTCCGCAGGCAACTCCGGATGCCAAACCTATCAGCGTTCTCATCGAGAGACTTAACCGAAATTTCTTTTTGAATGTATCGTCTGTCATCGTTTGTTGGAGTGTGGTTTGATTTATAGTCGATCAGAACGACACAAGGCGAGCGAGTCCCAAGCAACCCGTTCATCGGCACCTACTGATTGTAATCGAATTGAGGAATCCATTTTCCAACTTGATATATACTTTAATCGGCTCTGTTGCAAAAAAGCCAAATTTAGCCAGATTTAATATTTAAGGATATTTTGATCAATGTCAGATTTCAAGTGGCGGCATTTTACAGGTGAAATGATCTTCGGGTGCGTTCGATGGTACTGTAAATACGGTATCAGCTACCGCGATTTGGAGGAAATGATGCTGGAACGGGGATTGGAAGTCGATCACACAACGATCTATCGTTGAGTTCAGCATTATGCTCCCGAAATGGAGAAGTGCCTGCGGTGGTACTGGAAACCCACCCTGGATTATAGTTGGAAGGTCGATGAAATCTATGTGAAGGTCAAAGGGAAGTGGATGTATTTGTACCGGGCTATTGATAAGCGGGGTCACACGATTGATTTTTATCTCTCCCCCACCCGCAATACGAAAGCGGCCAAACCGTTCTTGGGCAAAGCACTCAAAGGTATGAAATCCTGGGCGCATCCACAGACGATCAATACCGACAAAGCTCCAACTTTCGGACCCGCTATTGCTCAATTAAAAGAGGAAGGAAAATGCCCGAAGGATACCGTACACCAACAGGTGAAATACCTAAACAACCGCGTTGAAGCTGATCACGGCAAACTTAAGCGGTTGATCAATCCTGTGCGGGGTTTTAAATCCTTGAAGACGGCCTAGGAAAAATTTAAGGGGTCAAATCTTGACTTATACCTTTTAAAAGCTTCACAACTTCTTCATCCTTTTTCATAAACTTGTTGAGTCGCCCGATCGTGCGTGACACTGTACTGTA
>CAZGQY010000068.1:0-19037 GCA_964528035.1 uncultured Methylococcaceae bacterium | reverse complement strand
TATCAGCAATTGACATTAAAATGCCATGATATTCAACAGGCATATGCAAACCAGCAATGATCACCCAGTTAGATGGGTAGAAAATCAATGCGAAACAAGTTGCACCGAAAACGGCTGTTGCCAAGTAGCTATTTGTCAGAAGAAGAACACCGTCCAACAAAATCGCGCCCGGAGTTAAGATAGCCGGGAAAACGATGTTGATTGGGAAGTATGTCCAACCCCAGAAGTTAAAATAGCGGTTAATCCATTCACCCAGAACGAGTGACAGGACACAAAGAGTTGCGCCAAATGGGATTTTCCAGTTTTCCCAGACGATTGCTTGAACAGCAGCAGGGAATGTTACCAGCATGATTGGAGTCACTGTGACCCACAAACGTCTGTCTTTCCAATCGGACCAGAAATCCCAGTCACCCATGGTTAACATGGCGTGAACGTGATATCCGCCAAGTACGACGAAAAACAGAATAAACAGACCAAGATAGTCGATGGTCCTTGAGACTTGTACCGCTTCAGCGTGAGACTTTACGGCAGACTGAACTGAGCTCATCACTTACCTCCTAATATAATTATTTTCAATTTGTCGACTCACTGTATCCGGATATTCCCAACCTGTTACAAGAAAAATATTTACATTGTAGCAGTTTGAGCCAACTAACATCCGGACACAGTTCGTCCTATGCCTAACGCTTAAACGTCAGGGCAAACGTCTTTTCCGATCAAACCAGCTAAGTCATCAAAAATCTGACAGAACAGACCCAGGATGCCTAAAGCAAACCAACCGAAGAATACGAAACCATAATGCAATGGAGCAACAAAGAGCTCTTCCATCCACCAGAATGTATGACCCCATTCGTTAAGGCCAACATTAGGGAAAATCATGAAAGGTCCTACTACTACCAACAAATATGGCAGAGAAACACCCTTAGCAAAGTAAGGAAGTCTTGTGTAGGCATACATGAAGCAACCAATACCAGTACAGATGTAGATTGGGTAAGTCATGTAAAACTCAATGATGTGACTTGGTGTGAAGTCAGTATCACGAACGATGGTTTGATGCCATGTACCATCTTGCTCTGTGAAGTAACTAGCACCCCAGTAAATTGCGTTCGCATATGCAACCAACCATACGAAATGGTGGAAGTGACGACGCAAAACTTCGCGATTGCTCACTTTTGAGAAATCACGTGTACGTGTTTTCCACAGATATGCAGCGATCCAACTAGCCGTTGCAAATTCCAGTGGAATTTCTATTTCTAAAATTGGCATCCAGTACGTATTGAACTCAGGCGCGAAAGCGTCCAGTCCAGCAGACCATCCGTAGATACCTTCGTACCAACGAACTGTCATATAATACGCACAGTAGTAGACCAATCCCCAGACGATCAGGTTACGCTTGTTCAGTAACGGTGCCTCGCCTGCACTTGCAGTTGTTACACTTGCTGATGTTGCAGCCATATTAACCTCCAATAATATTATTGACTTTTACTTTATTCCCCAAGATAAATCCAAGGTTATTGGGCTTAACTTAGAGTTCAAATCCATTTTGCTGCTTCCTACGTAGACTTCACGCAATGAAACACACACTCTCCCTGAGGGTTCACAGAGTTTATCACCTAGCTTAAAGGTGTCAAGAAAATTACCGAAATTAATTCACCCATCTTGATCTATTTCTCGATAACAACGCGACCGTCTATGATTAACGATTTAACACCCAGATCAATATTGTAAGTACAGATAATTGATTTATAGTTCTTTTTTTTGCCTTCCCAGGTCAGGGTTACGGTAGTCATACGATCACCCTCCGAACTGGTTGGTGAATAAACCGACGATCCCATCTCCTTTTTTATCGCTTGTTGACATATTTTCTCGCCGTATTCGGTCAACTTGATTCCAGAATACAACGATATATCGGCCGCAATCTCGTCATTGGACTTTTCTGACACCATTATGGTTACCACACCCATTAATATGACAAAAACAAACCCCACCATCATCAATACCCATTTGTTCATGATATACTCTCCGCGTACGTAAAAAATTAAATCAAGATGCCATTCTAGGTGATCCGTTCGTGACATTCCACAATCCGGATGTCCAACCCTGGTTAACCCAACTGGTACTCGATTTGTAAAAATTCAAATATTACCTTTAAAGTGGGAAAGTTCCTGCATACTAACAATTAAACCTTAATAAACCGGCTCTAGCCCCTAAACATGCAAAATAAATTTATCAAACTAGGAACTCTTTTAATCTTTCTGGTCGCAGCTTACGTTTTTCTAATTGTCGGAGTACGCCCCTTCGTTGAAGATATTGCCTCGTCAGACCTATTTTTGGTTGTCACAGATGACCCAGCAAAAAAATATTTTTTGCTTGAAAACGAGAAAACTCGACTGGCTTTGATTCATTGCAATCAATACTTCCAGGAAAATTTTGACGTCGAAACAACGGCAGAACCCACCGAGAACGACTACAGAGCTTATGCGCTCGGTAATTACAGTTACATGATTAACGCCACTATCGACGGCTTTGACTCAAACGGATCAAACGTTAATCATAAAATTGTATGCAAAATCCAGTATATGGAAGGCGACGAGCTTAAATATGAAAATTGGGAAGTCACGCAGTTTAACTTTGGATAAATTTGGATTTCTTTTATTTTACATCCAACCAATGGTAACCCTTACAAACTTAATTTTTAGCATTAGTGGAGAACAATTCAACCCAGTTTTTCAAATACAATGCGCTTAAGATCCCCAATAGAAGAAATTGAGCTGGCAAAACTCACTCCATTCGCAATTCCCGACAAAAGGATAGTCAGAAATCCATATCGACAAAAAAGGCAGGTTACACCAGGCGCCACAAATATCGTCCACACTTTAGTAGAGGCCATCAAAGCCCAGACCAGAGCAACCGGGATCGAACAAATACATAGTAGCGCTACAGAGTTATTGCAAAAATTGCGCTTGCTGGATAAAAACGGAAACTTTTTGGTTTCAGAATTGGCGACAATCAGCGGTAACATTCTACCCACAGAACTTACCTTAAAAGACGTCGATACACTGATTGATCGCATGGCTGCAGCATTAACAGAAAATGAATTTGCAGCAGATCTATTTGAAAAACTTTCCCAATATGACGATTGGTCTGATCTTAAAAAACGTTTCGTCGAATTCGGCCCTGAGGAACTTCCTCAGTTTATCGCTTTTTCCATCATTCTTCAGAACCTGACAGAAGCTATGTTCAAAAACATCGAGCTTTTATCAGCCGTTCTGACCTTTTGGTTAAAGATTGTCGATGAAAAAAAGTTGACCAAACATATGTCAATTCCGTTGCGCATCAAGTATGAGTCGATCATGTATCCGGCGATGAAGTACAATGAGTATGTCTTAAATGGCAAGTGCCCTGACGATTTCACAAGATTCCTGTTACCTATTAATATTATGGAAGCAGTAATACTTGATGTATGCCGAGGCTACTTCGGCAACGCCTGCGCAGGCTATGAATTGGCCAAACACAGCACCGGTGTCCACCCAAATCCAAAAACCGGAGCAGGGGCCACCGGTGTAAAAAATGGGGCTATCACCACAGGTCAAGACCTTGTTGAAACCTGGGATGACTTGTACCAGGTATGGAATGCTTTTTTTGTCGCAACCTTTGGAACAACATTCCTTGTTAAACTTTTAATCCCTCAAGTCTCAGAATATCACGGTGACGACAAACCAGATGCGTACGCCTACAATCGCGTGATTGCATTAATTGTCAATTTATTCATTATGACCTTTGACCACTTTGACGTCGCTAAGGATCATACAGGCAAGACCCAATCAGTATTTGTGAATAAAATTCTTCTCAAACAAAAGGACTTTTTTCGGATCTGGGGTGAGGCCAACAATGAAAGTGCGGCGCGCTACGCCGAAGATGTCAAAGACGCCAACGGAGGAATTAATTAATCCGAACCGGGTTAACATGAGCAATAAAAACCAGATAGCGACAGTTACTCTTTCTCCGCGATAACTGATCACAAGCGTACGTCTTTATAGCTTGAAGTGATTTTCGCATCCTAACTCCCTAAAAATCGCTATAAAACAATGCATATATCCTCTTTGAAAGTCCTCAGGGATTTCCGCTAAATTATTGAGCATTTTTCACACAATACCCAGAAAAATCATCACAAAAAATACAAAAGAACGAAAATCAGCATTCTATCCTGACTAAAAAATTGAGTTGTCGATACTCTTAACCCGACAAATATACCCTCAATAGCTGGTACCCTGCAAAAACGGATTCTGTCCTGTAGGTTCTTTACTTCAGCTATCACTTTTGGCGCTCCGGCTATGGCAACTGCATCAACCAAACAATACCAGGCCGCCACACCACTGGGTGGATTTCCCTGAGCGAAGCCGGAAGCCGGATCAATCTCAGCCCACCGCCAGGTTCCCAGATAGGTACCGACAATTTCCAACCAGCTTGTTATAAAAAACGCAGCTAAATAAATTTTTGGTGATGGCCCCTTAAAATAACATATAACGTAAATTCCAAATAATAAAAACCCTATTAAATCGTAACGATCCGAAACTGCCAGACCCCAAAAAGCCCAGCCACCTCCCACTACGAACACAAACCGGGTTATGGTCTTAATGTTAGACTGAAAATAACGGGATCTGGCAAGAACAACAGCGGTAAAATAAACTAAACCATGGCCCGGAGGTACAAAAGCAGGAACATTTTCCAGCCGATAGGTATACCCTCCCATATACACGGATGCGTAATACTCGCCCAAGCCAGCAAACATCACAGCAACAAGGACTTGAGCCCTGACTAATTTATCCTCACTCCCCAAAAGAACGAACAAACAAAGCCATGCGCCAACCCCTAATGTATTCTGGAATACGCTATCGGAACCCACATCAAGATAAAAGCACACCGGTACAAAGAAAAAAGTAATTCCTGCCAGCACAAATTCTCGAAGTGCGTTTTCATGTTCTTTAGAGACAAACGGAATATATTTTGGCATTTTCGTTATTCTCAAGTACCAGAGACGGGCATACCACGCTTCAATTTATAAGACGCGTATTTACTCAGCGGTTTTCGTAGTCAACGTGCAAGGCATTGATTGTTCGGGACGCGTGAATACATTCGTGTAAGCTCTGCAGCAACGTCCTTGTTGCAGAAGCCCAAATAATCAATGCCTTGCACCCCCAGTAAATTACTCACTGAGTAATTGCGTATATATTTGGTATAAATCCGAATAGTTGAACGAGCATAAAGAGTCATTTTTGGTAGCACCACTCAGACAAAAATGTATGTTACCAGCGAATAACGAAGATACTTACCGACTGTAATCGCAATAAGAGACTGCAAAAAAGGTAACTTCAGCCACCCAGCGGCAAAACAGAATGCATCGCCCACTACCGGTAGCCATGAAAAAAGCAAAATCGGCACACCCCATTTTCGAACACGTTTAAGTTCGTTTTGATTCATAAGTTGGCATCTGTTCCATTTTAACGAGTAGCCCTTCGCTGACAATAGCCCAAGTAACCAGGTCGTCAAAGCACCCAAAGTATTACCAACCGTTGCGGTGACTATCAAGTGCGACAGCGGTATATCAGACTCCGAAACTAACCAGGCCAAAACCGCTTCAGACCCGCCCGGGGCAATTGTAGAAGATACAAATGCACTGAAGAAAAGCCCCCAGAGCTCGGCGAAGTGGTCAGCTTCAAACATTCATTACAATTTTATTTGGAAAAATAAGGTAAGCAATCAACGGCTATTTTTCTGGGAATATAAACCTGGAACAGAAATCATTACCGCAATATGGCACTGATTTAAACTAGAGACGATCCGAGACTAACGTCGCCGAGAGGAACAATGCATATAACATCATGCAGCCAAGACGACTTGTCGAAAACAAAATCTGAGCCAAACTAATGACGTCATATATAAGGACAACCGACAGGAAGCATTCAACATTTAATCGAGTAATTACAAATAAACCAGGCTCTCTTTATCAGCCGAACAAATAATTACCGATTCGCTGAAAGTTTTTGAATCCAGGCTACAATAATCCGAACAGCACATTTTAACTGCTGCAACAATAACTTAAATAATTCATTTACTTGTTGCAGTATGAACCGGACAATCTCGTCTTTGCTCATTCCATCGAACTTTTTAACTAACATGGGTGCCGTCAATAGCAAAAATGCCAAGCCAATGACCACCATGCCGGAAATCAATGAACTGGATGCCGTTGATTTGGCTCGCTGTGGAACTGAAACAGAAACGGGCTCGGCTATTTTCTTAGGCACAACCGGAGTGACCTGGGCGCCAGACTGAGGCGCGCCCTGAGCGGATACCTCCTCATAATCATCCGGAATCACAAATGGTGTAAGCCCGGGAATACTAGGAATGGATGTCCCTCCTTTTCCGACTATCAATTGCCCCTTCATGCCTTTTTCCATATGCTGGGAAATATCACAATGAACCAGATAAGTTTCATCGTTCGCTGGAACAATTAGAGTACCTGATATTTTTCCCGGCCCGGTAACCTCCAGATGAAACATTCCACTTTTATAAATATATTTGGGCAGCCCATGCATCATAAACTGATGACGAATATTGTCCTCATTTATGAAATGCCAGGTTATTTTTGTACACGGCTTTACGCGCCATTCCTGTCTGTCAAATGCAAACATACGCCCTGGAAACTTCTCAGCGTATTTGCGACCTGCATAAACAGTAAATTCCACTTCGTCATTGATACTCGTACAGCTCATTGGCAGCGTATCCGTATTCTGCCCCATGACCATAGCCCCGCCATAATCCATCATATGGCCGCCGCCATGATCCATTAACATGGTATCGTGATCAACGTAATCCTGGGAATCCACCGCCAGTGCCTGACCGAACGCAAAAACCAGCCAGAGAGGCGTATACCGAAACAAACTAAGCATTATTCGCCCCCCCTTTTCGGTGCGTTAATCATGGCAATCCCCCGACTGGTAATCTTCTCAAGTTGTTGCCTGTTAATAAGAACCAAATACATTCCAATTCCCATCAACAATCCAAGAAAAAATTGGGTGAAGGTACTGCCATCATCACTGCCAACTGTATTATTATTCTTTTTCTTCGATTTAACCGACGCCGGATCCACACCCACTGTTGTATCCGAAGCCACTGCACCCAGAGTGGATATACCGTCCGCATCCTGCCAAACCGGCAATCTCCCTTGATAAAATTCTTTTGTAAAAAATTTTGTCAGATCAACGCCCTGCCCCTTGGGGATACCCTCTTTATTCAAATATTTCTTGTAAACAACGGCACTAACGTTTCCACCCGGATTCATTCCATTCGTGGTGATTCCTTTTTCCCGGTGATCGTGAAAAATCCAAATCCCCTCCCCATAACTGTGCAAACCATCGTTTTCGGTATTTAAAGTTAAATCCACCCGCTGCGCTGGCGCCAGATCATAGACATCCCGGGTAATTTGCGCAGATCGATTGTGCTCGACTCCATCATAATGCGTAATGGTTGCCTTGTGACCATGGGTATGGACTGCGATCATTTCGCCCGAACTATTCAACATGTGAATCTTTATTTTCTGGTCGGGCTCCACTGTAATCAATGATTCCCTCATGGTATATGGAAAAGACAATCCATTTAGAGTGTAATAATCCTCTGTAGAATCGGTTATATCATATGAACGATTCATCTTTCGGGCCAACAAACGAGGGTCATTGTAATCCTGGATGAGGTTATGTAACTCTTTGTCCATAGCATGGTAATGAAGATCGTATTCCTGATCAAACTCCTCGCTGATCGACCTGGATGGATGCCTAACATGACCTGAACCGACATTCAGTGTTTGCAGCCAGTTATTGGGTTGGTTTTCTTCCACAATCATCATACCAACAAGCCCCATCGCCAGATGTACATGCGTCTGGACGTGGCAATGGTACATCATCGTTCCTGGATGTCGCGGACGTATTTCGTAAATTCTTCGACCGCCTGGCATCAACAGATCTTCACTGGTTTGAGGTACACCATCGTTACCTTCCCCTGATCTGTCGACAAATGGGTGATCAACACCGTGCAGGTGAATAGTATGTGGGAAATAATGAGTGTTTTCCAACACGATCCATACAATATCGTCCTCCTCCACACGAATCACCGGGGACGGCGCTCGCAGCAGGGGATTGGCTTTAATACTGGCAAAACTACGGGTCGACATACCCCTGGTCTTGGGCGCAAACACCCACATTCCCGGCTGCACTCCCGGCGCTATATCAAAGGTCGGCACGATACCCTTGAAATCAGGTGAATGACCATTCAATTCCATCACTTCTAATTTAATTATAATGCGATCCGGATCCCCATCGCCGTCAAGGTCGTCTTTTTTAGTCACTGAATCCGCAGCTAAAAAAGTATCCATCAACGTGGTCATAGACACATTATTGGTACCTTTTACAACCGAAGCAATCAGAGCTGGGTTATCCGGATTACAACGCAGCGACTCCTGTATTTCAACACCTTCAATCTCCTGTGCTTCACGCCATTTCGAATCCACTCCCAGCGGACACGGAAGTTCTGGCTTTAATGCTTTTATATCAACCCTTTTACTCTCAGGTAATTTTTCCTGGGCAAAGACGCCTGCGGACTGGGTTGCGCAAAGCACCACGACAAAAAGAAGACAAACTGAATGGAGAGAACGCATACACATTGTTACACCCTGGATATTCGGTGAATTTGATGAAGGAATTTGCCCTAGAGCGAACAGTATCCTAAAGGGACGGCAAATCCCGTCGATATGAAAAACCATGGCTTTCCTAGACGGAAAGCCATGTAAAATCAAGAAACTTCTGAATTAAAAGTCCTATAGCGATTTACGCCTATGCTTCCTTTTTTTTGCCTTCGACTTTTTCACGAAGACCCGGCCAGAACAAGTAAATAGCAACCAATGCCGCACCACTCATCATGAGCATAGACGAAGTACTTATTCCAGTCCCAGCACCCGAACCAACCGTAAATGCAGCATGAGCATCGACTTTAGTTCCTTCATTTATAAGGGTTATGTGTGCCAGATAGTCGCCCGCCCCATGTTGGTTAAAATCGATTGGAATATTGAGTGTACCCGACTTTAGCGTTTGCGCGTCAGCATGGTAAATGACCGAACCTTCCGGTTCCTTGGTGATTTCGAACTCAACGGTCATCTTGCGTAAAGCTTTACTCTCGTAGTCAAACACGATATTGGTTAATGCAACATCTGGAATATCGCCACAAAATTCTGTATCCGCTGTTTTCGTTGGAGTGTATGCGGTGAAATGCACCCAGTGCCCTGAAACCGGAATTCGACAGGTATCGAAATCCACAGCCACACCACCATGCGCCCAAACCGGGCTGGCAGGAATCAAAAAGGCCACTGTCGTTAGCATTACCAGTAGCGTACGTTTGAATTGTTTAAACATCATAGATCACCTCATCTTTATAGTTATGGTTGCCCGATATTAACCCACCAGACTTAAGGATAACTTCCAGCTCACCCCAGTCAGCAATGTCGATAGAAAGAATTAGGCGAGGGACTGTAGCACATTCTATATTCCAAATAAAGCTTAGTCCTCAAGCCTACGCACCTATTTGAATCACGCAATTGGCAACCCAAATTACCCCGAAACAAAATTCTTTTGCAACAAACCAACCCCACCTGGATGTTACCAATGAGCACCTGGCTAAGACAAAAGTGTCCACAAGCCTCTAGAATGAACAGGCCATTGTATTACTAAAATGCTGGTACAGGCGGTAACCCCGTGCTGTTAACAAAGCCTCGCTATCTCGGCGTTCCTTATGACTTATATGTTTGTGTTCATAAATAATAACGCTTGGGTCTACATAGTCAAAATTGATTTGTTTCAAGATTTCAAAATCATAGCCTTCCGTATCAATGAGCACCAAATCGATTTTTCTTACCTTGTTTCGATTTAACAAAGTTTGTAACGATACACAATCAACCGATTCGCTGATTATGTAATCTTTTATATTCGGAATTAACCAACGATGCTTCATTAATACTTCCAAATGAAAAGACCCCAACCCTTCTGTCCATTGCGGCAAAAATTCTAAACCTTCACGCAGTCGATAAAATTCTCTGCGCTCATCCCTGTCCGATATAGCAACGTTCTCGAAAATCAGTTGATCACTACCGGCATAGTTTAACTTCAGACGATTAAAATAATATCTCACTGGTTCAACCAGTATCCCTGACCACTGATTGTTCACAATATGGTGAAACAATGGATCGTGGATTACGCCATCATTCGCGCCGATCTGAACAAAGAAAAAGTCTTCGATTTTAGTTAAATCATCAAGAACCTCCTGCATTTTCGGCCAGTTTTGCCCACAAACTAAAGGATCGAATAATTTAACCAAACGAGGGAATATAGGTATTCTCACAGTTAACTCACTACAGGTCTTTGACCTGCATCAACCTTCACGAATTATATGCTTTCGATTTACTGTCAGATTATCGATTTCCTGGCGTTGCCCGCTGGGCCAGTAAACAACAACTTTAACCTGTTCCCCGGATTCACCTAAACCGAAATTTAACCACGGGCTATGCGCCGATAAAAATGATGAGCCCGCAAACAACATTTTGGTTTGCGCACTTCCATCTTTGGTAATCAATTTGACCCGGGCGCCCACGCCACCCCGGTTACTTTTTACGCCTTCGAGTTGCAATGTAATCCAGTTATTTCCATTTCCAGAATTAACATATAATTTGTTCGCGCTATATTTATTGACGACATACATGTCAACAAAGCCATCATTATTATAATCAGCTAGAGCCAAGCCTCTGCTGAAACCACCTGCCCACAAGCCCAAATCCTTGGTTGCATCCATAAATTTCGCATCGCTATCCTGTTCATAGAAACGGTTCAGGTTCATAGCACCGATGCCGAAAATCGCTTTACGTGTCTGTTGTTCTGATTTGTTGGAAAAAAAGAACCCGTTGGCTACGAACAGATCCAGATCTTTATCATTATCGTAATCGAAAAAACCAACACCCCAACCAAAACCGTTGCGCGACGTCACGCCGGTTTGGGTCGCTACATTAGTAAATGTTCCATCCCGGTTATTTCGCCACAGCCTATTGGGTAAAACATTGCTTTCGTATAAATCCAAAAAACCGTCGCCGTTATAGTCTTCGGCTGCCACACCCATCCCAAAGGTTCCTTCACCAATGCCGCATTCCTGAGTCACATCTGTAAACGTTCCATCACCATTGTTGTGGTATAAATAGCTGACGCTGTAGTCTGTTGAAACAAATAGATCCAGATTATTATCATTATCAAAATCTATCCACACCGGCTGGAACGAATGACCACTGTAGTAAGGCATGCCTTTCTCCAGCGTTTCTCGAACTTCCGCAAACTGACTCACCCGATCCACTCCGGCAATTCCCAGATCTTTAGCGATCTCGGTAAACGTTCCATCTCCGTTATTATGATAAAAAAAGTTTAATTCAGACCGATTAACCTGAGGTAATTCAAGTTTTTGTTCTTTATCACCCTCGAAAATCCATCGCCCCCAGTTCGCCACATATATGTCCAACAACCCATCGCTATCGTAATCCCCCCAAGCCGCTCCCATACCATGGGCCATATGGTAAATTCCGGCCTCGGCACTGACATCCGTAAACGTTTCATCCCCATTATTAAGATACAAACTATCGGCGCTTCCCACAGCTCCTGGAACCGGGCTACCATAATTTACAACATACAGATCTGTGAATCCGTCATTGTTGTAATCACCCCAAACAGCACTGACACTATAACCACCCGATTCAATATTCGCTGCAATCGTCACGTCAGAGAAAGTTTCATCATGATTGTTTTTATACAGCCTGTTGCCATCGACTGACGGCACAAAAAGGTCTAACCAACCGTCATTATTAAAATCAGCCCAGGCTGCCCCAGACCCAAACATTTGCGCAGCGGGCTGCGCAGAAGCAGTTGCCTGAGGCCAATTTCCAGCTATTCCTGATACCCCTGAATCCACGGCTTTGTCGATAAACAAGGCTTTTTCTATTAGCCCTATCTTATACAAATGGTTTTTCATCGTTGCATATCCAGCAACCGCCGTACCGCCAATAATGCCAACCACACAGGTGACGCTCAGCAATACAACTGACAACCTCGGTGACATCTGTCTCCAAATCACGGCAGCCGAAAAAAGACTTATCGGAGCCAGCGTTATTAACAATACTGCTGCAGGTCCTTTTTCCAGACCCAGTTCCAGTAACCCCATAACCAGGATAATGTCAACAAACATTGGTGTCGGCAATAACACGCCCAGAATCGCGGCAAAAACCACAACCAAAAACCCGTTCGCACTCGAAATAGCCAGGCTTTCCAAAGGGACATAGGTTAAAACTACCGCACTAAGAAGCCCCGCAGCTAACATCAATGGAACTGTAATTCGAGCTAACAACCAGGTTTTTCTGCCAAGCAAAACAAAGGAGTCGTGCACAGCACTGAACCAGGACCCGCTCGAATCAAAGCCCGGAACAAAGGGCTTCAATGGAATAGAACAGACACTCTGGGTGGTTTCATCGCTTTGCTCTTCAGGCTTAAGCAGGCGAGCCACCAGAGGAATAAAAAGCGCGATCAAAACCAAAGAGGCTATTAATCGAACCAAAGAAAGTTCCAAAGGAAACACCGCGAAAATGATGACCAGCCCAATCGGGTTAAGCATTGGAGAGGCAAACATCGTCGATAACGCAGTTTCCAGACTGGCGCCTTCTTTTCTAAGCGCTAGCCCCACGGGTGTTGCACAATTGGTGCACACACCCAATGGTGAACCGAATAATAAACCAACAAAAGAACCCTTAAAGCCACCATAGCTCAGATAACGCTTAAGAAAGGTCAACTGCCCCATGAAAGCAAGAATGGCTCCACCAAAAATTATGGCAAAGCCCATACCGATTTTATTGGTATCCACCCAATTGAATGTTGTTTTCAGGACAAGAAATAATGACGATTCCGACTCACGATCAGTTTTCATCGCTTCGTCTTTGCTGATAGAGCCTACGTCACGAACCAATAGTGTATTGTCTCCCGACCGATAAAGTTCGGCCAAAAGATCGGGATAACGCGAAATAGACCAAAATATTACAGGTATAGAGAGTATCAACAGAAAAGAAACACACAATCTTTTGTTATTATTTATTTGATCGTACATGTGCAATAATTTTTGAAATCAGAACAGTAAAGCGCAAAATTTGCGCACTGCGTAGTGTATTACCTTTGTTACACACGACGCAAATTCTTCGTCGCTCCAGGACCCGCCTTTGGCTGGAATACGTCCTAATATCAACATAATAGAAGACTCACTGCCGACAAAAAATCTTCCAGCTTCAGCATTCATTCAGTGGAACCCAGCACGTCGATTTGCTATCATCCACGCGGCCAGTGGCGCCCAATACAACCAAACAAACTACATAAAATAAAAAAACAAAAACTATGCCCCAAGAATCGATTGCTATTATTGGAACCGGCGCTGCCGGGATGGCCTGCGGACACTTCCTGCACGAGCGTTTCAATATTACACTGTATGAACAGAACGACTACATCGGCGGTCACGCCAATACCGCGATTATTCAAAACTCGGATGAAACCGTTTTTACCGATACCGCGTTTGTAATATTTAATGACGAAAATTACCCGCTATTCAACCGCCTATTGAATGAACTCAAGGTTCCGAGTATCCGTTGCCCAATGGATTTCAGCATTAATGTTATACCCTCTGGGTGGACCTACAACACCCGAGGTTTAAGCTATGTGCCTTCTAATCTAAAAAATCTGCTAATCCCCGAGTTTCGCTCCATGCTTCGAGAAACCGGTCGGTTCTACAAAGAAGCGATAGAAATTCTAAACGACCCTCAATATCACCAGTACAGTATCTCCGATTATGTCAGAGAAAAAGGCTACAGTGATAACTTCCTGAATAACTTCCTAATCCCTATTTTAGCAGTAGTTTGGTCAATACCCCCAGACGAAATGCTGGAATATCCAGCTTTGACGATGATTGAATTTTTAAGAAATCACGGTGCATTCCAGGGAATATTCGGCAAAAAACGCTGGAGCACCGTCGCTAAGGGTAGTGGCTCATACCGCGACAAGATTATCGCCCCCTACAAAGACAGGATTAAATTACAATGCTCTGTAAGTCATGTCAGACGCAACAAGCAGAACGTAGATATCATCGACTCGAATGGAGAAACAAAGACCTATGACCGAGTGATATTTGCCTGTCACGCGGATCAGGCACTTAAAATTTTAAGCGACCCCAGCGAACAGGAAAAACAAGCGTTGGCCGCCTTTCAATACACAAAATCCAAAGTCCTGCTGCACACCGATGAATCCATTATGCCTGAAAACAAAAGACTTTGGGCGGGTTGGAACTATATCGTTGATCGCGATGAAAACGGAACCCTGCGCTCCTCTTTCAGCTATTTTATGAACAAGCTACAAAAAGTCTCGAAAAAACAGAATTATTTTGTCACCGTAAACCCATGGGATAGAATTGATCCAGACAAAATTCTGCGGGAATACAACTACGAACACCCATTATTCGACCTGGCCGCTATTCAAGCCCAGGACCAACTCCCTGCACTCAACCAAAACGCGCACAGTTATTTTTGTGGCTCCTACTTCAAGTACGGATTTCACGAGGATGCGTTCCGCTCCGCAATAGAAGTTTGCCGAACAATAACCGGCGAACCCATTTGGGAAAATTAAGCCATGTGTTTTTCAGCAGAAGCAAGTTTCGCATCCAGCGCAATTCTGACTGCGGCAGGAATCGCCACACTTAAACAAGCCAACAAACCAAACCAATTGCCATTCGCAGCATTTCCACTGATATTTGCAGCCCATCAGTTTATCGAAGGTTGCTTGTGGCTCAGCCAGACTCATTCATTATCGCCGGAACTCACAGAAATACTAAGCCATGCATTCCCGTTGATTGCCTATGTCGTTTGGCCAACTCTCGTCCCGTGGGCGATATTCCGACTGGAAACCACCCCTACCCGAAGAAAGCTGTTGATGTCCTGTATGGCGGTAGGAGCAGGGCTCAGCATGTTTTACCTCTACTATATAGTGAAAGGGCCGGTAAAAGTTGTTTTCATAAACAAAAGTATTCATTACGACTTTTATTTTTCTTTCTGGATCTTAAGCCAATGGCTGTATGGCTATTCCATAATCATGGCCACACTATTTTCAAACAGAAAGTTTATTACTTTATTTGGCATCGGACTGGTCATTAGCTACAACATAGCAAAGCAGTTCTATCTAGCCAGCTACCCCTCCGTATTTTGCCATCTGGCTGCCTGGTTAAGTTTGATCATTTATCTGGAAATTCGCTATGGTGACCGTTTCCGTTACAGGCAAGATAACACGACGACCAATCAACTTGCCGCTGATCACTAAATCGAGAAGAAGCAACGCATTGATCCCTACTCTGATACAATGTTCTTCTACTTCTGCAGACTAAAGTTCTCGATGTTCATTTTCACGTAGACTTTGGATTGACGAAGCAGGGATAATGATATATCCTTCCTTAGCAGCTACCGGACTGCTTAGCAGATTGGTAGTAGCCGTAATAAGGAATAAATGAACGTATTTAGTACCTTAGTGTAATTTACTAAGTAGCGTTTCGTTTATTAATTAAAGGAAAGATAAAAAAACCAAGAAAATATCTTGGCGTAAACTTTTGTAATTCGGTTCAATTTTGAGGAGGTTCAGCATGCCAGATTATATGTTATTCTTTGCGATTTGGATTGGCGGTGGAATTGCTTTCTTCTTGTGTAACAGAGTCAAGAAGTAATTACCTAACCGGTATCCATACTCTTTAGTAGTCGGTCAATTTGAAGATTACAACAGAGTATAAGCAGTACAAAATGACAAAAGCGGGTTCTTAACGGCCCGCTTTTATCATTTCTGCCACTTTATAAAACAATCACTTTTTTCAATACACCCGAACATTAATAGACGGGTTAGAGTCGCTCCAGTACTCCGCAAAGGCTGTAGTGGAAAAAATAGATTTGTTGATTAGTGGTCAAATACAAGGCGAGCGCTCGACTAGTCGCAGGTCAAGCACACGCAGATCCTTCTCGGCTACAAATCTGCGATCAAAGCAATCCTCAGGCCATGTAACCATTTAGATACAACGCTAGGAATGGCCAATAATAACTTGGAAATATAGTTTTGCTCTCTTTAGACAAAGGAAGCAAGTCAGCATTATTCTGACCCCAAATTATTCTTCTCAATTATTGCAGCCATTCCGTCAAGAGTTCGTTAATTGTGCCGCCCTGACCTCCAAACGCTGCAAAGAATCTGACAAAAGGAGCATGTTCTCCCGTATTTCCTTGCGTGAAATCTTTGGCAATACCTCAATTGGTTCACCCATTGACAATCCGATACGGGTAAAAAACCAAGGAAACTCCATTTGATCCCAACGGCTTCCAGCAATCCATTTTTTATTGGCATATACTGCAGCCGGAACCAACCGATAGCCTAATTCAGAAGCCAATCTGACTGCGCCCTGTTTGACTTTTTGATGCGGACCCAGGGGACCGTCTACGGCAATCACTCCTGCGCTATGCGCCGCCAATGCTACACGCATAAGATCATAAGAATGCTTATGACCACCATCAGGAATTAATATACATTGAAGGCCAAAATTCCGACAAATTTCTGAAATGACCGCACCACGGGCAGAAAGACTAGTAAATACGCAAGCATTTTCTTGTCGCCGTTCAATCCACAACCACCGACATAAAGCCATTATGGGGATATATTTACCATGCCAAAAGCACAGCATCAATTTATCTCCCCTACTGCGAGCAGCATCAATGGCTCTAAAGCCGACATACTTCTTACGCCAGGTCAAACAAAGCAACCTCAGAAAAACTGCCCAAAACCAACCCAAAACCCGCGCTTTTAAATTGGGAGCAACAGGCTCAATCACTCAATTTTCCGGGTAGACTGAAGTAATACCTAACTTAAGTGCATCATCCATACAATTATTAGGCGATTGCAATAAATTACCGGCTGCTTTTGCGATATTGCTCATAATTTGCCATTCAGACCGAATTCCACGGCGCGTACGCAGTAAAATATTGGCCTCCTGCCTTTTCTTATATTGAACCAGCTCTGCCATCGATTGGTATAAATCCAGGGCTTTATTCGCTGTTCGACTAATATCAAATTCCGTGGCAGTCATTTGTGCGCCGCTCTGTATAACCCGCCTTTGTTGCGGACTTAAATCGGCGATCCATTCAATCGCCGATGCAAACTGGTCGACATCATCACCCGCTAACAAACGACCATTGACACCATCACACACCACTTCACGCACTCCAGATGCATCCAAAGCAACAACAGGAACGCCCGCAGCCATAGCTTCCGCCAACACCATACCCTGCGTTTCCGTATGAGATGAAAACGCAAAAACATCCATTGCTTTGTACGCGCCGGAAAGTTCGGATTTCTGTAATAAGCCAACTGGACGAAACCTGTCAGCAACTTTCATTCGCTCCATCTCAAGTTGAATTTCGTCCGTCATCGGGCCTTCACCCACCAAAACAAAATAAGCCTGCTTATTGCGTCGCAGATAGGAGGCTACTCCTTGAGCCAAAAAGCCAAGATTTTTTTCCGTCGCCATTCTTCCTACATGACCGACAACAACCGCATTACTGGGAATTCCCACTTGTTCCCTAAACTGCACACCATCTCCATTTCGGATATCGGCAGTATTAACACCCGTGGGAATCACCGAAATCGGTGTATCAACGCCTCGCTTACGCAATAATTCCGCCACACTTTCACTCGGCGCAATCACCGCATCGCAATAATTGCAATAACCTGCCACCAAACTCACCACATACCGCTTTAATCGCAACGAGTCTCCTGGAATATAATGGGTATATTTTTCATACATTGTATGATGAGTAAATACCAACGGAATACCACGCGAAGAGGCGATTCTTAATGCCGTACTGCCCAGCGCAAACGGATGATGAGCATGGACAACATCAGGTTGAAACCGCTTCAGTTCAGCACTACGACTTCCCGGAACAGGCATCGGAAGAGAAAATTCAGTTCCGTTAAAATGCTGTATCGCCGGAAACCGGATCACATCCAACTCACTTTCTGGTGTATTCTTGTACAATGGCGCGGCAACCAGCACCCTGTGCCCTTGCTGACGGTATTCATCAACAAAACGCTGCACACTTCGGGCAACACCTCCTACATAAGGCATAAAGGTATTGGTCAGCATGAGTATGTTCATAGCGCTTATAGCCTTCTCAATTGAGTTTTTTTATTTTTGATTTGTTATTCTTTCCTGAAGGCAAATGATTTAGTACCACCCCCCCAAAAACGTACACTTTAACGTCTGAAACCACCATACCTCTCTGCCCAATTCTGGCATAGCGAATATACACAGATTCCTATGCACCTAACTGCACACTGTAAAACATAAATCAAGACTGCACCAGTTTCGAATTTCAATTCAAGTCCATCCACTAACAACGCGTTTACAAACTAATATGTCGGCAACTACCTGCCTCCGATTATTGCCAACCACGCGTGGCATTTATGTTTTTTCACGACTGCGAATCGACTAAATTCCCCTACAACCAGACTGTCTTTCTCAATTTAAAAGTTCTAAATGTACCCAAATTAGACTTATTTTTCCAGCTCCAGACACACAAACCCGTCCTGCAGATGAATCAGCAACAAAAATACACTGCCCATTCCGCCATAAACAAAACACCGCTGGAGACTGTTTTGCACTGATTATAACAAGCTACCTTTTTAGAATCTGCCCCTTAGGAGCGAGGATTCAATAATATACGAATCCTGACTTGTCTTATTGTCCGTCTTCTGCGTTGTAGCAACAGTTGCGTAGCCCTGCTATGCGCCTGTTGCTTCGCCTTGAAGACAAACAATAATCCTGCGTCAATCTTTCGCATTTTATTAAAACCT